>DASQAK010000052.1:0-71080 GCA_035635755.1 Candidatus Methylomirabilota bacterium | reverse complement strand
CTGACCGTGATGGCCGCCGCGCTCATGGCCGCGGCCGCCATCCCGCTCGGCGTGTTCGCCGCCACCCGCCACCGGCGCTGGGGCGACTACCTCACGATGACACTTTCCCAGCTCGGCATCGCCGTGCCGGGCTTCTGGGCCGGGCTCCTGCTCATCCTGCTCTTCTCGGTCAGGCTCGGCTGGTTTCAGGCCGGCGGCTTCGACGGCTGGGGCCAGGGCGTGGGCCACGCGCTCAAGTCGCTGCTTCTGCCCGCCGTCGCCCTCGGCCTCTTCCAGTTCGCCGTGCTGGCGCGCACCACCCGGTCGGCCGTCCTCGAGGTGCTGAGGGAAGAGTACGTGAAGACCGCGCGCGCCAAGGGCGTGGCCGAGTCGGCCGTGCTGTTCCGTCACGCCCTCCGCAATGCCATGATCCCGATCCTCACGGTGGCCGGCATACAGCTCGGCCAGCTCATGGCGGGCAGCATCATCCTGGAATCGGTCTTCTACCTGCCCGGCCTGGGCCGGCTCGCGCTGGGCGCCATCAGCGCCCGCGACCTGCCCGTGGTCCAGGGCGTGGTCCTCTTCGTGGCCACCGTCATCGTGACCATCAATGCCGGCGTCGACGTGCTGTACGGCGTCCTCGACCCCCGCATTCGCTATGAGTGAGACGGCCCGGGCGGCGGGAAGCCGCCAGTGGCGACGGGCGCGCCGCCACGTGACCTTCGTCATCGGCCTCGCCATCACCGCGATGCTCGTGCTGACCGCCGCCCTCAGCCTGACCTATACCCCGCGGGACCCGCTCGAGATGTCCATGGAGGGGCGGCTCCACGGGCCCTCGCGCGCGCATCCCTTCGGCACCGACCAGTTCGGCCGCGATCTGCTCTCGCGCGTCATGATCGGCTCCGTCACGTCGATCCTGGTCGGGGTCATCGCCGTCGGCATCGGCATGGGCCTGGGCGTCCTGCTCGGCATGCTTTCCGGCTACTTCGGCGGCTGGCTCGACGAGGTGTTCATGCGTCTCATGGACGCCGTCCAGGGCTTTCCCGCCATCCTTTCCGCCCTCCTCATCACCGCGGTGTTCCGGCCAAGTGTCGCCATGACCATGGTCGCCATCGGCGTGAGCTTCCTGCCCGTCTTCGCGCGGCTCACCCGCGCCAGCTTTCTGGAGCTGCGCGACCGCGAGTTCGTGCTGGCGGCCCGGGCGCTCGGCGCGGGGGACGCCACCCTGGTCGGCCGGCACATCTTTCCCAACACGGTGCCACCGCTCATCGTCCAGGCGACCATCAGCTTCCCCGTGGCCATCCTGGCCGAGGCAGCGCTGTCCTATCTCGGCCTGGGCACCCAGCCGCCGCATCCGTCGTGGGGCCTGATGCTCCGGGAGGCCCAAGCCTTTTTGAGCATGTCTCCCTGGTTTGCCATCTTTCCGGGCACCGCGATCGCCTCGACTGTGCTAGGGTTAAACCTGCTTGGCGACGGCCTGAGGGATCTCCTCGACCCGAAACTGGCGGGATAGCGAAGACGGGCCGGCGACGAGCGCTCACGACAGAGAAAAAAAAGGAGACCCCTACGTGCTGAAAGCGTTGCTGGCTGTCGCCGTCACGGTCCTGGTCACGCAAGGCGCGGTGGTTGCGACCTCCGTGTACCTGCATCGAGGTCTCGCGCATCGCGCCCTCACGCTGCACCCCATCGCGGATTTCTTCTTCCGCATCATCCTGTGGATCACCACGGGGCAGGACCGTCGTCAGTGGGTGGCCGTGCATCGCAAGCACCACGCCTTCACGGACACCGAGAAGGATCCCCACAGCCCTCTCGTGCACGGCTTCTGGCGCATCCAGCTCTGGAACGTTTACTACTACGTGCGCGAGGCCCGGAACCCGGAGACCCTGACCCGCTGGGCCAAGGACATCAAGGAAGACTGGTGGGACCGGCGGATCTTCTCCAAGGGCACCCTCGGGGGCATCATCGGTCTCGCCCTCGCCATGCTCGTGCTCGGACCCGCGTGGGGAATCTTCGTGGTCGCCGTGCACCTCGTCCTGTACGTCTTCGTCCTCGCCCCCTCCATCAACGGTCTCGGCCACTGGTGGGGACGCAAGAACTTCATGAACAACTCCGGCACGAACATCCGACTCCTCGCCTGGCTCACGGGCGGGGAGAGCCTGCACAACAACCACCACGCCTACCCGTCGAGCCCCAAGTTCAGCGTCCGGCGCTCGGAGTTCGACCCATCGTGGGTGGTCATCAAGATCCTGGCCATGGTCCGCCTGGCGACGCTGGTCGGAGACAAAGTAAAGCTGAGCTAGCAGGCGGCTGAGAAAGGCCCATCTGCTTCGTTGGCGCCCTCGGCCGCGGGTTCAACGTACAGAAAGTACGTTTCACCTGCGAATCAACTCAGCTCTCGTCTCGCGACGGCCGGGGGCCGCCGCTCACCTCGAACCGCGGGGCGCCGCCTCGCATCGGGACCTTTTTGAGCCGCCTGCGGGGTCCCTCATAGCAGCGCCGAGATAGCCGGCCTTTTCAGTTTGTGCCGAGAGTGATCTTGCCCTCGACGATGCGCGGCGGCTCGAGCACGATGGGCACGGGCAGGCGACGCAAGGCCGTGGTCGGGTCGAGATGGCGGATGAGCCAGTTCACGAAGGGGCCGGGCACGGTCATCCCTCCCAGGCTGACCCGGCTCACCGACAGCGTGAAGGGCCGCTCGCTGTCGCCGGGGCCGAAGCGCACGCGGGCCTTGAGTGTCGGCCCGAAGCGTGTCACCCGCACCTTGGCCGCGCCGTCCTCGAGGGCGATGCTCATGCCGCTCCCGATGGGCTGATCCAGGAGGAACTCGCTCAGATCCTCCTGGGTGACGGTCACGCTGCGGATCACAAGGGCGTTCAGGTCCAGGATCTCGAGCCGCCCCTCGCGCATGAGGCGCTGCGGGTTGAAGACGAGACCCTTCCCCTCGATCCAGATGTCGCGCATCCGCAGGGGGGCGGGCCGGCGCCGGCCGAACTCGCCCACGAAGGCGGATTCCGCCGTGAGCACGGCCCGGTCGATCTCGCCGCGCAGGATGCCTTGCGGCCGGTACTCGAGGCGGACCTTCAAGCCCTGCGCGTCGTCGACGTTGTCGGCGAGCAAGGCAGCGGGATCGCGCTCGAGGCGCTCGGCGACGGCGCCGGGCGTCACTCCGACGAGGGGTGGGATGCGGCGCGCGCGGAGCGAGGCGGTGCTCCCATCGGGCAATGGATACTCCGCGATCACGGGGAAGGCCGACATCCAGTAGGGATCGCCGCCCGTGAAGGCGCGGCTGATCCTCTCCGGCCGCGCCGCCGCATAGGATGGACCCTGGGCGCCCGTCTTGAGCACCACGAACTCCACGCCGAGGGGCGCGTCGGTCCAGGATCGCGTCATCCGGTACGGCAGGCCGCGGCGCACGACCTCGTAGCGAAAGTTCGACACGGAGAAGAAGTTGTCGTTCGGCACGATGGCCACGGTGACGGCGTGGCCGCGGCTGGCGCGACCGAGGTCGGCCAGGATTCGATCGTGCTGCCAGTCGGCGCCGCTGGGCGGCCTGCCGATGGCCAGGGGCAAGATCATGCCGGGCAAGGTGGGTGGTGGCGGCAGGGCCCAGAGCGTCATCGAGACCTGGAGAACGCCCGCGGCCAGCGCGCCCGCGCCGGCGGCGCGGCGCCACGCGGACGGGAGCGCGCGCAAGCCCCTGGCCGCGACGAGCACGGCCGCCGGCAAGATGGGAAGCGTGTAGCGCAGGTTCTTGTTCTGGATCAGCGAGAAGAGCACGAAGGGCCCCAGGGTGGCGAGCCAGAGAAAGCCGCGGGCCGTCCGCCCCTCCTTGCCGAGGGTCCACAGCCCCCAGAGGAGCAGGAAGGCGGCGACGAGGCCGAGCTGGGTCGGCAGGGTCCGCGGGTAGAACGAGAGCGCCGCCGCCGTCAGGGGGTCGGGATTCTGTTGCTCGGCGGCCTGCTTGAAGGAGCGATTGAGCATCTGGGCGGGGAGTCCGAAGAGCCGGGGGCCATACCAGGGAAGGGCCAGGGCCGCGCCCATCACGAGCGCGCCGGCCGCCCAGAGGAGCCGCCGGCGGCGCTCGGGGGAGGCGAGGGCGCGCCCGAGGCTCCAGAGGAGGGACGGGACGACATAGGCGGCGAAGGGCGGCTTGGTCAGCATGCCGAGGCCGAGGGCCGCCCCCAGGGCGAGCGACCAGCCGGGCCTCCCGAAATCCTCCGCTCGGATGACGGCGTAGAGCGTCAGCGCCACCATGGCGGCCAGGGGCAGATCGAGCTGGAAGTTGGTCAGCGAGAAGACGACGAAGGGCGCGGTGGCGAGGAGGAAGGCGGCCCAGAGTCCCGTCTCGACGTCGGCAAGGCGGCGGCCGAGCCCGTAGACGCAGGCGAGGGCGAGGGCGAGAAAGGCCATCATGACGACCTGCGCAGTCAGGGGCGTGATGGGGAAGACGAGGTAGAGGGCGCCCGCGGCGCAGGTGGCGAGCGGCGGATAGAAGGACGAGGCCTCCAGGATCTCGCGCGCTCCCGAGTCGGTGACGATGCGGAGATTGCGGTAGCAGTCCACCGCGCGCTCCAGGTGATTGGCGTGGTCCCACTCGGGCGGGCGTCTATCGACGGTGACCCAGGCCGCGGCCGCGACGCAGATGGCCAGCCACAGCCCGGCGAGAGCCAAGAGGGGACGGCGGGTCATGCCGTCCTGTGGCCCCGGTCAGCGCTTCCGCGCCACGGTGGCGTCGACGTGGACGCCCTCCGTCGTCACGCGGCCCTGGACGATGTCGAAGCGCCTCAGGATGAGCTCGAGGGCGGGGACGCGATCGCGGAGCGCGGCGGCCGTGTCGAGCCCGGTGCCGTCGGAGCGGACATAGTCGAAGACGAGGCAGCCGCCGGGCTTCAACACGCGGTAGAGATGCTCGACCACGGCGACCGGGCGGGGCAGGTGCTCGAAGGTCTCGAGGCAGAAGATCGTGTCGTACTCCCCCGCCAGGGGCGTGTCGTCGTTCGGGACAATCGGCACCATGCTCACGAAGCGGTCCCCGCGGAACTTCCAGCGCGCGTAGTGGAAGAGCAGGTGCGGGATGTCGGCGCCCACCAGCTGGAGATCGAGGTGGCGGTAGTGACGGGCGAGGGCGGTCACGATGGGGGCGGCGCCGCACCCGTACTCGGCCACGCGGCCGCCGCGCGGGATGAAGCGGGCGAAGGGATGCACGCGGAGGGGGGAAAGGGCGAGGCGATAGGCGTGCAGGAACAGGTACGAGACCATGCGCGAATCGCGCCAGGCATCCAGGTGCTTGTCGTCGGAGGCGAGGTCGGGGCGCTCGAGGTGCTCGAAGTAGAGGGTCTGGGCGCGCTGGCGATAGACGCCGGAGAGGAAGTAGAAGTCGTGAGGGTGGATGGGACGACAGCCCAGCTCGCCCATCCAGTACCTCTGGAACTCCTCGAACCACCCGAGCCGGAGATCGGCGTGGACCAGACGCCGGTGCAGACCCGTCTTGACCTGCGCCCCCAGCGCGTAGAGGGCGGCGAGGCTCCGCAGGCGGCCGAGCGGGCCCAGCCTGTCACCGCTCCGCGCCTGCCCGTCGGGGGCGGGGAGCTTCGCCTCTTGGTCTTTGAGGAGAGCGACGACATCGGGGCGGAAATCGTCGTAGAGGTTCACGCGGCTACCGGCCGAGGACCGCGCACCAGAGGCAGAGGTCGGCTCCGCTCCACGCGTATGCGACGAAGACCAGCGCGATCACGACGGTGGCCACGGCGATCACCCGCGCGGCATCGTCCGGCGATTCCAAGGTTTCGTGGCACCTCGTGTCGGAGCGTGGTCCTCAAAATTCTGGAATGACGACGCCGAATAGCCTACCATAACGGCCGATGCCTTCTGACTGGCAGGACGTGCAGCGTCGGTTCTACGACGCCACCGCGGACGAGTACGACGAGAACTTCCAGCAGGCGAATCCGTACTTCGCGTTCGTGCTCGATCGCTTCCTGGAGGCCGTGGACCCGCGGCGGGGCGAGCGGATCCTGGAGCTGGGCGCCTCCGGGGGCCGCTTCACGCTGCCCCTGCTCGACCGGGGCTGCCGCGTCACCGCGGTGGACATCTCGCGACGATCGATCGAGTATCTCGAGCGACTCACCGCCGAGCATCCGGAGCGGGGGAGCCTCACCCTGGTCGAGGACGACGCCACCACGCTCTCTCGCGTGAGAGGGCGGGAGTTCGACGCGGTGGTGGGCGGCCACATCCTCCACCACGTGCCCGACGTCCGCGCGGTGGCGACGCGCGCCTTCGAGCGTCTGAGAGCGGCCGGCCGGGCCGTCTTCCTCGAGCCCAATCCCTGGAACCCCCAGTGGTACGTCCATCTGGCCATGCACCCCCGACGGAGCTGGCGGGTCGAGCGCGGCATCGTGCGGGTATGGCCGGGCCGCGTGTGCCGCGGGTTCGAGGCGGCGGGATTCCGCGCGTGCCGCGTCACTACCGTGGGCTGCTTCCCGCCATTCGTGCACAATGTCTTTCCCGCCACGCGGAAGTTGGAGGGCTGGCTCGGTCACTGGCGGCCTCTCGCGCGAACCTTCACCCTCAACGTGTTCGTTGCCCGCAAGGCCTGAGGGCATGACCGGCCGCGCGCCGGCGTCAGGCGGCCCGATGCTGCTCGCCTGCTGTGTGATCGCCTTCCTGATCGTGGCCGTCCTGCTCGCCTGGGTGCTCGTGGATCATGACTACGAGGCCGAGTATCTGGCCCTGGGCACCCTGCTCGTCCGGGGCGACATCACGCTCTACCAGGACGAGATGACCGGGCAGTGGGTGCCCCTGCCCTTCTATTTCTTCGGCCTCTCCCAGGCGATCTTCGGACCCAGCCTGCTCGTGGCCCGGCTCCTCGCCGTCCTCGTAGGGGCGCTCGTGGTCGTCCTGATCTTCGCGCTGGCGGCGCGCTGGGGCGGGAGGCTGGCGGGGGTGGCGGCGTGCGGTCTGTTCTGCACCCACGGCCTCGTCATGGGCTACTTCGCCACCGCGCACTTCTCGCCCCTCGTGGCCGCGCTTACGCTCCTCGCCATCTACATCCTGTTCTGTACAGCGTGGCCCGGGCGCGATCTCCTCGCCATGGCCGTCTTCTCCGCCCTCTTCCTCGTGAAGCCCCACTACTGGCCGGCCATTCCGTTCGCCCTCGCGTACACGGTGTTTCGCGCGGGCTCCCTGGCGCGACGGGCCGGCCTGGTAGCCGTGGCCGCCTCCATCCCCCTCCTCTTCTTCGTGTGGGACCGGCAGCACTGGAAGATGCTCGCGTACATGCCGATCGTGCGCGCGTGGGTCGAGCCCATGGGCTACTACTCCTGGCATAACCTGATGGAAGATCCCGCCGCGGTGTGGGTCTCCGACTACACGGACATCCCATGGGATCCGAGCCCGCTCGGGCGGCTCGCCGGCATGGCAAAGTCCTTCGCCTTCTTCCTGCGCCGCTATGCGATCTGGATGGTCGCCCTCGTCGGACTGAGCGCCCTCGAGGCACTGCGGACGTGGAAGGGGCGGATCTCGACGGCGCCGTGGCGACCCACGGGCCTGTGGTTCACCTTCTGGCTTTTCTGGTACCTCGTGGCCTGGCAGTTCGTCATCGTGGGGCCGTACGTCAAGCAGAGCTACGCGTACGTGGGGGCCATTGCCCCCCTTCTCGTCATCGTCATCGGCTGCCTCTTCGCGGAGGCGTGGGGGCGACTCGAGCTGTCCGCGACGCCTCGTCGTCTCGTCGCGGCCGCCTTCCTTCTCGCCCTCATCGTCTCGCCGTGGGTCCATCGCTCGCCGTACCTGCCGCGGCGCATCGTGCCCGCGGAGGCCGAGATCCCCGCGCTGCGCGCGGTGGCCGCCCGGATCGCCGCCGTCATCCCAAGCGGCGAACGACGGGTGTTTCTGCTGGGCGACCCGCTGCCCCTCCATCTCGCGGGCCGGCAGAGCTACCTCCGGCAATTCCACCAGCACCTGATGGTGTTCACGAGCTCACGCGACAAGCAGCGCTACCATCGGGCTGGCATGTGGGGCGCGGACGAGCTCGAGGGGTGGCTGGGGAGCGACGCGCGGTTTGCCGTGATCGAGCCGAACGTCCTCCAGTTCTACGGCGGGCGCCGCCCCTACGTCGAGCTGGTGGCCCGGATCGACACGCTCCTGGCCCGGCACTTCACGCTTGTCGAGACGGTGCGGGCAGGTGGCGATCACGTCTTCCGCCTGTATCGCCGAAACACCGTCTGAACGGAGGATCCCGGTGCCCACACGCGTGCTCGTGACCGGCGGCGCAGGCTTCATCGGCTCCAACGTCTCCGACGGCTTCCTGCGCTCGGGCGCCCGGGTCACCGTCTTCGACAACTTCTCGCGTCCGGGCGCCCAGGCCAATGCCCGCTGGCTCGCCGCCTCCCACGGTCGTCGCGTGCGCATCGTGCGGGGAGACATCCGATGGCCACGCCGGCGCCTCTCCGAGCTGGTGAGCGAGGCGGACCTCGTCATCCACAATGCCGGCCAAACCGCCGTCACCACCTCCGTGACAAATCCCCGGGACGACTTCGCCGTCAACGCGGGCGGCACCCTCGAGGTCCTCGAAGCCATCCGGACCTCGCGCCGTCGGCCCGCCCTCGTGTTCTCGTCCACGAACAAGGTGTATGGCGGGCTCGAAGGCGTGCGGACGCGGCGGGCGGGGACGCGCCACGTCTTCAAGGGCTGGCCTCGAGGTATCCCCGAGTCGTTTCCCCTGGACTTCCACTCGCCGTACGGCTGCTCGAAGGGGGCGGGCGATCAGTACGTGCGGGACTACAGCCGCATTTACGGGCTCCGGACCGTGGTCTTCCGCAAGTCCTGCATCTACGGGCCGCGCCAGTTCGGCATGGAGGACCAGGGGTGGGTCGCCTGGTTCACCCTGGCCGCCGTCTACGGCCGTCCCATCACCATCTTCGGCGACGGCCGCCAGGTCCGTGACGTGCTGTACGTCGACGACCTCGTGCGCGCCTACCGCGCGGCCTACCGGCGCATCGACGCCGCGGCCGGAGAGATCTTCAACATCGGCGGCGGGCCCGCGAGCACGATGTCCCTCCTCGAGCTGCTCGACATGCTCGGGGAGCTGCTGGGCCGTCGCGTGCCCGTCGGCTACGACGACTGGCGGCCCGGAGACCAGAAGGTGTACGTCAGCGACATTCGCAAGGCGGCCCGCGTGCTCGGCTGGCGGCCGAGGACCTCGCCGGAGGCGGGCGTGCGCCGGCTCTACGAGTGGATACGTACCAATCCGCGGCTCTTCCGCGACCCGGGAACGCTCAGGAGCCGGGCCGCGAGGGCCGCCGCGAGTCGCGGACGAAGAAGCGCAGGTACTCGCTGAGGTTGCGCCACACGCGCATCTTGCTCCCCGAGCGCTTCGCGCCGTAGGCGTAGACCACGGGAGTCTCGGCCGCCCGCAGCGGCCGGAGCCGCGAGAGCTTCACCAGTATCTCGATGTTGGCGAAGAATCCTTGCGCCTCGATGAAGCGCCGCCCGTAGCGCCGGAAGGCCTCCTGCAGGAGCTCCGCCCGATAGCCCCGATAGAAGAGCGTGTAGTCCTTGACGGGCACGAGGCCGCAGTACCAGCGCATCACGAGGTTGGCGCCTACGCTCCAGATCCGCCGCCCGAGCGGGAAGCCATGATAGCCGCCCCCGGGGACGTAGCGCGACCCGCACACGACGTCGTAGCCCTGACCGAGGAGGGAGATGATGGGGCCGAGGGCCTGGAGGCTGTTGGTGCCGTCGCCCTCGATGGTGATCACGAAGTCCCCGGGCTTGGAGATGGCGGCGGCGTGGCGGAGGCCGGTGTCGAAGGCGGCGGCGACGCCGCGGTTGACCTCGTGGGAGAGGAGCTCGAGGGGAACGGTCGCCTTCATCTGGCGCACGATCGCCTCCGTGCGGTCCGTGCTGCCGTCGTCCACCACGATGACGTCGAGGTCGGGAAGGCCGAGGCCGTGGATGGCCGCGAGGCTCTGGCCGATGCCCGCTTCCTCGTTGTAGGCGAGGACGACGAGGCGAGTGGTCATCCGGGCAGTTTCTCCGCGTAGACGGTCATGAAATCGCCGAGGTCGACGGTGAGCGTCCGGTGGGAGAGGCCGAGCCGACGCAGGCCCGCGCGGCCGGCCGCGCTCCCTCCGTGCCAGTAAGGGGCGAGCTTGAGCAGGAGATAGTCCCAGGTGACCACGTGACCGTAGCCATGGCGGTGGGCCAGGCGCCAGCCCGCCCGGCCGAGGGCCGCCTCCACCGTCTCGGGCGTGAAGTAGGTCAGGTGCATGCGCATGTACCAGGGCCAGCGCTTCCTGAGCATCCGCACGGCCAGCGTGTCGATGTTCATCGTGGTCAGCACGAGATAGCCGCCGTCCCGGACGAAATCCCTCGCGCGCCTCAGCTCGCCCACGGGATCGGCATAGTGCTCGAGGGCATCCCACATGGTGGCGACGGCGAAGGATCCCCGGGGAAAGGGCGCCGTGTCGAGCGTGCCCGTGTGCACGCGGTGCCCCTTGGCGGAGGCGGCCTTGGCGGCCCAGCGGCTGGGCTCGAGCCCCACCACCGGCCAGCCCGCCCGCGCGGCGACGTCGAGGAAGACGCCGGTATAGCAGCCGACGTCCAGCAGCGGTCCGCGCACGGGGACATGTCTCTCCAGGCGCGAGAGGGCGCGCGAGAAGGTCGCCACCCGCGCCGTTTCGTTCTCGAGGTAGACGTGGTCCTCCACGTCGGCGTAGAGGGAGAGGATGGTGGCGTCGTCCTCGCGCGGGCTCCGGAAGCGGAGGCCGCACTGATCGCAGGCCACGATCTGCCCGAAGGCGCCGTGGTCCAGGCTCGTGCACGCCACGAGGCCGGGACCGCTGATCCGATGGAACCCCTCGTCACGCATCACGGGCGAGACGCGGCTCCCCCCGCACAGCGGACAGGGGACATCGTGCAGGCGCAGCTCGTCGCGCGTCGTCACGGGCCGACGCTCCGGGCCTCTCGCGGCGGCCTCTCGAATCGCGACTGACAGTAGAGGAGGTCTCCGAGGCACCCGGTGCACAGCCGGCCGGTGTTCTCCTTGCCGGGCAGCGGCCAGCCGCCCGCCGCGCAGGCCCGGCGCAGCTCGCCGACGGTCAACATGGTGCAGTAGCAGAGGATGAGCGCGTCCTCGGGCTCGGGACCGTGGGTCAAATCAGCACTCGCCTCGCCGTGAATCCACTCAGCTCTCGTCTCGCGGCTTCACCGCTCAACTCGAATTGCCACGCCTGCGGAATCAATTCAGCTCTCGTCTCGCAGCTTCGCTGCTCAACTCGAAGTGCGTGGCCACGTCTCAGCTCGAAAATCACTTGAAAAACGTGAAGAGGTGGTCGAAGAGCACGAGGTCGCCCGAGGGGTCCCGACGGCCGGCCACGTATCCGGCCAGACGGAAGAGCGACTTGGTCTCGACGCGGGTGAGGGGCTGCCCGCCGCGCTCGGGCGCGAGGGCGACCTCGGCATGGGCTCGGGGTCCGAGGGGGACCGTCTCCTCCACGCGCTCGGCACCGTAGTAGGCGAAGACCTGCGCCTCTGTGGGAGCGAAGCGGCCGACGTTGCCGAGCATGACCGAGTACCGCGCGGCGTGGGGCCCGCGACGGAAGACATAGGTGTCGAAGTTGTTGATGCGGGACATGTCCCCGATCCGGTCGGGCACGCCCCCGAGGGCCGCGCTGACGGCATAGTAGAGCGCCGGGGTGGCGGAGCCCGCGCGATGGACGTAGGCGTAGTGGTGGGGGCGGTAGGGAAACGCGTCTTCCTCGTAGCGCGCGTCGAACACGGCCATGACGCGCCCGTGCTCGCGCGCGGTGGGGGCGAGGAGGGCGCCCAGGTCCAGCGTCTCCTCCCGCGTGTCCAGGCCATGCTCGAGGAGCAGCTTGCCGTCGGGGCCGTAGGCGGAGAGATCGAGGGAGGCGAGCCGGCGGCGCGCCTCCGGATCGCGCTGGTGCACCAGCTCGACGAGGTGGTCGTAGCCCGGCTCGTAGAACGTGGCCGAGAGCAGGGCCGAGACGCTATTTGACATGCATCAGCGACAGCGGCCCCTCGAGGTTCCGGGCACCCGCGCCGACGACGTACAGGTTGAACCACGCCGCGCCCTCGAGCCGGAGCCTCCACACCTCCGTGGCGGTGCCGCCCGAGGCTGAGCCAAACGTCCCGATGTCCAGGAGCGTCGAGCCCATGGGAGGGAGCCGCAGAAGCCGGGCGCCAAGGACGCGCCCCTCCCAGCTGGCCACGACGCGGACGCGGTTCGTCACGTTGGACAGGTTCATCACGAGCAGGTGCGAGCGGCTGTCGGGGCCGACGTACGCGTACTGGTGGCGAACGAAGGCGGGAATGGCTCGGCCCGCCAGTCCCAGGAGCCCGCCGATCATGGCCAGGAGCAAGCGGCCCGGGAGCGCATAGCGCTCGATGAATTCGCCGCGACCGTGGGTCGCGGTATAGGCGAGGCCGTCGGAGAGGGTGACGTAGAGATCGGAGTTGATGCGCTCGCCGCTCACCGTGGCGAAGCCGCATCCGCCCGGAGCGGACGGCAGGGGCAGCTCGACGGCCTCCACCGCGTCGGGCAGCGTCACCTCGTGCCGACCCGCCACTGCGCCGTCGGCATCGTACTGGACCACGGAGACCGGGAAGCTCCCGCGGTTGTAGCCGACCTTGAAGCGCGACTCGACGTTGCTGAGCACGAGGGCGCACTGGAGATGAGGGCGCGTCAGCCACGGCAGGTAGTACGTCGGCTGACGCTGGACGCCGAGGACCCTTTTCGCGAGCTTTCTCAGGCCCATCGGCCATGAAGCCTATCACGAGGACGGGTGGGGCCCAAGGAGCCCGGGTACTGGGCCAATTTGCTTCGCCAGTTCTACTCAGCTCTCGCCTCGCGGCGGGGCCGCTCAGCTCGAAATGCCACGTTCTCGGTCGCTAGCAACGCTCAACGTACACCCACGTACGCTGGGCAAAGCTGGCTCCCTCGGGCGTGGCGGTTCGAGCTGAGGGCGCAGCCCGAGGCGAGGGCTGAGTTGATCTGGCTCGCAACTTGACCCAGTACCGGCGCCGAATGACCTTGACCGGCCGGCGACGGGTGTGTTCACCTATTGAACGCCGTGAGCCACGAGGGGAATCTCGGCAGGAAGTCTGTCGTCCTCTTCTTCGGCACCGGTCTCGCCAGCGCCTTCGGCTTCGTCACCACGATCCTCATCGCCCGCTGGCTCGGACCCGACGCCCTCGGCATCCTGGGTTTCAGCATGGGCCTGGTGGGGATGCTGACCGCGTTCCTGCTCCCCGGCTTGAATCAGGCGCACCAGAAGCGGGTGGCGGAAGGCGGCGACCTCGGCCGCTGCGTGGGGACCATGGCCGCGCTCCAGCTGGTGATCCAGGTCGCGGCCCTCCTCCTCGTGCTCGCAGCGGCCCGCTGGGGATCCCTGGTGATCCCGACGAGCGTGCCCCTCGAGGTCGTTCTCTTCGTCCTCGTCGCCCAGCTCCTGATGAATCTCGCGGCGACCCTCAGCGTCGCCTTCGTGGGACGGGAGTGGGCGAGCGCCCACGCGATCACGGAGGTGGCCGGCAAGGGGCTCCGCTTCGCGGTGACGATGACCGTGCTGATCTGGGCACCCGACATCCGCTGGGTGGCGGCGGCCCTGGTGGTCGAGGGCGCCACGGAGATCCTCGTGGGCGGGTACATCCTCGTCTTCCGCAGAGGCATCGCGCTGCGTCGTCCCGATCGCGCGACGCTTCAGGCCTACTGGAGCTACGCGCGCCCGCTCTTCATCACGAGTCCCATCGGCATGCTCCAGGACTCTCTCGATCGTGTTCTCGTCGCGCGCTGGGCGGGCTTGACCGCCGCCGGGTACTACCAGGTCGCGCGGGCACTCTGGGAAGTGCTCGGCCGGCTCAACCAGTATCCCTTCCAGCTTCTCCTGTCGCGGCTCTCTCGGCTCTTCGCCACACCGGGGCTCGAGGCCGCGGCCGAGAGCCGGCGGGTCTTCGCCGCGGCCATGGACCGGCTACTCTTCATCGCGGTGCCGGCCGCCTTCTGCCTCTGGGCGCTGCGTGAGCCCATCCTCACCCTGCTCTATGGCCGGCGCTTCCTTCTCGCAGTCGCGCCGCTCATGGTCCTGGTGCTGGCGGCCCTGGCCCAGACGGCTTTCAATCCGTATCAGTTCATCCTCTACGCCATGGATCAGCACGGACGGTTCGTGCGCGTCGTTCTCCTGCGCCTGGCCGTCTATCTTGTCGCCATGGTGGTACTGGTTCCGACCCTCGGTGGCACGGGGGCGGCGGCCGTGCGTCTGCTCATGGTGATCTTCCCCTGCTGGGTGTTCATCCGATGGACGCGCGAGCTGGCCGGCATCGGCTTCCAGCGGGTGACCGTGGCGTACCTGACGGGCTTCGCCGTGCTCGTGGCCGTCAACGAGGCGACCCGGGAAGGCCTCGCCGCCGCCGGCGCGCCCGAGCCGGCAGCCCTGGCCGGGGGATTCGTGCTTGCCCTCGGCGTCTACACGGGGTTTCTCTGGCTGACTCACACCGGGACGGACAATCTCCGCTACGCCAGGGAGCTCGTGGACCCGCGGAGGTTCGTGGCCTTCCTGAGAGCGAGCTCCTAGCAATTTGACTCGGGCGCGCTGCCTGTGTTCATATATTGAACGCCATGGCCATCGAGCGTCACATCGAGCGCGAGCTCGAGATCCTGACCGCCATCGAGGAGGGGGCGCCCCTGACCCAGCGCGCCCTCGCCGCGCGAATGGGCGTGGCCCTCGGGCTGACCAACCTGTATCTGAAGCGGCTGGCCGGGAAGGGCTTCATCAAGATACGGGAGTTCTCCAGCAAGCCCTCCGCCCGCAAGCGCCTCCGCTACATGCTCACGGCCAAGGGCGCTACGGAGAAGGCCCGCCTGACCTACGAGTACATGGGACATTCACTGCAGCTCTACCGGCGGACCCGCGACAATCTCCGGGAGGCCATGGGGCAGCTGGGGCGGAACGGGATGAAGCGCATCGCGCTCTGCGGAACCGGGGAGGCGGCCGAGCTGGCCTACCTCACCCTCAAGGAATTCGGGCTGGAGCCGGTGGGGATCTTCGCGGGGGAGGGAGGCGGCCATTTCCTGGGCCTGCCTGTGCGGCCGGTCTCCGAGCTGCCCATGGCCGATGTCGACGGCATCGTCGTCGCCACCTTCGAAAGGCCCGAACGGCACGTGGCGGGCCTGGTTCGCCTGGGTCTGCCGCCCGAGAAGTTCCTCACGCTGAGGCGCCTGGCCTCGCCCGCGGGCAACGGCGACAGCACGGGCGGGCGGATCGCGAAAAGGAGCTGAGCATGCCGGAGTTCCTCAAGGGCAACTACAAGGTTGACGCGAAGATCGAGGACAAGGGGGATGCCGCGAACTCGACCGATGAATTCGAGAAGAAGGCCCTCTCGCGTCTCGGAGGCAGCATCTGCTTCGTGAGCAAGAAGAGTTTGATGTGGCAGGGCGAGGCGCAGCCCGCCGGAGGAGCCGCAGCCGCAGGCGAGGCGACCAGCAGGACAGCGAGCCGAGCGGATACGGAAGACGGACCAGCGAAAGCGCGTCCCGCCGGAGGAGCCGCAGCCGCAAGCGAGGCGACCAGCAGGACAGCGAGCCGAGCGGATACGGAAGATAGAACAGCGAAAGGGCGTCAGGATGGAGCTGGGAAGAAAGATCGCCCGCGAGCTTGAGGCGGCCACGTTCGAGCATGTGGCGAGCGAAGGCCTCAAGAACGCCGAGGACAATCGGCCATACATCGGACGCTCTGTTCTCGAGCTTCGTGACGCGCAGCTCGGCACGGGGGATACCGCCGTCGTCGTGGGCGCTGGGCCAAGCCTTCGGCGACGCCAAAGCATCGAGCGGCTGCGCGACTCAAACTTCCCCGGCACCATCGTTGCCGCTGACGGGGCGCTCGGAGCTTGCTTGCGGGCGGGCGTCGTGCCTCATGTTGTGGTGAGCGTGGACCCGCATCCGGACCGTATCGTCCGCTGGTTCGGCGACCCGAGGCTGACAGAGGTCCCCGCTGACGATTACTTCCGCCGCCAGGAGATGGATTCCGTCCATGGCGAGGATGAGCTTGGCGCCAACAGCACGCTGGTCGACCTCGTCGATACGTACGGGCCGAAGATCAAGGTGGCCGCGGCGACCTCCGCGGCGCCAGCGGTGGTGCGGCGTTGCCAGCAGACGCGCATGGAACTCTACTGGTGGAACCCGATGTACGACGACTATGACAAGCCCGGTAGCCATTCGCGTCGTCTCTGGGAGATGAACGGCCTGCCCTGTCTCAATGGCGGCGGCAACGTCGGCACCTCGGCATGGGTGCTCACGCATGCCGTGCTGGGGAAGCGGCGCATCGGACTCGTGGGCATCGATTTGGGATATGCTCCGGACACGCCGTACGAGAAGACGCAATACTTCCGGGAACTCGTCGACCTCCTGAAGGCCCGGCACCGCGAGGCCTTCATCCACACCGAGAATCCAGTGACGCGCGAAGTGTGGTTCAGCGACCCGACCTATCATTGGTTTCGCGAGGTCTTTCTCGAGATGGCCCGCGATGCCGATTGCCAGACCTTCAACTGCACCGAGGGCGGCCTGCTCTTCGGCGATGGCGTCATCACGTCCACTCTGGACGCATTCCTCGAGACCGCCGCGAAGGACCATCATGGCTAAAGTGCTGTTCGTCAATCCGCTGATGCGCGAGGAGGACGATCCGCGTCATGTGCCCTACGGCATGGCCCTCCTCGCCGCCATCGTGGTGGGCCAGGGACACAAGGTGCAGGTGTACGACCACAATGCCTGGCGCCCCTCGGATGCCGTCATCGCCCAGGTGCTGCAGGCGGACCACTGGGACGTGGTCGCGCTCGGCGGCATCACCACGGCGTACCGCTCGATCAAGCAGATCGTCGAGATGGCCAGGGAGCTTTGCCCGCAGGCGCTGGTGGTGGCGGGGGGCGGCTTCCTCACGAGCATGCCTCACGACATCATGCGCTTCCTGCCTCGGATAGACGTGGGCGTGGTGGGCGAGGCCTTCGTGTCCTTTCCCGAGCTGCTTCGCCGGGTGGACGGGGGGAATCGCGACTGGGCGGCCGTTCCCGGGCTGATCTGGCGCGACGCCTCGGGCAAGACCAGGCTGAACCCGGAGCAGCCCCTCCTCATGGATCTCGACAGCCTGCCCTATCCGGCCTGGGAGCTCTTCCCGCTCGAGGTCTACTTCAAGAACAGCATGGCGCTCTACTCCGAGGAGGGCATGCTCGCCCAGCGGCGCCTCGACATCAACGCCAGCTACGGCTGCTCGCTCATCTGCCGCTTCTGCTTCCACCTGGGCATCGCGGGCGACATGCAGCACCAGGAGAACGCGGAGGGCGAGAACGACGTCGCCTTCACCTACGACCGCAAGATCCGCTTCCACAGCCCGCGCTACGTCGTCAACCTCGTCAAGTACGCTCGCGAGCGCTTCGGGGTGGACTTCATCGGCTTCCTCGACGAGAACCTCATGACCATGCACCAGTTCTCGGGCAAGAAGTGGCTGACGGATATCGCAAAGCTCTGGATCGAGGAGGGCCTGCAGCCCCAGTGTGTGCGTGACGGCGTCCCCCACGACCCCGAGAAGTGCAGTGGCGTCCACTGGGGCGGCACCAGCCACGCCACCCTCTGCTCGCCCGAGGTGTTGAGAGCCATCAAGCAGGCGGGGTGCTCGCATCTCGTCTACGGCTACGAGAGCTTCTCCGCGCGCGTGATGAAAACCATCGGCAAGGGCGCCACTCCCGAGACCAACGAGCGCTCGCTCAAGTGGACGCTCGAGGCGGGTATCCGGCCCATCCCCAACCAGATGATGGGCTTCCCCGACGAGGACTTCGACAGCCTCAAGGACAACATCCGCGCCT
The DNA here is from genome assembly GCA_035635755.1 of Candidatus Methylomirabilota bacterium. Taxonomy (GTDB): domain Bacteria; phylum Methylomirabilota; class Methylomirabilia; order Rokubacteriales; family CSP1-6; genus AR37. The sequence continues at coordinate 53,233 of DASQAK010000052.1, read as the reverse complement.
GGAATCGCCTCGGCCTCAACGTCAAGCCCTTCTTCGCCACCCCGTATCCGGGAACGGAGTGGTACTACGCGAACAAGCAGCGCATCCTCGACCAGTACGACGGAGACCTCGAAGCATTTCTGCTGGACCTGGGCGATGCCACGCGGGTCACCGCCGTCATCTCCAAGAAGTTCAACGCCGTCGAGCTCTACGGGCTGCGTGAGCTGATGGTCCGGCGGGACATCGCCCGCATCGAGCGCTACGAGAAGGAATGGAACCGCCTGCACGCCGCGGACCCGCCGCCCCCCCCCGCCCCGCGGCTCGTCCTGGAGACCAAGAGATGAAGCTCGCCGTCCTCGGACTGGGCTCGATCGGCCGCCGGCATCTCGGAAATTTCCGGACGGTCGGCGTCGAGAGCCTCGCCGCCTACGATGCCGCCCCCGCGCAGCGCGAGGCCGCGGCCAAGGATTTTCCCTGGGCGGCCATCGCGCCCACGGCGGAAGCCGCCCTCGCGGGCGCCGACGGCGCCGTGATCTGCACTCCGCCCGACTCGCACCTCGCCCTGGGCCGCCAGGCCGCCGAGCGCGGCGCGCACCTCATGGTCGAAAAGCCCTTCGCCCAGTCCGTGGACGGCGTGGAAGACCTCCTCAAGCTCTGCGACGCCAAGGGCCTCAAGGTACTCACCGCCTACAACTGGCGCTACTGGCCGCCCATGCTGCTCGCCGAGAAGCTGCTCAAGGAAGGGCGCATCGGGGCCGTGCGCGCGGCGCGGACCGAGTACGCCTACCACCTGACCACGCGCTATCCCGGCAAGGACTACCGCACGTTCTACATGGCCGACGCCAAGCAGGGCGGTGGCTGCGTGCTCGACGAGAGCCATGCCATCGACTTTATGCGGTGGCTCTGCGGCGAGATCACCGAGGTCAGCGCGGTGGTCGACCGCGTCTCGAGCCTCGAGATCACCACCGACGACATCGCCGACCTGACCGTACGCTTCGCCTCGGGCACGGTGGGCAACATCCATATGAACCTCTTTGCCTGGAACGTGCACAGCCACTTCGAGCTGATGGGCGAAGAGGGCGTGATCCAGTGGCGGCGATTCGAGAACGAGATCCGGGTCTTCGATCCCAGGGCGAACCGGTGGGAGATCTATCCGTTCGCCTGCCAGCTCAACGACATGTACGTCGAGGAGGCCCGCCACTTCCTGGCCTGCATCCGCGGCGAGGCCTCCCCCGCCTGCGACGGCTGGGACGGGCTCAAGACCATGCGCGTGATCGACGCCGCCGTGAAGGCCTCGGCGGAGCGGCGCTGGGTCCGGGTCTAGCGGATGACGGCGACGCCGTACGCCTTCGGGGTCATTCCCGCGCGCGGCGGCTCCAAGGGCCTGCCGGGCAAGAACCTGCGCAAGCTCGGCGCGCTCTCGCTCCTGGGGCAGGCCATCGCCTCCGCCCGCGAGTCCGCGCTGCTCACGCGCTTCATCGTCTCCACGGATAGCGAGGAGATCGCCGCCGAGGCCGAGCGTCAGGGTCTCCCCGTCCCGTTCCTGCGGCCGGCGGGGCTCGCCACCGACGAGGCGGGGATGCTCGGCGTCCTCCAGCACGCGGTGCGCTGGCTCGAGTCGTCGGCGGGCGTGAAGCCCGACGTGATCGTGACCCTTCAGCCGACCTCGCCGTTCCGCCGGGGCGCCGAGATCGACGCGACGATCCGGAAGGTCGCCGAGACGGGCGCCGACTCGGCCCAGACGCTCTCGGAGGCCTCGTATCATCCATACTTCATGAAGACGCTCGACGGGGACCGCACGGTGGCGCTCTTCCCCGAGGGGCACACCTATGTGCGTCGCCAGGACGCGCCGCCCGTCTATCAGCCCTCCGGCGCGGTGTACGTGACGCGCTACGAGACCCTGATGCGCCACGGGCACATCCTCGGTGAGGACAACCGCGGCATCGTGATGGATTTCGAGGCCTCCGTGAACATCGACACGGAGTGGGATTTCCTCCTCGCCGAGCTGCTCTTGCGAGAAGGTCGCGCGGCCCTCGCGCCGGGCCGGAGCTAGCGAGCCGTGGCCAAGCGACTCTTGATCCTGGGCGCTGGAGGCCACGGCCGGGCCGTAGCCGATCTCGCGGTCGAGTGCGGCTGGACCGTCGCCGGCTTCACCGATCGCTCGCCCGGCCCGTCGGTTCTGGGCCGGGACGAGAACCTGACCGCGCTGGCGGCGGCCCGCGCCATGGATGCCGCCGTGGTCGGCATCGGCAACGCCGCCCTCGACCGTCGCGCCGCGCTCTTCCAGCTTCTCAAGGCCTCGGGTATCGTGGTCGCCACCCTGGTGCACCCGCGCGCCGTGCTGTCACGCACCTGCCACCTCGGCGAAGGCGTCGTGGTGTTCGCGGGCGGCGTGCTCGGCGCGTCGGTCGAGGTCGGGGACAATGCCGTCATCTACAGCGGAGTCATCGTCGAGCACGACTGCCGCATCGGAGCGCACGCCTACCTCTCGCCCGGCGTCGTCCTCTGCGGCGGCGTCACCATCGAGGCGGGCGGCTTCCTCGGCGCCCGGGCAACCGTGCTGCCGAACCTGACGGTGGGGAAGGAAGCCGAAGTCGCCGCCGGCGCCGTGGTGATCTCGGATGTGCCGGCGGGCGAAACGGTGATGGGCGTTCCCGCGCGTCCCCGCGGAGGCCGTCCGTGATCCGGCTCCTCCTCGTCACCGAGGCGACCCGGAGCATCGGCGAGTTTCGCCGGCCCATGGTGCGTCGATCCTTTCTCGCCTATGCCCACTGGTACCGGCGGGCCGTGACCCGCGCGGTCAAGCGCCTGATCGAGGACCATGAGGTGACCGTGCTGGGCGCCCGCCAGCTCGTGGACGCCTCGGCCATTCCCCCCACGGTCGCCGTGCACTACTACGACGAGGAAGCCTACGCCGTCGACTCGCGAGAGCTCGAATCGCTGACGCAACGCCTCGTCACCGGCTGGTGGCAGGCGACGTCGGACGAGCTCGATCTCTCGTACCGCGGCGTCTGGCTGCCTGATCTGCTCACGGTGGGCAAGAGACTTCGGGTCCGGCTCGAGGTGGTGGAGCGGCTCGGTATCATCAACCGGGTGCTCGACGAGGTGAAGCCCGATCAGCTGCGGCTGCTGAGCGGCGCCTCGATGACGGAGCAGGTGGCCCGCCTCGTGGCGCGGGCCCGCGGCCTGGGGGTGCGCGGCGTCTCGCGCTCGCCCCTGCCGCAGCTCGCGGCGCGGGCCTACGCGGCGCTCTTTCCGCGAGAGGATCGGATCAATCTCCAGCAGCTGCTCCGTCAGGAGCGGCATGCCCCCGTCTCTCAGCGCGCCGAGGGCCGGCGCATCCTCTTCGTGACGTGCCGGAGCCGCCATCATCTGCTCGTGGACCCTCTGATCGAGGCCGTGCGCTCGGCCGGCGCGTCGCCCCGTCTCGTCGCGCAGTCGAACGAGGACCCGGAGCTCTCGGCCCGTGTCAGCGACCTCAGCGCAGCGGGTGTGCCTACGGCTTATCTCATGGACTATCTTCCCCAGGCCACGGCGGCGCGGCTCGTCCGACGGTTCCGGCCGCTGTTCCGCCGCGCGCTCCGACGTGCCGAGCGCGATCCGGAGCTCGCGGAGCGAGTGTCGTGGCGAGGCGTCTCGCTCTGGCCTGTCCTCCGGCCATTCCTGGCCGGCTCCGAGGCGAGCCTCCTGGCTGCCCTCCTGTGCCAGGAAGCCGCGTACCGTGCCGTCAGGGCCACACGTCCGGACGCCCTCGTCGTCACGAGTGACCGGCGCCTCGGCGAGCGGGCCATGGCCTTCGTCGCCCGCGCGAATGGCATTCCCTCGTTGCTCTTCTCGGGAACTCTCGTCCTTCCTCGCGATCTGACCAGCCGCTTCGATATCGGCGACCGCCTCGTCGTCATCGGCGAGCATCTCCGGGAGAGCCTGGTCAGGGAGCTCGGCATCGAGGCGGGACGGGTGTCGGTGGTCGGCGACCCCCGCTCCAACGCCGCGCGATTGGTGCCCACGGGGCGGCTGCGCGAGGAGGTCCGCCACGACTTCAGCCTCGCCCCCGGCCGCCCCCTCGTGGTCTTCGTGTCCAAGTACGTCTCGCTGCTCTTCTCGGCGCAGGAGAGAGAAGGCTTCTACCGGACCATGGTGGCGGCTGCGCGTCAGCTGGGCGACGTGGACTTCATCGTCAAGGTCCATCCGAACGAGGATCTCGAGCGTCTGCGCGAGCAGGTGGGCGAGTGGGGATGGCCGGAGGCCCTCCTGACCAAGGACTACGACATCCATCGCCTCTTCGGGGCCGCGGACGCCGCCGTCATGGTCACGTCCATGGCCGGCCTCGAGGCCATGGCCCTGGGCTGCCCGGTGGTGGCCGTGCAGACGGCCGGCAAGGACTTCGAGGGCGAGTACATGCCGCCCTATGTCAGCGCGGGCGCGGTCCGGCGGGTGGACCTGGGCAAGGCCGCGGCCCTCGCGGACACGCTCCGCGTCGTGCTCTGGAATCCCGCGGAGCGGGCGGTCATGATCGAGCGGGGGCGCGCCTTCTCCGCGCGCTACGTTCATCCCGTCGACGGCCGCCTGGGGGAGCGGGTGCTGGCATTGGCCGAGGAGATCAGCGCGGCGCGGAGCGGATCGTGACCGCGCCGGGCCTGCCCTGCTTCGGCGCGGGCGGGCGTATCTACATCGTGGCCGAGGCCGGCGTGAATCACAATGGCGATCCGGCGCTCGCCCGCCGCCTGGTGGACGCCGCGGCCGAGAGCGGGGCGGACGCCGTCAAGTTCCAGACGTTTCGCGTCGACGCCTTGCTGACCCGCGGCGCGCCCAAGGCGGGATACCAGGTCGAGACCACGGGGGCGGACGAGAGCCAGCGCGACATGCTCGCGCGACTCGAGCTCGCCACGGCGGTGCTGGCGGAGCTCAAGGACCGGGCCGCGAAGCGCGGGCTCACGTTCTTCTCGGCGCCCTTCGACGAGGAGAGCGCAGATGTACTGGACAGGCTCGGGGTCGCCCTCTTCAAGGTGCCGTCGGGGGAGATCACCAATCTCCCGCTGCTGCGCCACCTCGCATCCAAGGGCCGTCCCATCATCCTGTCCACCGGCATGTCGAGCCTGGACGAAGTCGAGCAAGCGGTGGCGGCCATCCGGGCCGCCGGCAATCCGCCCCTGGCCGTGCTCCACTGTCTCTCCGCGTATCCCGCTCCCGCCGCCGAGGTCAACCTGCGCGCCATGGATGCCCTCGCCGCGCGATGCGGCTGTCCCGTGGGCTTCTCCGATCACACGCTGGGCATCGAGATCGCGGTGGCGGCAGCCGCGCGCGGCGCCGCCATCATCGAGAAGCACCTGACGCTCGACAAGACCCTGCCCGGTCCCGATCATCGCGCCTCCCTCGATCCCGTCGAGTTCGCGGCCATGGTCCGGGCCATCCGGGCCGTGGAGTCCGCGCTCGGTGACGGGACCAAGCGCCCCATGCCGTCGGAGCTCGACACCCGCCGGGTGGCGCGGAAGAGCCTGGTGGCGGCGCGGGCACTCAGGGCGGGCGCGCGGCTCGGGGCGGAAGACGTCCTGATCAAGCGGCCCGGCACGGGCATCTCCCCCGCCGATCTGGACAAGGCGATCGGGCGCCCGCTCGCTCGCGATATCGCCGCCGACGAAGTGATCGGCTGGGAGGCGCTGGCGGAGCCATGACGGAGGGGGCCGCGAGGCGCATCGGCGTGGTCACGGTCAGCCGCTCGGACTACGGCCACCTGCGGCCGGTGCTCGAGGCGCTGCGGCGCGCGCCCGACCTCGAGCTGCTTCTCCTGGTGGCGGGCATGCATTTGGCAAGCGAGTTTGGCCTGACGGTACGCGACATCGAGGCGGACGGCTTTCCCATCTCCGCCCGCGTCGAGATGCTCGGGGGCGACGACACGCCGGAGGCGGTGGCGGCCGCCACGGGGCGAGGAGTGGCGGGCTTCGGAGAGGTGTTCGCGCGCATACGCCCGGATGTGGTCGTGGTCCTGGGCGACCGCTTCGAGATGCTCGCGGCGGCGGTGGCCGCGCTTCCCTTTGCCCTCCCCGTGGCGCACATCCACGGCGGCGAGCTCTCCGAAGGGGCGATGGACAATCAGATCCGCCATGCGATCACCAAGCTCGCGCATCTGCATTTCGCCTCGGCGGAGCCCCATGCGAGGCGCATCGCCGCCATGGGGGAGGAGCCGTGGCGCATCCACTCCGTCGGCGCACCCGGCCTCGACCGCCTCGCCACCACGGAGCCGCTGTCCCGCGCGGCGCTGGCCCGCGAGCTCAGGTTGCCCGAGGCGGGGCCCTGGCTCCTCGTCACCTTTCATCCCGTCACCCTCGAGTACCGGGACACCGCCGCCCACATCGACGAGCTCCTGGCCGCGATCGAGAAGACGGACGGCTTCATCGTCATCACGTATCCCAATGCCGACACGTCGGGGCGGCTCATCATCGAGCGGATCGAGGAGTTCGCGGGGCGCCATTCCCGGCGCTGCCGGCTCGCCAAGAGCCTGGGCGAGCGGCCCTACCTCTCGCTGCTGCGCCACGCCGATCTCATGATCGGCAATTCCTCGAGCGGTCTCATCGAGGCGCCTTCCTTCGGGCTGCCCGTGGTCAACGTGGGCTCGCGCCAGCGCGGACGGCTCCGGGGGGCCAACGTCATCGACGTCGAGCCCTCGCGCGAGGACATCTTGCGGGGCATCGAGGCGGCCCAGGCGCCGGCCTTCCGCGCCCGGGCCCGCGCGGCCGCCAATCCCTACGGTGACGGCCACGCCGCGCCGCGCATCGTCGACGTGCTTCGCTCGGTTCCCATCGACGCGCGGCTGGTGCAGAAGCGTTTCACCGAATGACCGAGGCCGCGACTCCGCCACCGCCCGGGATGTCCTCGATGACGTTCCGGGGGGCCGTGGCCGTGATGGTTGTCGTGTATCTGGCGATCGGCGTCTTCTACTCTCGCAGCCTCATCACGTGGGATGACGAGTCGTCCTTTCTCGCTCTCGGCCAGATGGCCCTCACCGGGCAGATCGCTCTGTTCCAGGACGAGATGACGGGGCAGCGTATGCCGTTGCCCTTCTACGTGCTCGGAGCGTCACAGGAGATCTTCGGGCGGAGTCTCTGGGCGGCGCGCCTCGTCTCGCTGGGGATAGGACTCGTCGCGCTGCTGGCCACGGTGGCCGTGGCGCGCAGAGTTGGCGGCGACACGGCGGGGGTGCTCGCAGGACTGCTCCTCGCGACGCAAGGCACCCTGGTCGGCTACTTCGCGACGGCCACGTACCATTCCATGACGGCCCTCGTCCTGATGACGGCCGTGTGGGTGTTGCTGAAAGAGGAGATGCGGTGGCGAGGAGCGATCGGGATGACCATCGCGTCGCTCCTCTTCTTTACTCGAACGAATCTTTTCCCGTCCCTGCCGTTCTTTCTCGTGTGGGCCTTCAGCGTGGCCCGAGGCCGCGCCGAGCGTCTCGCCGTCGCGCTCATCGCCGTGGTTCCTCCCGCGCTGTTTCTCGCCGCCGATACCACGCATCTGAAGCTCCTGGCGCACGTGCCCGTGCTGCGCGGCTTCGTGGAGCCTCTGGGCTACCGCTCCATTCTCGAATTCTCCCCCGTGCGGGAGGCGGGGCGGCAGGAGCAGATCTGGTCGTTCGTGATCTTCGCGCGACGGTACGAGTCCTGGACGCTGACGGCGGGGGGCCTTCTCGTTGCAAGTGGCCTGCTGGCGCTTCGCGGAAGAGGACCGGCATGGATGCCGTGGCGCCGCGGACTGGGCGTGATAGGCGGCCTCTGGCTCTGGATCCTGGCCTGGCACTTCGTCATGCTCCGCATGAACTTCAAGATCGTGCCGGCATACTTTCCCTCGTTCGCCCCCCTCTTCGCCGTGGTGCTGGGGGTCGTAAGCGCGACTTGCCTCGCCCGCGCCGATATGGATCGGCTCACGCGTGGAATCGTCGCGGCTTCTCTCGCTGCCGGTCTCGTGCTCTCCGTGGTGGCCGTCCGCCACCCGCTCATGCCCCGGCCGATCCCGACACCGTTCAAACAGGACCCGATCGAGATGACCGACCGGGCGGCCTCGGATCTTCGAGCACTGGTGCCTGCGGGAACGAAGGTATTCCTCTTCGCGCAGCCGATGCCGATCTACCTTGCCGGGCTCCAGGCCTATGTCCAGCAACTGATGTCGCCCGGCGGCACCGTGGCGCCCCCTGGCGCCGACGAGGCGATTCTGCACCGGAGCGGTGCCTGGTCGGCGGCGGACGTGGAGCGCTGGCTTGGTCGGGACGTCCAGTACGCCATCGTGTCGCCCGCTTCCCTCGATGCCCTGGACGGGTACCGACCAGAGGTGGCCCGACTCATCCGGAAGCTGCTGAGCGAGCGGTTCGAGCAGGTCAGCGTGGTTCAGGGCGCGCTGGGGATGGAATACGGCGTGTTCCGCCGGCGGTCGATGTGAGCCACCCCATGAGGAACATCGGGTGCCCCATCTGCCGCAAGGACGAAGGGCGCACCATCTATCGGCAGACGCTGACGCCCGATGCGATGCCGACGGCGGCCGGGCCGATGCACGACCCCGAGCACGTACATTATCGGATCAGGGAATGCTCCGGCTGCCGCCTTCGGTACTCGAGCCCGATCTTCGACGAGGCTGGGGTGCGCGACCTGTACGCCCAGGCTGCCCACACCAACGTGCGCTCGGGAGAGGAGGGAAATGTCAAACGGACGTTCGAGCTCTACTACGAGCTCATCCGCCCGCACCTGGCCCGTCGCGATCGCATGCTCGATATCGGTTGTGACACGGGCATGCTGCTCGACGTGGCCCGGCGAGATGGCTTCCGAGAGGTCTTCGGGATCGAGCCCAACCCGGTAGCGGCTGCGCAGGCGGCGGCTGTTCCCGGAAGCTCGATCTCCCGCGCGTTCTACGAGGCTACCGTGTATCCCCCGGAGCACTTCGATCTGATCACCCTCATTCATGTGGTCGATCACCTGGTCGACGTGAACGATTTCCTGGTTCGGGTGCGCGGTCACCTTCGGCGAGGCGGGGCGGTCCTGGCGGTCGTCCACAACGTCGAATCGCTCCTGGAGCGGCTCCTGGGAGAGCGTTTCCCCCCCTACAACGTGTATCACCACTATTTCCTCTCCAAGCGGACCCTGAGGCTTCTCTTCGAGCGGGCGGGGTTCGACGTCGCGGTGGTGCGAACGACGTACAATCGCTACTCGACCGGATTTCTTCTCGACAAGGCGCCGCTGCTGCCTCCGATTCTCCGCCGCCTCGGACACGGTGTCCTCCGGACCCTGGGGGCCGACACGCTTCCCCTGAGCTTGCCCCTGGGCAATATCGGCATCGTCGCTCGTAAGCCGGCGGCCACGGGCTCCGGACAATAGGTATGGGCCACACGTGTGTGGTATCGTTCGACAGCTATCGTGGAGCCACGGTGTATCGCATGCGGGGTACCTATCCGGTACAGGTCCTTGAGAGTTTGAGAGCTCAATGACGGGGAAGAAGCGGCCGAGGGCCAGGCGCTCCGCCCGGGCTGCACGCCGGGTCGACGGGTCGTCTCTTCGAGGGCTGTCTGCTGAGTCGAGCCTGCGCCTGCACTTCGAGCTCCTGCGCGCGCGGCGCGTGGAGGAGAAGCTGGCGGAGCTCTACAAAGAGCAGGAAATGCGTACTCCGACGCACTTCTCCGTCGGACAAGAGGCGGTGGCGGTCGGAATGTGTGCCGCCCTCCGGTCCGACGACGTCGTCTTCAGCGGACACCGCTGCCATGCGCACTATCTGGCCAAGGGGGGCAATCTGGCGGCGCTCGTGGCCGAGCTCTATGGGCGGGAGAGTGGGGCGGCTCGCGGCCGAGGCGGCTCCGTTCACTTGAGCGACATGTCCGTGGGAATGGTGGCGGCCTCCGCCATCCTCGCTCAGACAATCCCCGTCGCCGTGGGATCCGCGCTCGCGTTCCAGATGGACGGATCCTCGCGGGTCGCCGTGACGTTCTTCGGCGATGGCGCGGTTGACGAAGGCGTCTTTCACGAGAGCTTGAACTGGGCGGCTGTCAAGCGCCTGCCCGTGGTGTTCGTGTGCGAGAACAACCTGTATGCCACGCACTCGCCGCTGTCTGTCCGGCTCCCTCGAGGCACCGAGATCTACCGACGCGCCCAGATGTACGAGATGTCCGCGGAGGAGCTCGACGGCAATGATGTGTACGCGGTGTACCGCAGCGCCCGGCGGGCGGTGACGCAGTGCCGGGGGGGCCGGGGGCCGGTCTTCCTCGAGTGCGCGACGTATCGTTGGCTCGAGCACGTCGGCCCCCTGGATGACTCTGAGCGCGGCTATCGGACCGCGCGTGAGATCGAATCCTGGAAGCGCAGGGATCCCGTCAAGCGGAGCGCCAAGGCGCTGAAAGCACGCGGGCTCGCGAGCAGCGCGACCTTCCAACAGTTCGAGTCGCAGATCGCCGAGGAGATCGCCAAGGCGGTGGCGGAGGCCAAGCAGGCGCCCTGGCCCGATCCGCGCGATCTCCTCAAGAACGTATACTAGCGGAAGCGATCATGCGCACGCGCACATACGCGGAGGCAATCGCCGAGGCCCTCGTTCAGGGAATGGCGCAGGATCCGGATGTGTTCATCATGGGAATCGGCGTCGATGATCACAAGGGGATCTTTGGAACGACCCGCCCCGCCTACGAAAAATTCGGCCGGGCCAGAGTCTTCGACGTGCCCATAGCCGAACAGGCCCTCACGGGGGTCGCGATAGGGGCCGCGGCCATGGGCAAGCGTCCCGTCGTCGTGCACGCGCGCAATGATTTCATGTTTCTCGCGACGGACCAGATGATCAACCTGGCGGCGAAGTGGCGCTACATGTACGGTGGGGCGTCGAGCGTGCCGATAGTCGTCCGTTCCATCGTCGGGAAAGGATGGGGGCAGGGCGCGACACATTCCCAGAGCCTCCAGGCGCTCTTCGGGCATTTCCCCGGGCTCCACGTTGTCATGCCCGCTCTACCCCGGGACGCCAAAGGCCTGACCCTGGCCGCTCTCCAGGCGCGGGCGCCCGTCGTCATACTGGAGCACCGCGCGCTCTACGAGACGCGCGGGCCCGTGCCGGAAGCTCCCGAGCCGACGCCCCTCGGCACGGCGTCCATCGTCAGGGAAGGCCGCGACCTCACAGTGGTCGCAGTGTCGCTGATGCTCGTGGAAGCGATGCGCGCCGCCGATCTGCTCGCTCCACTGGGCATCAGTCTCGAGATCGTGGACTGCCGCAGCATCCGTCCCCTCGATGCGGAGACGATTCTCGGATCGGTGAGAAAGACGGGCCGCGTCGTTGTCGCCGATACGAGCTGGCTCGCCTTTGGCCTATCGGCGGAGGTGGCCGCGATCTGCGCCGAGAGCGCTCTGGGACATCTCAAGTCGCCCGTCCGGCGCATAGGGCTCGCGGACTGTCCGGCTCCCGTCTCGGTGCCGCTGGAGAGAGCCTTCTACCCGGATCGCCACACCATTGCCGCGGAGTGTCTCCGTAGCCTCGATCGCGACGTGTCGATCCTTCCGGAATTCGCTCCGGAAGTATCCGCTTTCCAGGGGCCCTACTGATGGCCCACTCGCTCTCGGTCCTGGTGCCGGCCCTGAACGAGGAGCGGGATCTCGAGGCCACGGTACGGCAGCTGATTCGCGTCGTGGCCGGCGTGTGCGAGGACTTCGAGATCATCATCGTGAACGACGGAAGCACGGACGGGACGGGGGCCGTGGCCACGCGGCTCGCGAGGACGCAGCCGCGGGTTCGCGTCGTCGAGAACCTGCGCAACATGGGGCTCGGTTACAGCTATGCGCGCGGGGTGCGCGAGGCGAGAAAGTCTCACTTTGTCTACGTTCCCGGAGACAACACATGGCCGGAGGACTCGATCGGCGAGATCCTGCGCCATATGGGGAAGGCCGATGTGGTCACCTCGTACGCCACGAACCCCGAGGTGCGGGTGGGATTCAGGCGTGTCATATCGACGGCCTACACCACGACCCTGAACGCCCTCTTCGGCCTCCGGATGCGATACTTCAACGGCCTGTCGGTTTACCCGCGTCAGTTCTTGCTGACCCGCCCCGTCACGACCTGGGGGTTTGGATTTCAGGCGGAGACGCTGCTCAAGGCCATCGATGCGGGACTGTCGGTGGTCGAGGTGGGTGTCCCCATCGATGAGGCCGCCGCTCGGCGGTCGCGGGCGCTGAGCCTGCGCAACTTCTTGAGTGTGGCCAAGACCGTTATCACCACGTTCTGGGCGCTCCGGGTGGCGAGACGTCGCATGCTCACATCGGTCGGTCAGCTGTGAGCCGCGTCTTCGTCACGGGCGGCGCGGGATACGTGGGCACGGTGCTGGTGCCGCGCCTTCTCGAGGCGGGGCACGACGTGACCGCGCTCGACCTGTTTCTCTTCGGCGATCATCTGCCTGCGGACTCCGACCGGCTCCGGCGGATCACCGGCGACATCCGCGACGAAGCCCTCCTGCGGCGCGTGCTTCCAGGGCACGAGGCGGTCATCCATCTCGCCTGCATCTCCAACGATCCGAGCTTCGCGCTCGATCCCCGGCTGAGCCGCACCATCAACTTCGAGTGCTTCGAGCCCATGGTGACGGCGGCCCTGGAGGCCGGAGTGCGGCGCTTCATCTACGCCTCGACATCGAGCGTGTACGGCGTGAGCGACGCGGAGAACGTCACCGAAGAGCACCCGCTGGTGCCGCTCACCGACTACAACAAGTACAAGGGCCTGTGCGAGCCGCTGCTCTTCAAGCACCAAGCGCCCGGGTTCACGACGGTGACGATCCGGCCCGCGACCGTCTGCGGCTATTCGCCGCGGCTGCGGCTCGATCTGACCGTCAATATCCTGACCATGTCGGCCCTGGTGAACGGGAAGATCACGGTCTTCGGCGGGAGCCAGCGCCGGCCGAACATCCACATCGACGATGTGTGCGACCTCTACGCCATGCTGCTCGAGGTGCCCGATGGCCTCATCGCGGGCAAGACCTTCAATGCCGGCTACCAGAATCACACCGTGGCCGAGATCGCCGCCATCGTACGCGACGTGGTCAGCCGGGAAGTGCCGGGCCGCGAGGAGGTGGAGATCGTCACCACGCCGTCCGATGACCTGCGCTCGTATCACATCTCCTCGGAGAAGATCCGGCGAGAGCTCGGCTTTGTTCCCAAGCGCACCATCGAGGACGCCGTCCGCGATCTCTGCCGGGCCTTCGCCGCGGGGAAGGTGCCCGATCCCGTCGGCGCCATCGAGTACTACAACGTCAAGGCCATCCAGGCGGCCGGGTTGCGCTAGGAGCTTGTCCAGGTGATTTCCTGTCCCCCACGAGCCCTCCGAGCCAGCTAGCGTTGGCGCGTCGCCGGAGCGTGGTCACGGGCGGGGGCGGCTTCATCGGGAGCCACATGGTCGACCTCCTGCTCGCGGAAGGCCACGACGTGGTGGCGGTGGATGATTTCAGCACGGGCCGTCCCGACAACCTCGCCCACCATCGCGGCTCCCCCCAGCTCAAGGTGGTCGCGGCAGACGTCTGCGACGGCGCGCGCATGGCCTCGGAGTTCGCGGGGGCGGCCTGGGTCTTCCACTTCGCGGCTCTTGCGGATATCGTGCCGTCGATCGAACACCCCGAGCGCTACCTGCGCGCCAACGTCATGGGCACGCTGGGGGCGCTCGAGGCGGCGAGGACGGCCGGCGTGGAGCGGTTCATCTATTCCGCCTCGTCGTCATGCTATGGCATCTCGGATGTCCATCCCACGCCGGAGACGGCGCCGATCCGTACTGAATATCCGTATGCCCTCAGCAAGTATCTGGGCGAGACCATGGCCCTCCACTGGGGGCAGGTCTACCGCCTCCCCGTCGTGTCGCTCCGGTATTTCAATGCCTATGGTCCCCGCTCGCGAACGTCAGGCACCTACGGGGCGGTGTTCGGTGTTTTTCTTGCTCAGAAGCTCAATGGTCATCCCTTCACGATAGTGGGTGACGGCACGCAGACCCGCGACTTCGTCTTCGTCACCGACGTGGCGCGGGCCAATCTCCTCGCGGCGCAATCGCGCTCGGCCGGCGAGGTGTTCAACGTGGGCGCGGGCGCACCCCAGAGCGTCAATCGCCTGGTAGAGCTCCTGGGCGGGCCCACGGTGCATGTTCCGAAGCGGCCAGGGGAGCCCGACCGCACGCATGCCGACATCTCGAAGATCCGACGCGCGACGGGCTGGGAGCCCACGGTGAGCTTCGAGGAGGGCGTCAAGATCATGCTCGACCATATCGACGACTGGCGCGCGGCGCCCGTGTGGACGGTGGACACCATTGCCCAGGCCACGCGGGACTGGTTCAAGTACCTGGGCTAGCCGGAGCGTCATGTACGAAAAGTTCGCCCACAAGATCAAGACCCGCGAGGAGCTGGCGACCCTCCTGGGCCCTCGTCCTCGGAAGCGCACGGCCATCATGTGTCACGGCACCTTCGACATCGTCCATCCCGGTCACCTGCGCCATCTCATGTACGCCAAGGAGAAGGCGGACGTCCTCATCGCCAGCGTGACGGCCGATGCCCACATCTCCAAGGGCGCCTACCGCCCTTACGTGCCGCAGGAGCTCCGCGCGGCCAACCTGGCCGCGCTCGAGTTCGTGGACTATGTTGTCATCGACCCCAACGAGACTCCGATCGAGAGCATCCGGATCGTCCAGCCCGACTTCTTCGCCAAGGGCTTCGAGTATCAGACGAGTCCGCTGCCGCCCAAGACGCAGGAGGAGGTCGGCGCGCTCGAGGCGTACGGCGGCGAGATGGTGTTCACGCCCGGCGACGTCGTCTACTCGTCGAGCACGATCATCACCCAGCACGAGCCCCGGCTCACCGTCGACAAGCTCATCACGCTGCTGCAGTCGGAGGGCGTCACCTTCGATCAGCTCCGGGCGACCCTTCACGATCTCGGCCGCGTCCGCGCGCACGTCGTGGGCGACACCATCGTGGACCGCTACTCGTACTGCTCGCTCCTCGGCCAGAGCGCCAAGTCCCCGAGCTTCAGCCTCAGGTTCGAGCACGCCGACACCTTCGTGGGCGGCGCCGCCGTGGTGGCCAAGCACGTCCACAGCGTGGGAGCCCAGGTGTCGTTTACGACCGTCCTGGGCGACGACGAGCTGCGGGCCTTCGTGGTCGACGACTTGGCCGCCACCGGGGTGGCGACGCGGGCCCTCGTCGACGCCAGCCGGCCCACGACCCTCAAGGAGCGGTTCATCGCCGATCATCATCGGATGCTCCAGGTCGACCGGGTCGACAACCACATCGTGTCCGACCGGCTGCGGCGCGAGATCGTCGACGCCATTCAGGGAAACCCGGCGGACGTCGTCATCTTCAGCGACTTCCGGCACGGGATCTTCCATCGCTCGACGATCGAGGAATACGCGGCGGCGGTGCGACCGGGCGTGCTCCGCGCGGCCGACAGTCAGGTGTCGAACCGCTGGGGCAATATCCTGGACTTTCAGGGATTCGATCTCATCACGCCGAACGAGCGCGAGGCGCGCTTCGGCCTCGGAGACCAGGACTCGGGCGTGCGCCCGATGGCGCAGACCCTCTTCCAGCGCGCAGGCTGCCGCTACCTGATCTTGAAGCTTGGTGAGCGCGGCATTCTGACCTATCGCAGCCCGGGCCGGATGCCCCGCGAGTTCTTCATCGTGGACAGCTTCGTCGGCAATCTCGTCGACCCTATCGGCGCCGGCGACGCGCTGCTGGCCATGGCCACCCTGGCCCTGGCGCAGTCGGGCAGCATCGTCATCGCCAGCATCCTCGGCAGTCTCGCCGCCGCCGTGGCCTGCGAGCGCCCGGGCAACGTGCCGGTCGTCATCGCCGAGGTCGAGGACAAGCTCGACGCCCTCAAGCGGGCCGCGGCCGGGGCCTGAGCCGACGGTGGGCGTTCTCCGCTATCTCGTCGTCGGCCTCGGCAACATCGGCAGGCGCCGCGCGCGTCTTCTGGGGGCGCGCTGCGCCGCCACGGTGGATCCAGTGGCGCCCGGGGCCACCGTGCGGGCGGTGGACGAGGTCGACCCCGACGCGTACGACGCGGTGATCGTGGCCACCCCGAATCCCACCAAGGTCGACTATGTCGGCCGCTTCCTCGCGGAAGGCAAGCCGGTCCTGGTGGAAAAGCCGCTCCTCTTCTCGAGCCGCGACCAAGCGGAGGCACTCGCGGCCCGCGCGCGCAGCGGCGCCGTCTGGTATACCTCGTACAATCACCGCTTCGAGCCTTCGATCATGCGGCTCAAGCAGCTGCTCGACGCGGGCGCCGTGGGCAAGCTCGACCGCGTGCGCATGCTCTACGGCAATGGCACCGTGCGCGAGTGGCTCGGCACCTGGCGCGAATCCGGCGGCGGGGTCCTGGAGGACCTCGGCTGCCACCTCCTCGACCTCTGCGGCTATCTCCTGGGCCACGAGCGCGAGCGCTACGCCCTCCTGGACCTGCGGCCGGTCGAGTCGGGCACCTTCGACTACGGGGTCTTCACCTCCGTCGATCGCCGGGTCTTCCTCGAGGTCGGCAATGTCTTCTGGAAGAACACGTTCCGGGTGGAGGTGTTCGGGAGCGCGGGCTCGCTGCACCTGGATGGCCTGGGCAAGTGGGGCGGGGTTACCCTGCTGCGTCGCACGCGGGTGCTGCCGAGCGGTGTTCCGGAGGAGCGGCGCGAGGAACAGCCGGCGGGCGATGTCACCTGGGAGGCGGACCTCGACGAGTTCGAGCGGCGCGCGCGAGCGGGAGAGAGCTCGCTCGAGAACGACTGGCGCATCGCGGAGGCGATCCGCTCCCTCCTCGCTCAGGCCTCGGCGAAGAGCGGGCCGTGACGGAGCGGATCGGTGTCGTCGGTCTCTCTCACCTTGGCCTCGTGACGAGCGCCTGTCTTTCGTCCATGGGCTTCGAGGTGATGGCGGTCGGCGACACCGCGCGGGCCACGGCGCTCGCCAGTGGGACGCTGCCCGTCGATGAACCCGGTCTCACGGACCTTCTGGCTCGCACGCCACCCACGTTCAGCGGTGATTTCGGCGCCCTCGAGGGAGCAGAGACGATCATTGTCGCGCTGGACACCGTCACCGACGACGAGAACCGGGCCGACCTGTCGGAGCTCGAGCGCCATGTCGACCAGGCCCTGCCATGGCTGCCCGCCGATGGGGTGGTCGCCCTCATGAGCCAGGTACCCGTTGGCTATACGCGGACGCTCGCCGGGCGTCTCCGCGAGAAGCGGCCCGATCTGCGGTCGCGCCTCTACTACTGGGTCGAGACGCTCGTCATCGGTGAGGCCGTCGCGCGCTATCTCAGGCCCGAGCGCATCATTCTGGGCGGGCCCGATTGGCTGGGCGGGCCCGAGACCGACCATGCGCCCGAGCCCACCCTCGACGCCCTCGTGGCCCGATTCGGCTGCCCCGCCATCCGCATGAACTACGAGAGCGCGGAGCTCTGCAAGGCGGCCATCAACTTCTACCTCGCCGCCTCCGTGACCTATGCCAATGCCCTGGCGGATCTCTGCGAGGTGACGGGGGCGAGCATGACGGCCATGCTGCCTGCGCTCCGGAGCGATCGACGGATCGGTCCCCACGCCTATATCCGTCCGGGACTGGGGCTGGCGGGCGGCAATCTCGAGCGTGACCTCGTCCAACTGCGCGAGCTTGCGGCGAGCCATGGCACAGACGCAGGGCTTCCGGCTCTCATCCTCGAGCGGAGCGCCGCGCGCTACGCGTGGCTCACGCGGGCCGTCGATCGCCACGTCCTCCGCGCCGGGATGCGGCCGCGCATCGCCCTGTGGGGGCTCGCGTACAAGAAGAACAGCCGGTCGACCAAGAACGCCATCAGCCTGAGGCTCCTGCGAGATCTGGCCGGCCGCGCCGTCGTCACCGCATATGACCCGCAGGTGACGCTCCCGCCCACCGCGGACGTCCTGATGGCGTCGAGCGCCCTCCAGGCGACCGAGGGCGCCGATGCCCTCGTCATTCTCACCGACTGGGACGAGTTCGCCACGGTGGACCCGTCCGCTCTCAAGGAGCGGCTGCGATCATTCGTGGTGGTGGACGCGGCCGGAGTGCTGGACGGCGCGCGCTGCCGACGGGCGGGTCTCACGCGAGTAACCATCGGCGAGTCGCCATGGACGTAGTGACGGGCCGCCGGATCCTCATCGCGGGGGCCAGCGCCGGAATCGGCGCGGCTCTGGTGCGGGCGCTTGCCGCGCGTGGAGACACGGTCTTCGCCTGCGCGCGCCGCGTCGCCGCGCTCAGCGCCGTCACGGAGGGCGACACATTGGCGCGCTCCCGCGCCTGCGACGTCGGCGACGAGAGCCAAGTGCGCGCGCTGGTCGGGTGGGTGGCCGCCGAGGTCCCAGCTCTCGACGCCGTCGTCTTCTGCGCCGGCGCCTTCGGGGCCATCGGACCCGTGGAGAAGACAGACAGCGACGCCTGGTGGTCCACCCTGCGGGACAATGTCTTCGGCGCCTATCTCCTGATCAAGCACGCCCTCCCGCTTCTCGAGCGAGGCGAGCGCTCGCGCATCATCACCTTCTCGGGGGGCGGCGCATTCGGCACGTTTCCGCGCTACAGCGCGTATGCTACGTCCAAGGCCGCCCTCGTGCGCCTGACGGAATGCCTGGCCGAAGAGCTCAAGAGCCGGGGCATAGCGGTCAATGCGGTCGCGCCCGGCATGGTCGCCACCGAGATCCATGAGGCGACGCTGCGCGCCGGACCTGACCGGGCGGGGCGCGAGCATTTCGAGCGCACCGAGGCGGCCATGGCCCGAGGGGGCGTGCCCATGGAGGTGCCGGTGGCCTGCGTCGAGTTCCTGCTCTCGCCCGAGGCTGACGGGCTGACGGGCAAGACCATAGCGGCGGGGTTCGATCCGTGGCGGAGCGAGCGTTTCCGCGCGCACCTCGACGAGATCACCGGCTCGGAGGTCTATACCATGCGGCGAATCAATCCGGTCCATCTGC
This sequence comes from Candidatus Methylomirabilota bacterium, assembly GCA_035635755.1. Lineage (GTDB taxonomy): Bacteria > Methylomirabilota > Methylomirabilia > Rokubacteriales > CSP1-6 > AR37. The sequence continues at coordinate 34,330 of DASQAK010000052.1, read as the reverse complement.
CGGACGGGAGCCTGAAGGAGCGGCTCTCGTGAAGAACGGCGCCTATATCGATCGGTTCCTTCAGGGTGTGGAGGAGATCGCCCGGAAGGTCTCCCGCGAGGACATCGACCGGGCGATCGAGGCGCTGTACCAGGCCTGGAGGGACGGGCGCACGGTCTTCACGGCGGGCAATGGCGGCTCCGCCGGCACGGCCACGCATTTGGCCGCCGATCTGAACAAGATGACGTCCATTCCGGGACGAGCACGGCTGCGCGCCATGAGTCTCGTCGACAATATCCCGCTCGTGAGCGCGCTCGTGAACGACGATGGCTGGGACAATGTCTATACGGAGCAGCTCGCGACCTTTTATCGGCCGGGGGATGTCCTGGTGACCATCAGCGTGCACGGCGGCACGGGTCGCGACAAGGCCGGCGCATGGTCCCAGAACCTCATGAAGGCCATCGCGTACGTGAAAGAGCGCGGAGGCACCACCATAGGGCTTGCCGGCTTCGACGGGGGCGCCATGCGTGAGGTGTGCGACGTCTGCGTGGTGGTGCCGTACGAGACGACCCCCCACGTGGAGGGTTTCCACGTCGTGCTGCATCACCTGATCGCGTTCTGCCTGGCCGAGCGCATCGCGGGCGGCGAGGGTCTCGCGCGGCGATGAAACGCGCCGTGTTTCTCGACCGTGACGGAGTGCTCAATCCCATGGTCGAGCGCGGCGGTCGCTGGGGAGCGCCGCTCGGGCTCGAGACCTTCGAGATCTATCCGTGGGCAGCCGACAGCGTGGCCCGTCTGCGCGCGATCGGCCTGCTCTCGCTCGTGGTCACGAACCAGCCCGAGCTGGCGACGGGTGAGCTGTCGGTGCCCATCCTCGAAGCCATGCACGAGCGACTGCGTCGCGAGACCGGCGTGGACGCGGTCTACGTCTGTCCCCATCGGGATGCGGATCGCTGCAGCTGCCGCAAGCCGAAGCCGGGGCTCCTCCTCCAGGCCGCGCGCGAATGGGGAGTGGACGTCGCGCGCTCCTTCATGATAGGGGACCGGTACCGGGACGTGGACGCCGGACGAGCGGCGGAGTGCGTGACCATCCTGGTGGCGGGGCGCGAGGAAGGTCCGGCGCGGCCGGACCACCGCGCGGCCGACCTGCGCGAGGCCGTCGCGACCATCCTGACCCTCACGAGAGGAGAGTCATGAAGCTCTTCGTGGACTCGGCGAACCTGGCGGAGATCGAGGAGTCGCTCGCGCGCGGCTTCGTGGCGGGCATCACCACCAACCCTTCGATCCTGGCGAAGGAGGAGCGGACCGACTTCACGGAGCACATCCACAAGATCATCGGGCTGATCCGCCGCCACGGGCGCGAGGTGCCGCTGTCCGTCGAGGTGTTCGTGGACGATCCCGCGGAGATGCTCGATCAGGCGCTCAAGTTCGTCTCGGCTTTCCGCTATCCCATGCTCAGCGTCAAGGTGCCCATAGGCTGGGGGGAGCTCAAGGTCGTGGCCGAGCTCCGCAAGCGCGACATCATGGTCAACTGCACCTGCTGCATGTCCTTCAATCAGGCGTACATGGCGGCGCTGGCGGGGGCCAACTTCGTGAGCCTCTTCTACGGTCGCATCAAGGACATCGGTTACGACGCCCGGTCCGTCGTGGAGCAGACGGCGCGGGCTTTCCGCGAGGGCGGCATCCGGTCGGAGATCATCGTGGGCAGCATCCGTCACATCGCCGACGTCAACGAGGCGCTCGGCGCCGGCGCCCATATCGTCACGGTGCCGCCGAAGTTCTTTCCGGCGCTCACCCAGCACCCGAAGACGACGGAGGCGGTGGACCAGTTCCTCGGGGACTTCCGCAAGTGGAGCGAGCAGGCGTAGGACGCGCCGGGGGTGAAGGGTCTTCTCCTCGCCGCCGCCAGCTCGCTGCTCTGCGTGGCCGCCGTCACCGTTGTCTTCCGCATCGTCGATGTCCGCCGCCGGGCCGCCGCGATGCTGGGGATCTTCCTGGCCACGATCCCGCTCTACGTCGCGGCCTACGCCCTGACGCCGGCCGATCTCTGGCTCCTGCCCGAGTGGCTCGTCGAGCCACGCAGCTTCCTGTGCGGCGCTTTCGGCCTCTTCGTCCACGCCACGCTCTTCTTCGGGGGATGGCTGCAGGTCTACAACCTGGCCGAGCGAGGGTTCTCGCTTCGTATTCTGGTCGACATCGACGAATCTCCCGGACGCGCGCTCTCGCCTGAGGAGGAAGAAGCCGCCTACGGCGGCGGGCTCGGCATGGGGTGGATGCTCGACAAGCGGATCGACGGGCTCCTCTCCACCCGCTTGATGGTGGAGCGCGCCGGCTGCCTCCTGGCCACCCCCAAGGGCGCGCGCGCCGCGCGCCTGTTCGGCGGACTCCGCGCCTTCCTTCAGATCGAGACGCCGCAGTGAATCCCGACGCGCTCGGCACGGCGTTCGGCGCGGGCGCGGCGTGGACCGCGGCGGCCGTGGTCGTGCACTTTGCGATCTTTCATTTCGCGCGGGTCGAGCACAGGGCTCGCACCGTGACGCTGCTGTTCGCGCTTGCCGCCGTCGCCACCCTGTGGACGTGCTTGCTCCTCGACGTCGACCGGTGGCGCGCGGTCTACGGAATGGTCGTGGTCGCGTGCAGCTTCTTGCTCTACATGCCCTTCTACTACACCTTGGCGGCCTCTCAGTCCGTCCAGCTCGTGATCGAGGTCCGCGCGGCGCCTCACGGCCTCTCCCGGGAGCAGATCCGGCGTCGCTATCCGGTGCAAGAGACCCTGGCCGGGCGTCTCGAGACCCTAGCCTGGGCGGGGTATATCGTCGGGGTGGACGGCCGCTTCGTGCTGACCTTCAAGGGCCGGCTCGTCTCCTTACCGTTCAGGGCGATCAAGAAGCTCTGGCGGCTCGGCCCAGGGGGTTAGGGAAGATGGGTCGAATTTGCCCAAGTCCCTGAAAGTCCGTATGATTAAGCACCTCCACATGGCGGAGCTGCCTCGGTGAACCCCAATATGGTGACCAGCCCAAGGGCTTCGCTCCGCGAGGCACTCGAGGCGATCACCAAGAACGGCCGGCAGGCCGTTCTCGTGGCCGACGCCGAGGGCGTCCTCGTCGGCATGGTCACGGACGGCGATCTGCGCCGCGCCATCCTGCGAGGCGTGCCGCTCGACGGCGGCGTCGCCGACATCATGAACCCCGTGCCCGTGACCGCCTCGCCCGGCCTCGGGCGCGCGGCCGCCGTGGAGCTCATGCTCGCGCGGGGCATCCGCCACCTGCCTCTCGTGGAGGCGGGCCGGCGGCTCGTGGACGTGCTCTTCCTCGAGGAGCAGATCGCCGCGCCGCCCCTGCCCACACCCGCCGTGATCATGGCGGGCGGGGAAGGGCAGCGGCTCCGGCCGCTCACGGAGTCCACGCCCAAGCCGCTCGTTCTCGTGGGCGGCCGACCGCTCGTCGAGATCATGATCGAGCGCCTGCGCCAGTCGGGGATCACCGACATCACCATCGCGCTCCACCACAAGTCGGAGATAATCCGGGAGCGGCTCGGCGACGGCGCCCGGCTCGGCGTTCGCATCGGCTACGCCCTCGAGCCCAAGCCGCTCGGAACGATGGGCGCGCTCCTCCTCCTCCGGGAGCGGCTGCGCCAGCCCTTCTTCGTGGTCAATGCCGATGTCCTGACCAGGTGCGACTTTCGCGCGATGTGGGAGTTTCACCGGCGGCAGGGACGAGCGGCCATGACGGTCGGTGTCTCCACCCACCAGGTCGACATCCCGTATGGCGAGTTCACGCTCCACGGTGAGCGTGTGACCCGCGTCGAGGAGAAGCCGCGCAAGGAGTTCCCCGTCAATGCCGGCATCTATCTCCTCGATCCCTCGGCCGTCGAGGTGATCCCGGCGGGCGAGTACTTCGACGCCACGGACATGATCCGGACGCTCCTCGATCGGGAGCGTGTGGTGGCGGCGTACCTGATCCGCGAGTACTGGCTGGACGTCGGCCGCCTCCCCGATCTGGAGAAGGCCAATCGTGACGTGGCCGAGGGACTGCTCGACTAGGCCATGACTACGGTCGGGGTGGTGGGGCTGGGCTACGTGGGGCTCACGCTGGCGGTGACGCTTGCGCGCAAGGGCTTCATCGTGCACGGCGTGGACACCTCGCCCGCCGTGCTCGACGCGCTCGCCCAGGGCCGGCCGCACCTCTACGAGCCCGGGCTCGACGAGGGACTCGGCACGTTTCTGGGCGATCGTCTCCACGTCGCCTCCGTCTTGCCCGCCCGCGGGGTCGAGGCCGCCATCATCTGCGTCTCCACGCCGGTCAATCCGGAGACGCGCGGGCCCGAGCTCGGCAATCTGCGGGCCGCCGCGCGCCACGTGGCGGAGCGCTGCGCCCCCGACACGCTCGTGATCGTGCGCAGCACGGTGCCCGTGGGAGGGAGCCGCGCCGTGGTCCTGCCCGAGCTGCTCTCGGCCTGGGGACACGCGAGGCTGGCCTTCGCGCCCGAGCGGACCATCCAGGGACAGGCGCTGCGCGAGCTCGAGGAGCTTCCGCAGGTGGTGGGCGGCCTCGATCCCGAGAGCGGGCGCGCGGCCGCCAAGCTCTTCGAGCGGGTGACCCGCCGCGTGGTCTCCGTCTCCTCGCTCGAGGCGGCGGAGCTGGTCAAGCTCGCGAACAATTGCCACACGGACCTGATCTACTCCTACGGCAACGAGATCGCCCTCGTGGCCGAGCGGTGGGGGCTCGATCCGCTCGAAGTCATCCGGGCCTCCAATGTCGACTATCCGCGCCCCGACCTCGCCAAGCCCGGCTTCGTGGGCGGGGCGTGCCTGTCCAAGGATCCGTACATCTTGATCAGCGCCTCGCGGGCGACGGGCTACACGCCATGGCTGGTCGGGCAGGCGCGCGGGCTCAACGAGCACCTGCCGGGCCACGTCGCCGAGCGGCTCGTGGCCATGATCCGGTCCGCGCGCGGAAGCGCGGAGGGCGCGCGGCTCTCCGTGCTCGGCTGGGCCTACAAGGGCTGGCCGCCCACGGACGACATGCGCGGCGCGCCCATCGTGCCCATGCTCCCCCTCTTCCGCGCGGCCGGGCTCTCTCTTCGCGGTCACGACTACCTGGTGGGAGCGGACATCATCCGCGGCCTCGGTGCCGAGCCGGTCACGGCGGAGGCGGCCTTCGACGGCGCGGACGCGGTGCTCGTGGTCACCAACCATCCCGAGTACGCCAAGCTCGACCTAGGCCGGCTCCTGCCGCGCCTGCGCCGGTCCGCCGTCCTCTACGACGCCTGGCGCATCCTCGACGAGGAGACCGTCCGCGGGGCGGGCGTGCGCTACGCGGGGATCGGCTATGGCTAGGACGCTGATCCTGGGCGGAGCGGGGTTCATCGGCTACCACCTGGCCGCGCGCCTCGCCGCCGAGGGCCACGCCCTCACCCTGGTCGACGACTTCTCACGCGGCCGACGGGACGGAGAGATCGAAGCCCTCTGCGGGCGGCCGAGCGTGACCCTGGTCCAGGCCGACCTCACCCGCGAGGACGCGCTCCGGGAGCTGCCCGCGCGGTGGGACTCCGTCTACATGCTGGCGGCCGTGGTCGGCGTGCGCAACGTCGAGACCGACCCCGCGCGGGTGATCCGCACCAACACGCTCGCCCTCATGCGCCTGCTCGATTGGCTCACGCCCGAGGCCGGCATGCTCTTCTTCGCCTCGACGAGCGAGACCTATGCGGGCGGCGTGTCGGCGGGCACGGTGGCGGTGCCCACCCCCGAGGACGTGCCGCTGTCCGTGCCCGACGTGGCCGCGCCTCGCTTCGCCTACGCGGCGAGCAAGATCCTGGGGGAAGCGGCGGTGATCCACACCGCCCGCGCCCGCGCGCTCCCGTCCGTCATCGGGCGCTTCCACAACGTGTACGGGCCGCGCATGGGCGCCGATCATGTCATCCCGGAGCTGTCGCTCCGCGCGCTCCGCCGCGAGGACCCCTTCCGCGTCTACGGCACCGATCAGCGCCGCGCCTTCTGCCACGTCTCGGACGCCGTGGAGGCCATGGTCAGGCTCATGGCCACACCGGCGGCCTCGGGCCGGGTCGTGAACATCGGCAACGACACGGAGGAGACGCGGATAGAGGATCTGGCGAGCCTCGTGCTGAGAGAGGCGGGATTCGCGCCGAGGCTCGAGCGGGTGGCCGCGCCCGCGGGGTCGGTCGCCCGGCGCTGTCCCGACATCGGGCGCCTTCGCGAGCTCACGGGCTTCGTGGCCAAGGTCTCCCTCGAGGCGGGCGTGCGCGAGACCTTCGCCTGGTATCGCCTGCGCCACGAATCGGAAGCGGGGTCGCGGTGAGCGGGCCCGGGCGCGGAATCCCCAACGCGGTTCCCTACCTCGCCGGCAACGAGTGGAAGTACGTCAAGGAATGCCTCGACACCAGCTGGGTGTCCTCGGCCGGGCCCTTCGTGGACCGCTTCGAGCGCGAGGTGGCGGCGCACGTGGGCGTGGCCCACGCCGTGGCCACCGTCAACGGCACGGCCGCGCTTCACGTGGCGCTCCTCGTCGCGGGGGTCAAGCCGGGCGATCTCGTGCTCGTGCCCGCCCTCACCTTCATGGCCACGGGCAATGCCATCGCCTACTGCGGCGCCGAGCCCGTCTTCCTCGACTCGGAGGAGACCTCGTGGGGGCTCGACCCGGAGAAGACGGCCGACTTCCTCTCGCGCGAGTGCCTGGTCAAGGCGGGCCACGTCGTGCATCGCGCCACGGGCCGCGTCGTGCGCGCGCTCGTGCCCGTGGATCTGTACGGACATCCGTGCGACCTCGACGCGATTCTCGAGATCGCGGGGCGCCACCCTCTCGCCGTGGTCGAGGATGCCGCGGAGGCGCTCGGCGCCCGCTACCGGGGACGCGCCGTGGGCGGCGACGGCCTCGTGAGCTGCCTGTCCTTCAACGGCAACAAGATCATCACGACGGGTGGGGGCGGCATGGTGCTGACGCGGGATCCCGGGGTGGCGGCCCGTGTCCGGTCCCTGACCACGCAGGCGCGGGGCGACGCCCTCGAGTTCGTCCACGACGAGGTCGGCTTCAACTATCGCCTGACCAACATCCAGGCGGCGCTGGGCGTCGCCCAGCTCGAGCAGCTCGACGCCTTCATCGAGGCCAAGCGCGCCACCGCCGCCCACTATCGTGAGCTCCTGGGCGGCGTGCCAGGGCTCACGGTCTTCACGGAAGCGCCCTGGGCGCGCTCGACCTACTGGATGCCCTCGCTCCTTCTCGACGAGCGACGCGGCCCCGACGTGCGGGCGCTCCTGCGCCGGCTCAATGCGGAGGGCATCGGGGCGCGCCCGCTCTGGCGCCCGCTCAATCTGCAGCCGGCGTTCAAGTCCGCGCTGACGTACCGGGTCGAGGTCGCCACGCGGCTGTACGACCGGGGACTGTCCCTGCCGTGCTCGGTCGGCATCACGCCGGAAGAGCGCCGGCTCGTCGCCGAAGCGCTCGTCTCCGCGCTCGAGCCGTGAAGGCGGGAGCGCCCGCCGTGACGGTGGCGCGAGGAGCGGGAGACGTCGAGGCCTGGCCGGAGGCGGTGCGACGGCGGCTCGCCGAGTACTACACCCGCTACTATCGGGACACCCTGGGCGTGCCCGGTTGGCAGGATCTCGTGGCCGTCCGACTCGGAGAGGAAGCTCTCGAGACCCGCCATCTCTCCCGGCTGGAATCGGCGATCGGACGGAGGGTGGCGGGTCTCCGGCTCCTCAACGTGGGCTGCGGCACCGGAGGCTTCACCATGGTCGCCCAGCGCGCCGGCGCGAGCGCCGTCGGAATCGACGCCGAGCCGGCCGCCGTCGAGATATGCCGGCTCAAAGCCGACGCCGAGAAGGGCGGGCCGATCTGCCTCCTCGGCGCCGCCGAGGCCCTGCCGTTCCCCGACGCGTGCTTCGACGTCGTGTACTGCTTCTCGACGCTCGAGCACGTCGAGAGCGTGCCCGCCACCGTGCGCGAGATGCTTCGGGTCGCGCGCCCGGGCGGGGCCGTGTACGTCCACGCTCCGAGCGCGCTCGCGTGCTACGAGGGGCACTACAAGCTCTTCTGGGTGCCGCGCATGCCGAAGGCGCTCGCGCGCTGGTATCTCCGGGCGCGCGGGCGTCCCACGGGCTTCGTGGACACGCTGACCCCGCTCCTGCCGCGGCGCCTCGAGTCGCTCGTGCGGGAAGCGGGCGCCCGGCAGGTGACGAGGCTCGAGCCCGCCGACGCGCGACTGCCCGAGACGGGCAGCCCGCTATGGCCGCTCGTGCGGGCCTACTACCGGCTCTTCGGCGTCGGGCCCCACATCGAGCTCCTGGCCCGCAAGTGACCGGGCCGGCGATGGCGCTGCGCATGGACGACGTCGGTGCCGCCTCCAAGCGGAACGAGGTGTACGGGATCACCCGGCTCGAGCTGGGCGGGCTGCGGGTGCTGTTTCCCGGCAACCTCCTCTTCTTCAAGTACCTGCCGCCCATCAAGCGGTGGGGGCCTTATCGCGAGCTCGGCGGGCGTGACTGGGAAGCCGTCCTCGACTGGCTCGAGCGTCACGGCTCGCGCCTGACCGTCGGCGTGACCGCGGGCTGGGTCGAGGACGACGGCTCGATCACTCCGTATCCGCGCAAGTTCCCCGAGGCGAGTCGTGTGGTCCGCTCAGGCGTGGACCGGGGGCTCCTCGAGGTCGCCAACCATGGCTACACCCACTGCGTGCTGGAGCGCGGACGGTTCCGGCCTCGCCTGTTCTCCGGCAATCGCGCCGACCATCGCGAGTTCTACGACTGGCTGCCGGAGTCCGTTCATCGCGAGCACGTCAGGAACTCCCAGGAGATCCTTCAAGACTTTCTCGGCCGCAAGGTCGAGACCCTCGTCCCTCCCGGCAACGTGCTCTCGCGCAAGACCTTGACGGCCGCGGCGGCGGCGGGCCTGCGCTATGTCTCCTGCCTGGGGGCCCAGGCGTGGGCTCCCGCCGACGGGCTCGTGCTCGTCGACGACCGCCGGGTGCGCGCGTTCCACGACCGCGACATCGTGCGGGGAGGGATCCGCTGGCTGGAGCGCCTCCAGGTCGGCGCGCCCTCCGGGGGCTACGTGACGGTGCGCGAGGTGGCCGCGGCGTGAAGGTCTGTCTCGCCAACGAGTATTTCCCGCCGCACGCCCCGGGCGGCACGGAATGGAGCACGCAGGCGCTCGCCACTGCCCTCGCGGGGCGCGGGGCGCAGGTGATGGTCGCCACCCCCAACTACGGAGCGGCCCCCGTCGAGGAGAGCGCGGGCTTCGTCATCCGACGTTTCTCCTTCCCGTTCAAGCGCCCGCCGGGCCGCACCGTGCTCCCCCAGCGCATGCTGCAGAGCCCCCTCTTCGCGCTCTGGGCCGGGCTCCAGCTCGCGCGCCTCGTCCGCCGCGAGGGCGCCGATGTCCTTCACGCCCAGAACAAGCACATGCTCGTCCCGTCCCTCATCGCGCGCTGGCTGACCCGGGTGCCGGTCTTGCTGACCATACGGGACGGCAGCCTCATCGACCCCTCGCCCATGTGCCTCCATCACGGGGATCGGCGACCGGACGACTGCGGGGTTCGGAAGCTGTGGGGCGAATGCTCGGTCGAGTACTTCGATCTCTACATGCGGGGCCGGCGCTCCCGGCTCATGACCAAGCTCGCCTTCCTCGCGGGCTGGCTCGATGCCTGCGTCAAGCAGCGCTTCCTCCGTCGCGTCGACGCCGTGGTCGGGGTCAGCGACGGCATTCTCGGGATCTACAGCCGATCGGGCCTTCTCGACGGCGTCCGGCGCCTGCGTACCGTGTACACGATCCCGCCTCCCACGGTGCCCGCCATCCCTTCGCTGGCCGCGGACATCCGGCGCGCCTATGGCCTCGAAGGCCGGCGCGTGGTGCTCTACGTGGGCAAGTTCTCTCCCGGCAAGGGGACGGGCGACCTGGCGGAGGCCGCGCCGCGCATCCTGAAATCGGTCCCCGACGCCGTCTTCGTCTTCGTGGGCGACGGCGTGACTCCGCTGCCCGACGCGCCCTGGGTGCGCCGGCTCGGGCCCCTCCCCAACGTCGAGGTGCTCGCCCTCTACGCCGCCGCCGACGTGGTCGTCGTCCCCTCCGTCGTCCCCGATTCGCTGAGCCGGGTCATCCTCGAGGCCATGAGTGCGGGACGCGCGGTGGTGGGCACGCGCGTCGGAGGGACTCCGGAGCTCGTGGTCGACGGCGTCACCGGGCTCCTCGTCAGGCCGCGCGATCCCGCCGAGCTCGCCCGGGCGGTGGAGACGCTGCTCCTGGACGAACCGCTGCGCCATGCCCTGGGAGCCGCGGCGCGCAAGCGCGTGGAATCGCACTTCGACCCCGAGACCAGCCTCGACCGGCTCCTCGCCCTCTACGACGAGGTGCGGGCCCGGTGAGGGGACCGCGTCTCGGGACCTCCTATCGGCGCGCGCTTCTCGACGCCGAGTTGGCGAGGCTGGCCCCCGATCTCACGGGCCTCGTCCTGGATGTCGGCGGCAAGCGCGTGCCCCGCGGGAGCTTCCGACGTCAAGAGGAGCGCGCGCGACGCTGGATTCTTCTCAACATGGATGCGGCCGAGCGTCCGGATGTGATCGCCGACGCCGAGGCTCTGCCTCTCCGGTGCGGGTCCGTCGACCGCATCGTGTGCACCGAGGTCATCCAGTACGTGGACCGGTACGAGGACATGCTCGAGGAGTTCGCCCGCGTGCTCGTGCCCGGCGGACGCATCGTGCTCTCTGCCCCGCTCCTCCATCGGCCGGATCATCCGCTGGACCGCCACCGCTTCTCCGCGGCGCGGCTGGGCGAGCTTCTCGACCGGGCGGGGCTCCGCGTCGAGGCGGTCAGCCAGCAGGGCCGCTTCTTCACCAGTCTCGCTCACATGCTTCGCCAGGCCACGGCCCAGGTCGGCTCGCGTCCACTGCGCGCCCTCGCCGCGCTTCCCGTGCTCCCCTTGGGCGCGCTCCTCCTCGCCATGGACCGGCTGCCCGGGGTCGCCCGCTCGCCATTCCTGTCGAGCTATGCCACCGGCTATCTCGTGACGGCGCGCAAGCCATGAGCCTGGGCGACATGCGCATCTGCTCGCCTCATTGCGGCGTCGCGCCGGAGACGACCTCAGGGGGCGAGACCTATGAGCGGGAGCTCCTGGCCAGGCTCGGGCGGGCAGGGGTGGACGTCGATCTCATCCTGGCCCGTGGCAAGCCGCATCCCGAGGGCGTGCCCCACTGGACCGTCCACCGCTTTCCCATGCGCCGGGGACTGCGGTGGTGGGTAGCGCCGTTCATCGTGCCCTCGGCCATCAAGCGCGTGTGGGACGAGCGTCCCTTCGACCTCCTGCGCGTGCACTCGCTCCGCTACATCGGGCCGAGCGCGCTCATCGCCCGCCGCCGCTTCAACTTGAACGTCCCGGTGGTGTCGCACCACCACCACCTCGATCCGAGCCCGCTGAACCGGCTCATCGAGAAGCGGGTGGTGGAGGCCTCCGATCGCGTGGTGGTGGGAAGCGAGTTCGGCCGCCGCCAGCTCGCGGCCGAGCTCGGGGTCCGCACGGATCACGTCTCCGTCGTCTACTACGGCGTCGATCCCGCTTTCGTCCCCGGGCCGCTCGCGCCTGACCTGCTCGACCGCTACCGCCTCCGCGGGCACCCTGTCGTGCTCTTCTTGGGCGGGCTCAAGCCTCGCAAGAATCTCTTCCTGCTCCTGGACGTCTGGGCGCCGGTCGCCGCCCGGGTGCCCGAGGCGCGGCTCGTCATCGCGGGCGGCGGCCCCCTGCGCGCCGATCTCGAGCGCCATGCCCGGCGGCTCGGCCTCGAGGCCCGGGTGGTCTTCACGGGCTATGTCCCCGAGGCCGAGAAGGCCGCGCACTTCCGCCTCGCCGACGTGTTCCTGTTTCCCTCGGCCATGGAGGGCTTCGGCTTCAGCGTGGCCGAGGCGATGTCCGCGGGCGTGCCCGTGGTCGCCTCCGACCGCGGGTCCATTCCCGAGCTGGTGGCCGAGGGCCAGAGCGGCTTCGTCTGCGATCCTTCGGCGCCCGAGCGCTTCGTGGAGCGCCTGCTCCTCTTGCTGGGCGACGTCGCCCTCCGGGAAAAGTTCGGCGCCGTCGGGCGCGAGCGCGCCGACCGCCTCTTTCGCTGGGAGGCCTGCGTCGACGGCACGCGGCGCGTGTACGAAGAGACGCTCTCCGCCTGGCGGCGCCGCGGCGCGCGGCCGGCGCCATGAATCCCCTCGGCCGGCTGACCGTGCGCGCAGTGGACGTGGTGAATCGCCGCGGCAAGGCCCTCGGGGTCCGCCTCGTGCGCTGGACGGGCAAGCGGCCCTATGCCATCCATCCCAAGCATCTCGTCGAGCATCCGTGGCACGACTGGTACCTGCCGTATCTCTCGTCGAGCGACCGGGTCCTCGACGTCGGCTGCGCCAACGGCGCGCACCTGTCGCGGGCGGCCACTCGGTGCCGGGCCATCGTCGGGTTCGACTACGACCTCGCCCAGCTGCCCATCGCCGCGCGCACCATCCGCGAGCAGAGGCTCGCCAACGCGCGCATCTTCGCCTGGGACATCACGGGCGCCTTTCCGTTTCCCTCCTGCTCGTTCGACGCCGCGCTCTTCCTGGACGTGATCGAGCATCTCGTTCCGCGCCTGGACGTCCTGAGGGAGATTCATCGGGTCCTCACCGAGGACGGGCGGCTTCTCGTCTCGGGTCCCAATCGAGAGACGCGCTGGCGCCAGACCCTGCGGGAGGCCGGGCTCTTCTCGTACTCCGATCCGGACCACAAGGTCGAGTACACGCGGGAGGAGTTCCTGGCCGAGCTGGCCGCGGCCGGGTTCGAGCCGGACGGGCCGGTCATGCCCGTGGTCCTCGACACGCCGTGGGCGGGAGCCATCGACGCTCTGGGCGGGCTTTCCCTCGGCCTCTACGACAGGCTCAGCCGCTGGAAGCGGGACGCGGCGGTGCGCCGTCCCGAAGAGAGCACGGGCTTCCGGGTGGTGGCGAGGAAGCGGCGCGCATGACCATCGGGTTCCTCCCCGCCCTCGGGAGCGGGATCCGCGCCCTCGCCGAGACCGGCCAGCTCTCGCGTCTCCTCGACGGCTACATGCGGCCGTACGCCGATGCCTTCGGCGAGGTCCTCTACTTCAGCTACCTGCCGGAGTCCCTCGAGGAGTTCACGAGCGATCCTGCGCTCCTCAGGCGCGTGCGTGTGATCGCCCCCGCGCATCCCATGAGCCGCGGGCGCCGGGCCCTGACCATGGCCACGGCGCACGCCGGGGAGTTCCGCCGCTGCCGGGCCCTGCGCGTCTTTCAGATCACGGGGACCATCCCGGCCCGGAGAGCCACGAAGCGCTTCGGGATTCCTTACGTCACTACCTATGGCTTCTGGTACGGCCAGCTCTCCGCATCAGGCCCCATGGGCTGGCTCAAGCGCCCGCTCAAGGCGCGCGTCGAGAAGCAAGGCCTGCGCGACGCGGCCGCAGTTATCGCGACGACCGAGGAACTCCGCTCCGTGGCCTCGCGCTTCTCCTCGCGCGTCGAGCTGCTCCCGAATGGCGTGGACACCCAGCTCTTTACGCCCGCCGGACCGGCGCCTCGTTCGGGCCCTCCGCGAATACTCTATGTCGGTCGCCTCTCGATGGAGAAGAACCTGAAGACTATCGTGACCGCGACGTCCTACGTCGGCGATGGCGCTCTCGACATCATGGTGGGTGCGGGCCCGCTCCGAGGCGATCTCGAGGCGTTGGCCCGGGAACTGGGGGTCGAGATCCACCTGCCCGGGATAGTGGAACAAGCCAAACTGCCCGTAGTCTATGGTTCCGCGAACGTCTTCGTCCTCGCTTCGTTCACGGAAGGGCATCCGAAGGCTCTCCTTGAGGCCATGGCGTGTGGACTGCCGTGCATCACCTCAGACTGCGCCGGGAATCGATCGCTCGTTGCTGACGGCGAGACCGGACTGCTCTTCGACCCCTACAGTCCCCATGAGCTCAGGGATTGCCTGCGGCGAGTCCTGGACGACCCCGCCCTCGCCGCGCGGCTCGGGAAGGCCGGCCGAGCCCTCGTCGCCGAGCGCTACGACCTGGGCACGCTCGTGCAGCGCGAGATCGAGCTCGTGCGCAGCGTGGCGAGGCGCTGAGAGCCGGCCGTGCCGTTCGCCTACTACTCGCGCGCCGCCACCACCCAGTTCTGGTCCGAGCACTGGGGCAGGCATACCGTGGAGGAGCTCCTCCGCGTGGCGCAGACCTCGCCGCTGACCTCACTGCTCGAGCGGCACCTGCCGCGCCAGGGCTCGATCCTCGAGGCAGGCTGCGGGCTGGGGCAGTACGTCCTGCTGCTTCGCAAGCACGGCTACCAGGCCGTGGGCGTCGACTGGAGCGCGGAAGCGGTGGAGGAAGGATGCCGAGCGGGCGCCCCGCTCGCCGTCATGGATCTCCGCCGCCTCGGCGTGCGCGACGGGCGCCTCGCCGCCTATGTCTCCCTGGGTGTCGTCGAGCATGATCCGGAAGGGCCCCAGGTCATCCTCACCGAGGCGGCGCGGGTGCTGACCCGCGGGGGGACCATCCTCGTGTCGGTGCCGTACTGGAATGGCCTGCGCAGGCTGGCCGGCCCCGTCCTCGCCTTGCGCAATCGGCGGGTGCGCGCGGCAGGCGGCCAGTTCTACCAGTTCGCCTTCACCCGCGCCGAGCTGGGCGCGCTCCTCGAGGCCCACGGCTTCTCCGTCCGCGCATTCCACGCCTATGATCCCGCGCGCATCCTGCGCGTGGCCCTCCTGCGTCTCTCGGATCGCGGCAGGGGAGAGTTGAGCCTTCCCGCTCCCGGCGAGGGGTCGTCCAGACGGGGCGCCTCCCGAGCCTTCCGAGCCCTTCTCTACAGCGGCCCGGGGCTCAGGTTTTTCGGGCACATGCTGCTCGCGGTGGGGATAAGGCGGTGAGCCGGGCACCTTCGTGTACGATTTGAGAATGAGGAAGAAGGACGGATCGAGCTTCTGGGCGACGCGCCGCGTGCTCGTGACGGGCGGCGCCGGATTCTTCGGGTCCTTCATCGTGGAGCGCTTGAAGGCCAGCGGTACCGGCGAAGTGATCGTGCCGAGGAGCCGGGACTACGACCTCGTCGACGGCGGGGCGGTACGGCGCCTGTACGCCGACGCGCGACCGCACCTCGTGATCCATCTCGCGGCCACCGTGGGTGGCATCGGCGCCAACCAGCGGCACCCAGGGGAGTTCTTCTACAAGAACCTCATGATGGGCGCGCAGATGATGGAAGAGGGACGGCGCCACGGCGTCGAGAAGTTCGTGGCCGTGGGCACCGTCTGCTCCTACCCCAAGCACACGCCCGTGCCCTTCAGCGAAGACGACCTCTGGAACGGCTACCCGGAGGAGACCAACGCTCCCTACGGCCTCGCCAAGAAGATGCTGATCGTCCAGTCGCAGGCCTACCGGGAAGAGTACGGCTTCAACGCCATCAACCTGCTGCCCACGAATCTCTACGGGCCGCGTGACAATTTCGACCTCGAGACTTCCCACGTCATCCCCGCCCTGATCCGCAAGTGCCTCGAGGCGAAGCGCGCTCACGCGCCTACGGTCACCTGCTGGGGCACGGGGAAGCCGTCGCGCGACTTCCTCTACGTGGAGGACGCCGCAGAGGCCGTGCTCCTGGCCGCCGAATGCCATACGGACAGCGCGCCCGTCAATCTCGGCTCGGGATCGGAAATTTCCATGCGCGACCTTGCCGAGCTCGTCCGCAAGGCCGCCGGCTACCCGGGCGACCTCGCGTGGGACGCCAGCCGCCCCGATGGCCAGCCTCGCCGCTGTCTCGACACGAGCCGCGCCGAGCGGGCCTTCGGGTTCCGCGCGCGGACTCCTTTCGAGATCGGCCTCAAGCGCACCGTGGAGTGGTACCTGTCCGATCATGCCGAGCGCTGAGCCGCTCGCCCCGGAGCGCTGGGTTCGGGCCATCCGAAACGAGCGGCCGCCGGCCGCGCTGGACGAGTACCTGCCTGCCTTCGAGGCGTTCTTCGACCACCACGCCAAAGAGATCGAGGCCTGGCAAACGCGGAACTCGGGCTATCACCGCGCCGTGGCCTCGCTCGCGCGCTTCTACATCCCGCGCGGGGCCCGGGTCCTCGAAGTCGGCTGCGGCACCGGTGACCTCCTCGCGGTCCTCGAGCCCAGCGTGGGCGTGGGCGTCGATCTCTCGGGCGAGATGGTCCGGCGGGCCGCCGCGCGCCACCCGCGCCTGTCCTTCCACTGGATGCCCGCCGAGCGGCTCGCGCTGCCCGGCCAGACGTTCGACTACATCATCCTGTCCGACCTCCTCGGCTACCTCTACGACATCCGCGCCGTGCTGGAGCGCCTGGCCCCACTCTGCCACCCGCGCACGCGGATCGTCGTCCACTGGTACAGCCGGCTCTGGCAGCCCGTCATCAATCTGCTCGTCCGGCTCGGGCTCAAGGCGGCGCTGCCCTATCTGAACTGGACCACCGTGGAGGACGTCGAGAACCTCCTCCGCCTCGCCGGCTTCGAGACCGTGCGGGTGCGGGGCCACATCCTCCTCCCCCTGGCCTTGGGACCCTTGAGCCGGTTCGCCAATCGATTCCTCGCGCACCTGCCCATCCTGCGCCAGCTCGTGTGGACGAACTGGGTGGTGGCTCGCCCGTCGCCGCGAGGGGGAGCGTCGTCGGCCCCGCGTGTCACCGTGGTTTGCCCCTGCCGCAACGAGAAGGGAAACATCGAGCAGGTGGTCAGGCGCCTCCCGCGCCTCGGCGCGGAGACCGAGCTGATCTTCGTGGAGGGCCATTCGAGCGACGGCACCCTCGAGGAGTGCCGCCGCGTGGTCGCGAGCTATCCCGAGCGGGACATCAAGGTCCTCGCGCAGACGGGCACGGGCAAGGGCGACGCGGTCCGGCTGGGCTTCGCCCACGCCTCCGGCGACCTGCTGATGATCCTCGACGCCGATCTGTCGGTCGCCCCCGAGGACCTGCCGCAGTTCTACGAGGCCATGGTCTCGGGCGCGGGCGAGTTCGCCATGGGCTCGCGCCTCGTCTATGGCATGGACCCGCGGGCCATGCGCTTCCTCAACCTCCTGGGCAATCGCTTCTTCGGGCTGCTCCTCTCACGCCTCATCGGCCAGTCGATCAAGGACACGCTGTGCGGTACCAAGGTGATCTGGCGCGAGGACTACGCGCGGCTCGCGGCGGGCCGGGCGCACTTCGGCGACTTCGATCCCTTCGGCGACTTCGATCTCATCTTCGGCGCGGCCAAGCTCAACCTCCGCCTCGTGGAGCTTCCCGTCCGCTATCGCGAGCGCTCCTACGGGACGACCAACATCACCCGCTTCGCCGACGGGTGGCTCCTCCTCCGCATGTCCGCCAAGGCCGCCGCTCGCCTCTTCTTCGCGGCATGACCGAGGCGGAGGTCCTGGCCCGGCACCGGGCCGTGTGGGAGGCGCGCCCCGAGCTGCGGCAGGTCTACCGCGAATGGTTCGCGCGCCTCCTGGGCGCCGTGGAGGGCATGGATCCCGTAGTCGAGGTGGGGGCGGGCCCGGGCTTCTTGAAAGAGTTCGCGCCGCGTCTGGTCGCCACGGACGTGGTGGCGGGGCTCCGCGTGGACGTCCGCTGCGATGCCGATGTCCTGCCCTTCCGGTCGGCCAGCGTGGGAGGTCTTCTCCTCGTGGACACGCTCCACCATCTCCCTCGCCCCCTGGATTTTCTCGCCGAGGCCGCGCGCGTCCTCCAGCCGCGCGGGCGGGTGGCCATGATAGAGCCGTGGATCACCCCACCCTCGTGGGTGCTGTACCGCTATTTCCACCACGAGGACTGCCGCCTCGGCGTGGACCTGACCCGACCCTTCGGCGGCGACGACAAGGCGGCCCTCGATGGCAACGCGGCGATTCCCTACCTGATCCTCGCGCGCGTCCGCGAGGGTAGGCTGCCGCTTCGCCTGCTCAGCGCCGAGCCCTTCATCGGCCTGCCGTACCTCGTCACCTTCGGCTTCAAGGTGGAGCGCCCGCTGCCCCACGCCCTCCAGCGTCTCGCCCGTCTGGGCGAAGCCACCCTCGGTCCGCTGCGCCGCTGGCTCGCCACGCGGACGCTCGTCGTCCTGGAGAAGCCGGCGTAGGCAAGCGGTCATCCCCGCTGCTATTCTGCGTGGCATGACCGAGCCCTCTTACCGCCTCGAGGACCTGGGCGACCGACGCGTGCTCACGGTCGCCGGGCGGGACTATCCCACCGCGTACAGCGCGCGCGTGGTGCGCATGCTCGTGGAGCGCAAGGGCGCCCTGCGCGCCCCGCAATACTTCTCCTTCAAGGAGACGCGGGGCCGGCACTTCCTCGCCCGGCTCTTCGCCTACCTGCGCGGGCGGGGCGGGGACGGTCTCTCGGTGCTCGAGGTCGGCTGCTCGTTCGGCCACATCACGGAGTACCTGGCCGAGCAGCCCGAGGTGCGGGAGATCTCGACCTTCGACACCGATCCCTCCTTCGTGGCCATCGTCCGCGCCAAGGTCGAAGAGCTCGGGCTCGCCCGCGTGCGGGACGTGCGGCTCCTCGACAACGAGGAGACCCGACGTCTGCCGTATCCTGACGGCCGATTCGATCTCGTCCTCGTGGTCGGCGTCATCGAGCACCTGCCCGTGCGCGGCCGGCGGGAGATCGTGGAGGAGTACTACCGGGTGCTCGCCCCCGGCGGCCACATCGCCATCCTCGACACGCCGAACCGGCTCTTCCCGCTGGAGACGCACTCGATCGGACTGCCCCTCGCGCAGTGGATGCCCGCGCCCCTGGCTTTCGCGTACGCCAAGGTGGGCCGTCCCTGGCGCTTCCGCGGCATCGGCTACGGAGAGTTCGTCGCCGACGGCACGGGCTGGCGCAACGCCTCGCTGGCCGCCTGTCTCCCGTCGTCGGGGCGCGCCGGGCTGGAGGACGTGACGGAGGAAGCAGGCTACGGCTGGCGCTTCTTCCGCGACACCGCGCGCACGCGGACGCGCAAGCTGGCGCTGCCGGCCTTCGCCCTCGCCTGCGGCGCGCTCCACCGCCTGCGCCTGCCGCCCTCCCTGGCCCTTCCGTATCTCAACCTGCTCTTCCGCAAGCGGTGAGGGCCGTGCGGAACGGGCCGTGGAGCTTCCTCGTCTACCTCGTGCTCCCGCATTCAATGAAGATGAGGCTCCTGTCTCCGGAGCTCGTGGAGCGCCTCGACCGCGTCAACCTCGCCGTCAATGTCGCGATGTACTCGGGGAGCGGGGCCAGCGCCTACGACCAGACCCATCGCTACGCCGAGGCGGAGCACCACGAGTATCCCGCCAAGCCGCTCGTGGAGGACATCTGGCCGGGTCGCGGGTACGGACGCGCCCTCGAGCTCGGCGCGGGCACGGGCTACTTCACCCGCATCATCGCTCCCCGCGCGCAGTCCGTGCTCGCGGTCGAGCCCGTGCCGGACATGCAGCGCGTGCTCCTCGCGGGCTGCGCGACCGACGGCCTGCGCAACGTCGAGATCCTCGGCGCGCCCGCCACCGAGCTCGCGCGTCACGTCCCGGCGGCGTCGATCGACACCGCGCTCGTCGTCCAGAGCCTCCACCACCTGCATCGTCGCCCCGAGGTCTTCGAGGCGCTCGCCCGCGTGGTCCGCCCGGGAGGAAGGCTTCTCGTCGTCGAGCCGCATCACAACGTGAGGCGCGTGGCCCGCCTGATCAGGAAATGGATCAAGTACTACCGGGCGCGGGCCTTCTGGTCCAACGACATGAACTGGGCGACCCACGATTTCCTCACCCGGCGCGAGATCATCGGGCTCTGCCGCGGGGCGGGCTTCGAGCCTCGCCGTGTCTCGGGCTACTGGATCCCGGGACTGGGCCGAATCGTCCGCGACCCCGCCGCACGGTTTCGTGTCGAGCGGACGCTCGGGCGGATCCCGCTCCTCCGCCACTTCGCCGGCGTTCTCGCCCTCGAGGCCCAGCGCAGCCCTCGGGCTCCCCGGTGACGTCCCCCGCGGTGTCCGTGCTCATGGGCGTCCACAACGGCGCGCCCTGGGTCCGGGAGGCGGTGATGAGCGTGCTGACCCAGACCGCTCCCGACCTCGAGCTCATCGTGATCGACGATGCCTCCGATGACGCGACGCCCGATCTCCTCGCCGCCGTGGGCGACCTGCGTCTCCGCGTCGAGCGCCAGCGCAACCGTGAGGGGCTGACACGCTCACTCAATCGCGCGCTCGGGATGGCCCGGGCGCCGCTCGTGGCCCGCCTCGACGCCGACGACATGGCCTTGCCCGAGCGCTTCGCGCGCCAGCGCGCCGTCTTCGATGCCCAGCCCGCCATCGGGCTCCTGGGCACCGGCGCCCAGGAGGTGGACGCCTCTGGATTCGCTGTCGCCGTCCTGCGCCCACCCGCCGACGATGCCGGTATCCGCCGCGCCCTCATTCGCCGAAATCCCTTCGTGCATTCTTCCGTGATGGCGCGCCGCTCCATCGTCGAGCAGGCGGGCGGGTACGACCCGAGATTTCCCGTGGCCCAGGACTACGATCTCTGGATGCGGGTGAGCCGGCTGTCCCGGCTCGCCAACGTGCCCGAGCCCCTGGTCATCCGACGTCTCCTTCCCGGCCGGGTCTCGGAGAGTCGCGAGGACGATCGGCTGCGCGCGGAAGCGCGCATACGCTGGCGGGCCGTGAGGCGCGGCGACTATCCTGCCTGGTGCGCCATCCACGCGCTCCGGCCCGCGCTCGCCCTCGCCCTGCCGCAGTCCTTCAGGCGGATGCTCCGGCGGAGGCTGGGTGGCTGAGCCGCTGCGCGTGCTCGAGCTGCTCGTCTCCACGGAGCCCGGCGGAGGGCCCGCTCACGTCCTCGACCTCGCCACTCGTCTGCCGCGTGACGAGTTCGACTTCACGGTGGCGGGGCCGGAGGGCGCCTATGCGGGACGGCTCCGCGATTCCTGCGGCGCCTTCGTGAACATCGCGGCCGATCGCCTGTCGCTCGGCTCGTTCGTGGCCGTGCGCCGGCTCATCGGCGAGCGCGGGATCGAGCTCGTTCATTCTCACGGCAAGGGCGCCGGTCTCTATGGACGGCTCGCCGCGCGTCGGGCGGGGATCCCGAGCATCCACACCTTCCACGGCATCCATTACGCCAGGTATCCCGTCGGGCTGCGCGGGCTCTACCTCGCTCTCGAGCGTCGCCTCGCGGCCATCGGCACGGCCGTGATCCATGTCTCCGAGAGCCAGGCCCGGGAGGCCGAGGCGCTCCGGCTCGCCCCCGCTGGACGGACGCACGTGATCGTCAACGGCGTGGACGTGGCGGGCCTGACGGCGAAGGCGGAGCCGCGAGAGGCGGCGCGGGCCGCCCTCGGTCTCGCCGCCGACGAGCTCGGCATCGGGATCGTCGCGCGACTCGACTCCATCAAGGCCGTCGACACGCTCCTCGAGGCTTTCGCCCGCGTGGCCCGCGCGCTGCCACGCGCGCGCCTCATCGTGATCGGCGACGGCCCGGAGGCGGGGCGGCTCCACGCCCTGACCCGCTCGCTGGGAATCGACTCGCGCGTGCGCTTCACGGGCGCCGTCCCCGATGCCGCGCGCCTGCTCGGCGGGCTCGACCTCTACGTCTCGGCCTCACGCCGCGAGGGGCTGTCCCTGGCCGTGCTCGAGGCCATGGCCCTCGGGCTGCCCGTGGTCGCCACGCGGGTGGCCGGTCACGTCGACGCGGTGAGCGACGGCGTCACCGGTCGGCTCGTCGCGACGGACGAGCCGCGCGCGCTCGCGGATGCGCTGGTGAGCCTCCTCGGCGAGCCCGCGGCCGCGCGGCGCGCTCTGGGCGAGGCGGGGCGGCGCCGCGTGGAGCAGCGGTTCGGCGCCGAGCGCATGGCCGCGGAGACGGCCGCCCTCTATCGCGCCGTCGCCCGTTTTCAGGAAGGGAAGTCCTCGACCTCTGGCGTATAATTATCGGGAATCACGCGAGCGAATCTTCCCGGGGAGCGTCACCGCATGCGAGTGCTGATCACCGGCATCACCGGCTTCGTGGGCAGCCACATGGCCGAGTATGCCTTGGCCAAGGGCGCCGAGGTCTTCGGCTCCAACCGCTGGCGGAGCAAGACGGAGAACATCGACCACCTGCGGTCGAAGGTGACCTTCATCGAGTCCGACCTCCGGGATCTGTCCTCGGTGCGGGCATTGCTCGAGACCTCCCAGCCCGACTACGTCATTCACCTCGCCGCCCAGAGCTTCGTGGGCGTCTCGTGGCACGCGCCCGCGGAGACGCTCACCACCAATATCCTCGCCCAGATCAACGTGCTCGAGGCCATTCGCGGCCTCAAGATGTCGCCACGGTTTCTCGCGGTGGGCTCGAGCGAGGAGTACGGGCTCGTCCACGACGAGGAGCTGCCCATCCGGGAGACCAATCCCCTGCGGCCGCTGTCGCCGTACGCGGTGAGCAAGGTGACGCAGGATATGATGGCCTTCCAGTATTTCAAGAGCTATGGCCTGCCCATCATCCGCACCCGTGCCTTCAACCACGAGGGACCGCGCCGCGGCGACGTGTTCGTCACCTCGAACTTCGCCCGGCAGGTCGCGGAGATCGAGGCCGGCCTGCGGGAGCCCATCGTCTATGTCGGGGATCTGACCCCGCGCCGCGACTACTCGGACGTGCGGGACATCGTGCGCGGCTACTGGCTCCTTCTCGAGCGGGGGGAGCCCGGCGAGGTCTACAATCTCTGCTCGGGGAAGTCGTGGCAGATCCAGCAGGTGCTCGACTTCCTCCTCGGCCTCTCCACGGTCAAGGGGATCACCGTCAAGACGGATCCCGCCCGGCTGCGCCCGTCCGACGTCATGGTGCTCGAGGGCAGCCCCGCCAAGATCCACAAGGCGACGGGATGGAAGGTGGAGATTCCCTTCGAGCGCACCCTGACGGAGCTCGTCGACTACTGGCGACAGCGGATTCGCGCCTCCACCCGCTGAGCGCCCCCGGAGGCCTCATCAGGCTCCCTCACGTGCCTGGCCAGGTCCCAAGAGTCGCGCTCGTGCACGACTGGCTCACCGGCATGCGCGGCGGCGAGCGCTGCCTCGAGGTCTTCTGCGAGCTCTTTCCCGAGGCCGACCTCTTCACGCTCCTGCGCGTGCCCGGCTCGGTGTCGGAGACGATCGAGCGCCGGCGCATCACGACGTCGTTCATCCAGGGCATGCCCGGGGCCGCGCAGCGTTACCGGCACTACCTCCCGCTCTTTCCCGCGGCCGTCCGTCGCTTCGACCTGCGAGGGTACGACCTCGTGCTTTCCTCCAGTCACGCGGTGGCCAAGGGCGTGCGGGTGCCGCCCGGCGCGCTTCACGTGTGCTACTGCTTCACCCCCATGCGCTATGTCTGGGACCTCTACGGCGAGTACTTCGGGGCGCGGGCCGGGCCGCTCACGCGGGCGGTGATGCCGCCGCTCGCCGCCTGGCTTCGCCGCTGGGACCGCCGGACGGCGGCGGGCGTGCATCACTTCGTCGCCATCTCCCGCTTCGTCGCCGATCGGATCCGCCGCGCCTATGGCCGGCCGGCGGAGGTCATCTACCCGCCGGTGGACGTCGCGCGCTTCCGCGTCGAGGAGGGGCCGGGCGACTTCTATCTCGTCGTCTCCGCCCTCACGCCGTACAAGCGGGTGGACCTCGCGGTGGCGGCCGCGAGCAAGCTCGGGCGGCGCCTCGTGGTGGTGGGCAGCGGCCCCGAAGAGGCGCGCCTGCGCTCCCTCGCCGGCCCAACGGTGGAGCTCCTGGGCTGGCGTGACGATGCGGAGATCGCCCTACTCTACTCACGCTGCCGCGCCCTGCTCTTCCCGACCGTGGAAGACTTCGGCATCACGCCGCTCGAGGCCATGGCCTCCGGGCGGCCCGTGATCGCCCTGGGGCAGGGAGGCGCCCTGGAGACCGTCGTCGGACCTGGGGGCGGGGAGCCTGCCACGGGCATCTTCTTCGAGCGCCAGAGCGTCGAGGACCTGGCCGAGGCCATCCAGCGCTTCGAGTCGGACTCGCCGCGCTTCGAGCCCAAGGCCCTCCGGCGTCGCGCCGAGGCCTTCGATCGGCCGCTGTTCAAGGAGCGCATCGAGCAGTACCTGGCCGCCCGTCTCGTGGAGCACGCGCGGTGCTGAAGGCGAACTCGCGCGCACTCGAGCAGCTCATGCTCGTGGGCGATCTTCTGCTCGTGGCCGCGTGCTGGCTCGCCGCTTACGGCATCCGCTTCTTCGTGGCGGGCCCGCCGTCGCGACACGGCACCCCGCCCATCGAGCCCTATCTCTTGATGCTCCTGCCCATCCTCATCGTCTGGGGGATCTCCTTCCGGGCCTTCGACCTCTACCGGCCGCGGCGCATCGGCTCGCGACTCTCCGAGGTCACGGACATCGCCAAGGCCTCGACCATGGGCGCCCTCGTCCTCGTCAGCGCCATGACCTTCTTCTTCCGCGAGTACGACTACTCGCGCGTGGTCATCGTGTACTTCTGGGTGCTGTCGATCGCCTCCGTGTCCTTCGCCCGCTACGTCTTTCGCGAGGTGCTGCGATTCGCGCGCCGTCACGGCTACAACCAGCGCTATGCCCTAGTGGTGGGCGGGGGCGAGCTGGCCGCCGGCGTGATCCGGCGACTGCACGGGCGTCCGGACATCGGCGTGCGGCTGCTGGGCCTGGTCGGCGACACCAAGGAATCGGACGGAGGTATTCCCTCGCTGGGCGGGTATGCCGACCTGCGGGCGGTGCTCGACGCCCGCCAGGTCGACCACGTGATTCTCGCACTCTCCCACGAGGACTATGGCCGGCTCGGCGGGCTGCTCGAGGCCATCGGCGACGAGCCCGTGACCATTCACGTGGTGCCAGACCTCGGCCGCTTCACCTCGCTGCGCGGGGGAGTGGAGGAGTTCGAGGGCCTCCCCTTCGTCTACCTGCGGGAATCGCCGCTCCACGGCTGGAACCAGGTCGCCAAGCGCGTGTTCGACGTCGCCTTCTCCGTCACCGTCCTCGCCGCGCTCGCCCCGTTCATTCTCGCGCTCGCCGCTGCGGTCAAGGCGACCTCGCGCGGGCCCATCCTCTTCGGCCAGGAGCGCATGGGGCTCGACGGCCAGCGCTTCCGCATGCTCAAGTTCCGCACCATGCGACTCGACGCGGAGGCGGAGACGGGACCGGTGTGGGCCCCGCCCGACGACCCGCGGCGCACGCCCATCGGCGCCTTCCTCCGCCGCTTCAGCCTCGACGAGATGCCCCAGTTCATCAATGTCCTGCGGGGCGAGATGAGCGTGGTGGGGCCGCGACCCGAGCGGCCGGTCTTCGTGGAGCGCTTCCGCCAGACCGTACCCGGCTACATGCTGCGCCACAAGGTCAAGTCGGGCGTCACGGGCTGGGCGCAGGTGCACGGGCTGCGCGGCAACACCTCCCTCGAGAAGCGCATCGAGTACGACCTCGAGTACATCGAGCGCTGGTCGCTCTGGCTCGACCTGAAGATCATCGTGCTCACCGTGGTGCGCGTGCTCTTCGACCGGAACGCGTATTGACGTCCGCCACCCTCCGCCGCGTCCTCCTCGGCGCCTTCGTCGTCGGGCTCGGTTTCTCGATCACGCTGTCGGAGACCGCCCTCGCCCTCCTGACGCTCCTCTGGCTGTGGCGGCTGCGCGATGCCGAGGCGCGCCGCGCTCAGGCCTGGCCGCTGTGGGCGCCCGTGCTCGCCTTCTCGGTCCTGAGCCTGGTCTCCGCGCTCGCCTCGGGGCACGCCGCCCAGAGTCTCGTCGCGTGCAAGGGGCTCCTGCTCGCTTCTGCTCTCTACGTCACCGCCGACGCGCTCCCCGACGGCTCATCCGCCGACCGGTTCCTCTCGGCGCTGGCCGTGGTCGCGGCCGGCGCCGCCCTCGTGGGCCTCGTCCAGGTCGGCCTGTGTCCGGGACCCGAGCCCGTCGACTGGTGGCCGCGCTTCATCTATCACCACTGCGAGAGGGCCCGCGCCTTCTTCAGCATCTACATGACCCTCGCGGGTGTCCTCACCCTCGTGATTCTCGCCACGCTCCCGCGTGTGGTGCAAGGGGGCGGATTCCGTCCCGGCTCGGCGCTCCTCTGGCTCGTGTCCCTGGCCGGCCTCATCGCGACCTACACGCGGGGCGCCTGGCTCGGCGTGGCGGCGGGAGTGGCGGCCGTCCTGCCTGCCTTCCGGCGCGGGTGGATCGTGGTGGGCGTCCTCGCCCTGATCGTGGTGGGCCTGCTCGTCGTGCCCTACGAGGTCCGCATCAAGTTCCGCACCCTCGTCGAGCTCCGGCATCGCATCCTGACCATGGTCGACCCGCGCGAGGCGGGCATCCAGGAGCGGCGCTTCATGTGGGAGAGTGGCGCGGCCATGTGGCGCGAGCGCCCGCTCCTCGGCTGGGGCCCCGGCGGAGTCAAGCGCGAGTACGTGCGATACGCGCAGCCCGAGGCTTCCAAGAAGCGCACGGGGCACGTGCACAACACGCCGCTGCAGATCCTCGTGGAGCGCGGGCTCTTCGGGCTGGCGGCGTGGCTGTCCATCTGGGTCGTCTTCTACGCGCGCGCCGTCGCCCTCCTGCGGGGCCTCGATCCGGCGCGGCGCCGCGAGCGGGCCCTCGTGGTGGGCAGCCTCGCCGCGGTCACGGGATTCCTCGTGGCCGGGCTGTCCGAGTACAACTTCGGCGACTCCGAGGTGGTGATGGTCGCGTGGGCGGTGATGGCCCTGCCCCATGTCGTGGCGCGCGGGATGGAGTCCGTCGCTCCCTCCGTCGTCCCGGGGAAGACGGGCGATCTCTCGCCCTCGACCCTGAAAGGCGAGGAGGCCATCGCGCGAGAGGCCTGAGATGTGTCGAGGCGGCGCTCCGTTTGACGCGTCGCCGTCGCTCTGGCAGGATCGGCGCCGTGGTCTCGCCCCTGACCCATCCTGGGGAAGACCTGGAGGAAGAAAGGGTGACTATCGTGGCGTCGCGCCCCCCGTTTCGCGCTGATCACGTGGGAAGCCTGCTCCGCCCGCCGAGCCTCAAGGCGCTGCGGATCAAGAAGGAATCGGGGCAGGCCACCGCCGAGGAGCTCGCGGTCGCCGAGGACGCGGGCATCCGCGACGTCGTGAAGCTCCAGGAGGACGCGGGCCTCCAGGGCATCACGGATGGCGAGCTCCGGCGGAAGTCCTGGCACATGGACTTCCTGACCCAGCTCGGCGGCCTCGCCAGCGCGGGCAAGGCGCTGCCCGTCACCTTCCGCGGGCCGACGGGTGAGGTCTTCTTCACCCGGCCGGATCTGGCCATCACGAGCCGGATCACACGGCCGCGCCCGATCTTCGTCGCGCCGTTCTCGTTCCTGAAATCGGCGGTCTCGCGCACGGCCAAGCTGACCATGCCGTCGCCCTGCATGCTCTACACGCAGGTGGGACGCGAGAACATCGACAAGGCGGTGTACGCCGATCTCGACGGCTTCGTGGAAGACACCGCCGCCGCCTATCGGGCGGAGATCGCCGACCTCTACGCCGCGGGCTGCCGCTATCTCCAGCTCGACGACGTCAGCCTGGCCTATCTGTGCGACGACGACATGCGCGCCCAGGGCAAGGCGCGGAACGACGATCCCGACGAGCAGCTCGCGCTGTCCGTCAAGCTCATCCGGGCCACCCTGCGGAACAAGCCCCCGGATCTGACCGTGTGCACCCATCTCTGCCGGGGCAACTTCCGCTCGTCCTGGCGCGCCCAGGGCGGCTACGCGAAGATCGCCGAGACCATCTTCACCCAGCTTCCCTACGATGGCTTCTTCCTCGAGTTCGACGACGCGCGCTCGGGGGACTTCTCGCCCCTCCGCCACATGCCGAAGAATGTCCGGGTCGTGCTGGGGCTGGTCACCACCAAGGTGGGCACCCTCGAGAAGAAGGACGATCTCAAGCGTCGGCTGGACGAGGCCTCGCGCTACGTGGCCATGGAGCAGCTCTGCGTCAGCCCCCAGTGCGGCTTCTCCTCGACCATGGAGGGCAACGAGGTCACCGTGGAGCAGGAGAAGGCCAAGCTGAGGCTCTGCGTCGAGCTGGCGACCGAGGTCTGGGGCAGCCTCTAATGAACCTCGTGAATCACAGTGACACGGCCTCACGAGGGTGAAAACCATCACCCAGTTGTACGAGACTCATTAGTAGCGCTTGGTCAACTCAGTAGAGGCGCGGACCTTCGCGAAGTATTGCTTGAAGCGGCCGACGTCGCCCTCGGACACCAGGTCGGAGGCCATCACGCAGACCAGCCCCGCCTGCCGCCACACGATGAGGCTGAAGCCGTCGCTCTCCTTCCTGAGGAGCGGACGCCAGCGGTCGATCTGTACGCGGCCGCGCTCCGGGATCGCCACGATCGGCCCCGGGGAGATGACGTAGACGACGGTATGGCCATCTCGGTCCCGGTAGACGAGCGACATGGCGCGCCGGCCCTCGACCACGGTTGGCACGGCGCCGATGAGCTGGAGATCGTCGTCCCCCGTGAAGACCCAGTTGAGGGTGACCCCGCTCTCCTCCATCACGCGGGGCAGCGCCGCCGGGAGCAGGTCCGCACGCGTGTCGCTCCACAGGACGGCGCGCGCGTGCTCGGAGATGGCGGCGCGCGAGAGATATTCCATCTGGTTGCCGTTCTCGCGCCGTAAAGCCGGGGCCAGCCACAGCACCATGACCATGGCCGCGGCGAGGGCGGCCAGTGCCGGCGGCAGCCAGAGCGACGGCCGCGACCGACCCTCGACGGGATTGAGGGCCTCCATCACGGCCCGACGCAGACGGGCGGGCGCCGGCCAGCGCGGGAGCGCCCCACGCAGGAGGTGGCCCGTCTCGTCCGGCTCGTTGTCCACGGGGTTCGTCATGGCGCTTGCTCGCGGCCGGGCTGGCCGTAGTCCTTGAGGAGCGTTCGCAGCCGCTCCTTGGCACGGAATATCCTGGACTTCACCGTTCCCACGGGGCAGTCCATGATGCGGGCCACGTCGTCGAGGGACAGCCCCTCGATCTCCGCGAGCATGAGGGGTGTCCGGAACTCTTCGGGAATTCGCCGGAGCGCGCCTTCGAGATCCATGTGAGCGCTCTGGCTCTCGCCGTCCTGGGCGGGAGCGTCGTGGAACATCGGGGCCGGGCCGTCTGCCACGCCCGCCTCGCCGAGCGCCGGCTCGCGCTCCCGGAGACGGTAGAAGGTCAAGAAGGTGTTCCTCAGGATTTGAAACATCCAGGCCCGCAGATGGGTTCCCGGCTGGAAGCGGTGGGAGAAGCGGAGCGCGCGGACATACGTTTCCTGGACCAGGTCCTCGGCCTCGGAGCCGTTGCGCGTCAGGTAGACGGCGAGGTTGTGGAGCGCGTCGAGATGCTGGAGGGCCTGCTGCCGGAACTCGTCATCCGCCACGACGATCTCGGCCGACGTCTAGAACTCGAACCAGCGTCGGGGAAGATCGGAGGGGCGCACCTCGTGCTCGTCGGCCAGCTCCTCGAGAAGCTGGCGGATCGTCTGGTAGAGGACGGGGTGCTCGAGCTCGGGGGCGAGATCGGCGAGGGGACGAAGGACGAAGGCGCGCTCGTGCATCAGCAGGTGCGGGATGTGGAGGTGGTCGGGCCCGCTGATCACGCGGTCGTCGTAGAGGAGGATGTCGATGTCGAGCGGCCGTGGCTCATAGCGGAGGGCCTCGGGCGTGCCCGGGCCGCGTGTGCGCCCGAGCCCACGCTCGACGTCCTGCACGCGCTCGAGAAGGGCGGGGGGCTCGAGGGTGGTCTCGATGACGATCACGCAGTTGAAGAACCATGTCTCCTGGCTCAGGCGGCTCTGCCCGGGCCGCCGTTCCCAGGGCTCCGTCCAGTACAGGGGGGAGGCGTCGAGGAACTCGACCTCGGGCAGGCTCCGGAGGCGGACCACCGCCTCGCGCAAGAGTGCGACGCGATCGCCCATGTTGGAGCCCACCGAGAGGAAGACCTTCGCCATTGGCGCTCTCGTCCCCGCGCTATCTACTCAGCACTCGCCTCAGGGCTTCGCCCTTCAGCTCGAACGATTCACTCAGCACTCGCCTCAGGGCTTCGCCCTTCAGCTCGAACTGCCACGCCGGCGGACGAGCTCGACCCCGGGGATGCCCTGGAGCCCTTCCATGGGCGGGGTCAGCTTCCGCACGCGGACGCGCACCTCGGTGCAGGGAAACTCCCCGAGGAGGATGCCGGCCAGCCTTCCCGCCAGCCGCTCCAGCAGGTTGACGCGCTCCTTCGTGCACTCCTCCACGATCCGCGCCGCCACCAGTCCGTAGTCTACCGTGGTCCGGAGATCGTCGGACGTGGCCGCCGCGGCGAGGTCCACGCTCAGCTCCACGTCGACCGAGAACCACGCTCCCACCGTCTGCTGCGCCTTGGTCACGCCGTGGTGACCGTAGAAGCGCACGTCCTCGAGGAAGACT
This sequence comes from Candidatus Methylomirabilota bacterium, assembly GCA_035635755.1. Classification (GTDB taxonomy): domain Bacteria; phylum Methylomirabilota; class Methylomirabilia; order Rokubacteriales; family CSP1-6; genus AR37. The sequence goes on along the minus strand of DASQAK010000052.1, from coordinate 4,048 downwards.
TTATCAGAGCTCAGAGCTTGAGCCCTTTGAGCCGCTCCATGGCCTCGGCGATACGCTTGGCATCGATGGTCAGGGCGACGCGATAGAAGCCCTCGCCCGAGGGGCCGAAGCCGACCCCGGGCGTCACGACGCAGCCGACCTCCTCGAGGAGCCTCGAGGCGAACGTTCGCGAGTCGAAGCCTTTCGGCACGGGCGCCCACACGAAGAAGGCTGCCTTGGGGACGTCGACCTCCCAGCCCAGGACCTTCAGTCCCGCCACCACCACGTCCCGCCGCTCCTGGTAGATCTTGCGGTATTGCTCGGGAATGTCCTGGGGCCCGTTCAGGGCGGCGATGCCCGCCTCCTGCACGGCCTGGAAGACGCCCGAGTCCACGTTGGTCTTGATCTTGCCGAGCCCGGCCAGGTACTTCGCGTTGCCCACGCAGAAGCCGATGCGCCAGCCCGTCATCGAATAGGTCTTGGAGAGTGAGTGGAACTCGACCCCGACCTCCATGGCCCCCGGCGTCTCCAGGAATGAGGGCGGCCGGTAGCCGTCGAAGCGGAGCTCGGAGTACATGGCGTCGTGACACACGATGATGCCGTGCTCGCGCGCGAAGCGGACGACCTTGGCGAAGAATTCCCCGCTCGCCACCGCTGCCGTCGGGTTGTTGGGATAGTTCAGGTACATGAGCTTGGCCCGCCGCGCGACGTCGGCGGGGATGGCGTCGAGGTCGGGCAGGAAGCCGTTCTGACGCCGGAGCGGCATGAAGTGGACCTCGCCGTCCGCGAACCACGTCCCCGCCGCGTAGACCGGATAGCCGGGGTCGGGCACGAGCACGGCGTCACCGGGATTGACCCAGGCGAGCGGCATGTGCGCGGTGCCCTCCTTGGAGCCGATCAACGTCAGGGCCTCCGTCTCCGGATTGAGGGAGACGCCGAAGCGCCGCTTGTACCAGTCGCAGACGGCGGCACGGAAGGCGAGGAGGCCCTCGTAGTCCGGGTAGCGGTGACTGGCCGGGTTCTCCGCGCCGCGCTTGAGCGCCTCGATGACGTGCGGCGGCGTCGGCAGGTCGGGATCGCCGATGCCCATGTCGATGAGATCCGCGCCTCGGGCGCGCGCCTCGCGCTTCTTCTTGTCGATCTCGGCGAAGAGATACGGAGGCAGCTTGCGGAGGCGCTCGGCCATCTCGAGAGGCTTGGGCACTGGCACGGTCTCCTAGAGCTTGATCACGGGGTTCTTGAGGCTGCCGATGCCTTCGATGCGCACCTCGACCCGGTCGCCGGGCACGATGGGTCCCACGCCGGCTGGCGTGCCCGTCGAGATGAGGTCGCCGGGCAGGAGCGTCATCACGGCCGAGATGCGCGCCAGCAGATCCTCCACGGGGAAGATGAAGGCCTTGGAGCTGCCCGCCTGCCGCCGCTCGCCGTTCACCCACGTCTCGATCTCGACGGCGTTGGGGTCGATGCCGCTGGAGATGCAGGGCCCCACGGGGCAGAAGGTGTCGAAGGCCTTGGCCCGCGAAGGGAGCCGGTCACGCATCTGGATGTCGCGGGCGGTGACGTCGTTCAGACACGTATAACCGAGGACGTACTCCCGCGCCCGCTCCGCGGGCACGTGGCGGCAGCGCTTGCGGATGACGAGGGCCAGCTCGGCTTCGTAGTCCACCCGGCTCGAGGGGGCGGGATAGACGATGGGGTCATCCGGCCCGCAGAGCGCGGTCAGGGGCTTGAAGAAGAGCGCGGGCTCCTCCGGGATGGGCAGGGCCATCTCCTCCGCGTGGTCACGGTAGTTGAGACCGACGCAGACGATCTTCGAGGGCACCACCGGCGTGAGGAGCACCACCTGCTTCACCGGCCAGCGCTTGCGGCCCTTCTTGAAGGTGCCGTAGGGCGTGCCCGAGTATTCGAGGATGTGCAGCCCCTCGAGGGCGCCATAGCGTGTCTTGCCCGCCGCCTTGAAGCGGACGATCTTCATGCGAGCTTGAGGACGTCCTGCATGGAGTAGAGCCCGGGGGCGGCCAGGGAGATGAAGTGGGTCGCGCGGAGCGCCCCGCGGGCAAAGTTGTCGCGGCTCTGCGAGCGATGGGTCAGCTCCAGCCGCTCGCCGAGGGCGGCGAAGGTGACCGTGTGCTCGCCCACCACGTCGCCGCCCCGGATCGAGTGAATGCCGATCTCCGCACGCGTGCGCTCGCCCGGGAGCCCGTGGCGACCGTAGACGCCGCTCTTCGACAGGTCGCGGCCGAGGGCCTGGGCGACGATCTCCGCCATCCGCGCCGCCGTACCGCTGGGCGCGTCCTTCTTGAAGCGGTGATGCATCTCGGAGATCTCCACGTCGTACTCCTCGCCGAGGAAGCGCGCCATGTCGGCGAGCACCCGGAACATCACGTTGACCCCCACGCTCATGTTGGGGGAGAGGAAGACGGGGATCCCCTTGGCGAGGCGCTCGATCTCCGCGCGCTGGGCGGCCGCGAAGCCGGTCGTCCCGATGACGGCCCGCGCCGCTTGCCGCGCGGCCATGCGGAGATGCCCGAGGCTCGCGTCGGGGGTGGAGAACTCGATGAGCACGCGGTCCCGCCCGAGGGCCCCCTCGGGATCGGCGCTGATGGGAATCCCGAGCTTGCCGACCCCTGCCACCTCACCCGCGTCCTTGAGGAGTGCGGGGTGGCCGGGCGCCTCGAGCGCCGCGGCCAGGCGGAGATCCTTGTCCTCCTGGATCAGGGCAACGAGACGACACCCCATCCGGCCGGCGGCACCGGCGATGACGACGTCGACCATCGCGGACGGTCAGCCCTTGATGAGGCCGTGCTGGACCAGGACGGCCCGGAGCCGCTCGCGATTGGCGGCCCCCATGCGACACATGGGCAGGCGGAACTCGGGCTCCACCATCCCCATCATGGCCATGGCTTCCTTGACGGGGATGGGGTTGGTCTCGATGAAGACGGCACGCGAGAGCGGGAAGAGCTTGAGGTGCATCTCGCGCGCGTGCTTCCAGTCGCCCGCGAGCGCCGCGTGGGTCATCTCGACGGTCTCGCGGGGGACGATATTGGCGATGACGGAGATCACGCCGCGGCCGCCCACGGACATGAGGGGCAGGGTCAGGTTGTCATCACCCGAGAGCACGCTGAAGTCGGGGCCGCAGGCCAGGATGACCTGGGTCATCTGGTCGAGGGAGCCGGAGGCCTCCTTGACGCCCACGAGGTTCTTGCAGTCCCTGGCCAGGCGCGCCAGGGTGTCGGTCTCCACGTTGATGGCCGTCCGCCCGGCGATGTTGTACAGGAGGATGGGCAGGTCGGCGCACTCGGCGACGGCGCGGAAATGCTGGTAGAGCCCTTCCTGCGTCGGCTTGTTGTAGTACGGGTTGACCACGAGCGCCCCCGAGGCTCCCGCCTTGGCCGCGTGCCGGGTCAGGTCGATGGCCTCCGCCGTCGAGTTCGAGCCCGTCCCCGCGATGACGGGAAGGCGGCCGCGCGCGGTCTCCACCACGATCTCCACCACGCGCTTGTGCTCGTCGTGGCTCAGGGTCGGCGACTCGCCGGTGGTGCCACAGGGGACGATGCCGTCCGTCCCGCTCGTGACGTGGAACTCCACCAGCTCGCGTAGCTTGGCCTCATCCACCCGGCCGTATTTGAACGGGGTGACCATGGCGACGATCGAGCCCTGGAATGTGGTGCGCATTGCGAGGCCCTCCGTTACTCGGGACGATCTTGGACGAAGAGTTTATTGACTCTAACACCACAGGCAGAATCACTTCAAGCGTATCAGGCATTGGGGTAGACTGTCGCCCCATGAGCGCCCACGAAGCGCCGGGTCGACCCTCGCGTCTCACCGCGGATGTCGCGGCCGAGGTGCGCCGGCGCTTCGGCACGCCCTGCTACGTCTACGATCGCGCCGCCCTCGAGGCCGCCGCGCGCCAGGCCCTTGCCTTCCCGGCGCCCTTCGGCTTCACGCTCCGCTATGCCATGAAGGCCAATCCCAGCCGCGGCGTGCTCCAGCTCTTCCGCGACCTCGGCCTGCACGTCGACGCCTCGAGCGACTTCGAGGTCGAGCGGGCGCTGCGGGCCGGCTTCGC
>DASQAK010000051.1:0-11183 GCA_035635755.1 Candidatus Methylomirabilota bacterium | reverse complement strand
CCGCCGCGATCGAGAGATCGCAGAGGACGTGCAGGACGTGGCCGCCGCCGATGGCGAAGCCGTTGACCATGGCGATGACGGGCTTGGGAATGTGGCGGATCGCGCTGTGAAGGGCTTCCACGTCCATGGGTCTCTCGTGCTGCGCGTAGCCCCCCTGCCCGCGCTCCTTCTGATCACCGCCCGAGCAGAACGCCTTGTCGCCGGCGCCCGTGAGCACGGCGACACCGATGGCCCGATCCCAGCGCGCATCCAGAAAGGCCTCGGTCAGCTCGGCCACCGTGCGCGTCCGGAACGCGTTCCTGACCTCGGGTCGGTTGATGGTGATCCAGGCCACGCCGTCCTTCTTCTCGTAGAGGATATCCGAGTAGCTCATGGTGCCTCCGTGAATGGTCGCGCTTGGCGCCGAGCTAGCCGAGCTCGGCCAGGATCTCGGCGCGATGCTCGTCGAGAGACGGGGCCTTGGCCCGGGCGGAGCCGCTCGGGGGCGAAGGCAACCCCGGCACGCTGGGGACGGGCACCTGGCCGACACCCGGCTGGTCGAGCCAGGCGATGAGGCCGGTCGCCTCGAGCTGGGGCTGGCGAAGGAAGTCGAGGTAGTCGTTGACGGGCGAGTGCATGATGCCGGCCTCTCGCAGGCGCTTGGCGAGCTGCTCGGTGGTGCCGCGAGCGAAGGCGGGGTTGAGCGCGTCCGTCAGGACGGTCAAGTGCTGGGACCTGAGGGCATTGGTCGTGAATCGTGGATCGTCCTTCACCCCTGGGATCTCGAGGGCCTCGCAGAGCTTGCCGAAGTCAGCATCCCGGTGGGTGACGATGTACATCCACCCGTCCGCCGTCGCGTAGCTGCCGCTCGGCGTCAGGGGGGGACGCATCCGGCCGTTCTCGAGGTGGTGCGCGATGAGGTGGATGACCTGCAGCCCCGCCGCCGCCTGCATGAGGCTCGTGTCCAGATAGCGGCCGGCCGTCTCGTCGCGCCGCGCGTAGAGCGCGACGGCGATACTCTGAAAGGCGTAGAACGCGGTCGTCATGTCGACGACGATGGGCACGACCCGGTGCGGAATGCCGTCGAGGCCCTTGTTCATGGCCATGAGCCCCGTGAAGGCCTGGAGGATGGGATCCATGGCGGGCCGGCTGCTCTCCGGCCCCGACTGGCCGAACCCGGACACGGAGAGATAGAGGAGACGCGGGTTCACGGCGGAGAGCTCCATATAGCCCACGCCGAGCCGGGTCGCCACGCCGGGGCGAAAGCTCTCCATGACCACGTCCGCCCGGGCGCCCAGCCGGTGGGCGATGGCACGATCCCGATGATGCTTGAGATCGAGCGCGATGCTGCGCTTGCCCAGGTTGGCGGCGATCGAGAACGCGGTGTGATCCCCGTAGCGCTTGCCCAGCGTCCGTGACCAGTCGCCGGCCGGCGGCTCGACCTTGATCACCTCGGCGCCGTGCTGGGCGAGGAGCATCCCCGCGTAAGGGCCCGCGATGCCCTGGCTAAGGTCCAGGACCCGCAGGCCTTCGAAGGGCGCCGCGTAGCTCATCGCCCCGCCCGCGAAGCCCTGACCCTGCGTGAACGCAGCGCCACCCTCACCCTGCCCTCTCCCTCTCCGAGGGAGAGGGATTCTCCTTGGAAAGAGGACTCTTCTTCATCCCTCTCCCCCGATGGGGGAGAGGGCAGGGTGAGGGGGCAGACGCGCTCGCGCATGATCGCGCCTAGGCCGCGTACGACCCGGGAACCTTGAAGCGGAAGAGCTTCGCCGCGTTGAGGCCGAGGACCTTCGCGCGCGCCGGCTCGCTCAGATGGCTCATCGTCCGCTCGATGGCCTCGGCGGAATGCGGCCAGCTGCCTTCGTGGTGAGGATAGTCGTTGGCCCACATGACGTTGTCGACGAGGCCGTGGCTCTCGATGAGGTCGAGGCCCGGCCGGTCTTCCCCGAACGAGGCGAAGCCGTGGAGACGGAAGTACTCGCTGGGGAGCTTCGCGAGCTTCGGCCGCACCCAGAAGTGATGCTTGAGATACGCCTCGTCCATGGCGGTGAGGAGCCAGGGCAGCCACCCGATGCCCGCCTCGATCGTGGCGAAGCGCAGGCGGGGGAAGCGCTCGAACACGCCGGAGGCGCACAGGTTGGCCGCGGGCTCGATAGTCGGGGAGAGAGAGTGGGAGACGTAGTTGATGACGGCGCCACCGTTGCCACGGGCCGCGCGGGGGTCGCGCCCCGTCGAGACGTGAAAGGTGATGGCGAGGTCGGCGTCCTGGATGGCCGCCCAGAGCGGGTTGAAGTGCGGGAGGTTGTAGTTCGGGTGCTCGACGTCATGGCCGCCCCAGATCGGCTTGCAGGGCAGCGTCAGGATGCGGAAGCCCAGCCTGGCTACGCGCTGCACCTCGGCGATGGAGCCCTCGAGGTCGCCCGTGGCCAGCGCCGCCGCCGGCGACATTCTCTCCACGTAGGCCCCGAAGGTCTCCCAGGCCCACTCGTTCCACACGCGGCACTGGGCCTGGGCGAAGATCGGATCGGGGGTGGCCCACATCGAGAGGCCCTTGTTGGGAAAGACCACCTCGGCGTCGACGCCGTCGCGATCCTGATCGCGCAGGCGCTCGCGCGGATCCGCGCCCGCCTTCTGCCGCGCCATGTCCTCGCCCTCGAGCTCGCTCACCCGGAGCCGGTCGGGACGATGCCCCTCGGAGATGCGCCACTGCACGCCCTTGTCGTCGGTGATCACGCGCGGGACGCGCTCCTTGTACTTCTGGTCGATGCGATCCGCCCAGAGGCTCGAGGGCTCGTTGGCGTGGCAGTCGGCGGAGACGATGAAGTACTTGTTCGGCGCCCCCGGCCGCGCCGTGCGCGTCCACCCCTGATGACCCGGGCTTTGCAGACGCCAGCGATTCTCGTCATTGACGACGATGTCGTTCGCAACGGGGGTGCTCATGGGGTCCTCCACTGGACCAGCGTGTATGGTGGCGTCGCATCCTGGTGATGCTCGAAGACCGCTTCGACGGGAGCGCCGATCCGCACCTCTTGCCGCGGATCGCCGAGGAGATTGCCGATCATGCGGACGTTGCCGGCCTCGGGCAGCTCGACGAGAACCGCCACGTAGGGCGGAGCGCCCTTGAGGGCCGGGTGCACGGGGTGCCACACGCGCTCCCAGCTGTAGATCCGCCCCCTGCCCCCGACGCGCTCCCAGCCGACGTCGAAGGAGAGACACTCGTGACAGATCCATTCCGGTCCCCACTGCCACGCCCGGCAGCTCCGGCAGCGCTGGATCCACAGCTCGCCGCGATTCGCCCCTTCCCAGTACGGGCCGCTGAGCCCGTCCGGCTCGGGCACGGGCCGCGGCAGCCCTTCGGGAAGCGCGAAGCAGCGCTCGGCTGTCATATGGTTGCCGCCGAGCCGAAGATGAGGCTCGACACGGGGGTGACCATGGGGCCGGAGCAGACCATGGAGACGTCGGCCCCCGGCACCTGGCTCGAGGACTCGCCCCGCACCTGACGCACCGCCTCCAGCTGGAGCTCGAGCCCGTGCATGTAGCACTCCGCGAGATTGCCCCCGCTCGTATTCAGGGGCAGGGGTCCGGTGGGCGCCATGAGATTCTCCGGCACGAGGAAGTCATTGGCCTCCTCCGCCTTGAAGAAGCCGTGCTCGACCAGGCTCATGAGCACGCCGCCCGTGAAGTTCTCGTAGCTCTGCACGACGCGGACGTCCTTCGGCTCCACGCCCGCCATGGCGTAGAGGTTCGGCGCCACCGTGGTGAAGCTGGACGTTCCGTAGAGCGGCGCATTGTGCACGGGCGCGGCATTCCTGTGCTCGGAGCCCTGGGCGGCGCCCAGGAGGTACACGGGCGGTCGCCGGAGATCGCGGGCCCGCTCGGCGGGCACGAGGATGAGCGCGGCGGCGCCGTCGTTCTCGAGACAGCAGTCGAAGAGGCGGAACGGCTCCACGATCCACCGGGAGGTGTCGTACATCTCCGCGGTGAGAGGGCGGCCGTGCATGACGGCGCGCGGATTGGCCTGGGCATGGTGATAGGAGGCGAGCGCGATGGCGCGGAGGGCCTCCTGCTTGACGCCGTGCTCGTGCATGAAGCGCATGGCGCGCATGGCGTAGCGCTGGCCCGGCGACATCACCCCGTAAGGAAAGGTGAAGGCGGGCTCGCCCGAGGCGGTGGCCGCCTGGGCGCCCAGACCGAAGCGCGCGAACTGGCCCTGGGCGAGGGCGCGGAAGACCACGGCGCAATTCGAGATGCCCGTGGCCACGGCCGCCGCGGCATTGGCGACCGCCGCCGCGCCCCCTCCCCCGCCCCCGCCCCACTGCATGTTCGAGAAGCGCAGCTCGGGCAGGCCGAGAGCGGCGGCGAGGCGCGAGGGATCGTTCCGGTCATTCGAGTACGAGGCGAAGCCGTCGATCTCGCGAGGATCGACGCCCGCGTCCTCGCAGGCCCGAAGAATCGCCATCAACGCGAGCTTGAACTCGGGATCGGGCGACCTGCCGTGCTTGTAGTAGGTCGTCTCGCCGATGCCGGCGACGACGACCTTGCCGCGAAGCGTACGGGCGGTCGAGGTCACGGATGCTCTACCGGCTCGAGGCTCGCGTGAGTCGGGCCACTCGCGCCGGGGCGCGCTTCGCGCTGCTCGCCGTGATGAGCTTCTCCGCCTCGACGATGTGCCGCTTCAGCTCCCGCTTGGCCCTCGTGGCATCGCCGGCCATCAAGTGATTCACGATCTTCCTGTGGAAGGCGACGGTGTGCCGCGCCAGCGTCTCCGGTGAGCCCGTCTTCTTCCAGACGGGCTCCATGATGTCGACGACGGCCCGGATCAGCAACGGGTAGACGGGATTCCCCGTCGCCTCGGCCAGGAGCACGTGGAAGTTGAAGTGCTCCTCGACCCTCTGCTCGGTCTTGTTTTCCTCGTGGAGGCGCTGGGCGCGCTCGACGGAGGCGGCGAGGCGGGCCAGCTCGGGACGGCCCGCATTCTGCACCACGGTGTCCACGATCAGGTTCTCGAGGGCGAGCCGGACCTGGGTGATGTGCCGGAGCTCGAAGTTGCCGAAGCGCAGGAGATCGCTGAGCGACCGGGTGACGGCTTCCGCGGGCTGCCCCCCCACGAACGCGCCTCCGCCGTTGCCCGCCCGGATGCGAATGAGGCCTGATTGCTCGAGGATCCGGTATGCCTCCCGGATGGCGCCCCGTCCCACCTGGAACTGGCGAACCAACTCGCGCTCCGGCGGCAGTCGATCGCCGGGTCGAAGACGGCCGGCGAGGATGGCGTCCCGGATGTGCTCGACGATCTTCTCGAAGATCCGGGGACCGCGAAGCGTGCTGAACGTGATCGTCGACACTGGCTCTCCCGCCCTGGCTCTAAGGTCTGAGGTCTGACCTTAGAGAATTTACGGGCTGCCGGAGCGCCTGTCAAGAGGGGCCTAGAAGCCCAGAAACTCCTTCAGGGCGGCGACGACCGCGTCGGGATTGTCCTCGTGGAGCGTGTGGATGGCCTGCGGGATCTCGACGAACTTCCCCCGCGGGAGCTGCTGGGCCATCCGCTCGGCGACCTCGCGGTCCAGGATCATGCTCTCCTCGCCGCGGAGCACGAGGGTGGGAGCGGGAATCGTCTGCAGCACGCCCCACCAGTCGATGTCGAGCTGGGTCCGCTTCTCCTTGATGCTGGGATGCCAGCCCCACACGAGCTGGCCGTCGGGGCGCTGCTTGAGGCTGTGCGAGGCGACCCAGCGGAAATAGTGGATGCCGGGATGCGGGTTGCCCCGGTGCAGGTGCTGGGCCGCCTGCTCGATGCTCTCCCAGGTCTCCGGCTCGGGCGGCCCGGGCGGGGCCTGGGCCATGCGCTTGCTGATCTCCGGCCCGATGTCGACGATGACGAGCTTCTGCACGGCGTCAGGGCGCTTGGAGGTGAAGTACATCGCGTTGCGCCCGCCCATCGAGAGGCCGATCATCACGAAGGAGCTGAGGCCGAGCTCCTCCACGACACCGCTCAGGTCGTCGTAGGCCGCGATGGGATGGTAGATGTCCGCGGGGTCGCTCTCGCCGTGACCGCGCTGGTCCATGGCATAGACGTGGAAGTGGGGCTGGAGCGCGATGCTGAGGGTGTCCCAGGCGTGGGCATGGCCGGTGAAGCCGTGCAGGAGCAGGAGCGGCGTGCGGCCCTCCCCGCCCCAGTCGAGCACGTGGAAACGCAGGCCGTTGACCGTGACGTAGCGGTCGATGGGGCGAAGGAGATTCATCAAAGCCTCCAGGGAGCTAGGCGTGCCATTCGCGTGGACCGTCGTCGGTGAAGCCGCACTGCTCACACGGGCTGAAGTAGTGCATGGCCGGGGGCATGGCCACGGCGAGCCGGAGGGAAAGATCGTGACCCAGGTTCCGGATGTGGTGCACGGTCCCGCGGGGCACCCACACGATGTCGTCCTTCTTACCCTGCACGACGATGCCGCCCGTCAGCTCCCACTCGAGTGTGCCCGCGAGCACCACCCACCACTCGTCGAACTCGCGGTGCCAGTGGGGGCGATTGCCCCCGTCGGGCGCGCTCGCGATGAGGGTGACGAGGTTACGCTCGTCGGCGATGATGCGCTTCGACCAGGGCGCGGGCCCCATCTTCGTGACCAGGTCCCCCACGCGCGTGTGGAGAACGTTGGGCCAGGTCGAGTTGGCGGCGGTAGGCGGGCACGGCCCATCCGCCAGCCGGCCGATGGGAATCGTGAAGGGCGACGCTGGACTGGACATTGATCGATGACCTCCTCTGGAATGGACTGCCCCTCACCCTGCCCTCTCTCCAGAGGGGAGAGGGATATCTCAGGACGGAACCCTCTCCCCCAGTGGGGAAAGGGCAGGGTGAGGGGGACCTGCCCTTGGTGCCCGGAGTATAGCTGGGCGCTACGACTTCTTTCTCGAGCGCTTTGCGGGCCGTCCCTTGGCCACCGCGGCGCCCTTGCCGCTCGCGTGCCAGCGCGCCACCTCCTCGCACGTGGTGAACCACACGCCGCGGAAGCGGCGCATGAAGGCCACGAGGTCCGCCAGGAGCGCGATCCGCGACGCGCGCCCGCTCACGAAGGGATGGCAGGTCAGGACGAAGCAGCCGTTCTCCGCGTGCATCGCGGCGAACTCCTTGCTCCACATCTGCAGCACCCGGCCCGGGTCGGCGATGGCGTTGGTGGAGCCGTACACGTGGCGGAAGAGCGGGGCGTCGTCCATCAGCCACTGCACGGGGACTTCGACGAGCGGCCCGTTCTCGCTGTCGATCTCGTAGGGGATGTCGTTCCCCATGAGCGAGGTGTCGTAGAGAAAGCCGCGACGCTTGAGAATGCCCGGGGTCCAGACATTCACGTCCCACGACGGCGAGCGATAGCCGGCGGGCTTCACGCCGAGCTGGTCGCGCAGGATGGCGAGCTGCTCCTGCATGATCCGCTCTTCCTGCGTGGCATCGAGGAAGCCCACGGCCTCGTGGACGTTGCCGTGGGCGCCGATCTCGTGTCCCGCGTCGCGGATCCGCTTGGAGGGGGCGAGATGGTTCTCGACCGTCCAGCCGGGAATGAAGAAGCTGGCGCGGAGCTTCAGCCTGTCGAGGAGGGCCAGGATACGATCGACGCCTACTCGAGGCCCGAAGCGGCGCTCCTCGAGGTCGCCCAGGCTGCGCTTGGCCTTCTCAGGCTCGCGGAAGAGAAACCCGGACTCCGCGTCGAAGTCGAAGGACAGTACCACCGCGGATTGCTTGCCGTCCGGCCACCGATATCGCATGCAGGCCTCCTTGACGAGGGTGAGCGCCGGATCCTACCGGGAGGCTGGCCACCTCATCCCGACACCCAGCCGCCGCTCGGGTGGAGGATCTGACCCGTGAGATAGCCCGCCTCGTCGGCGGCCAGGACCACCGCGCAGTAGGCGACGTCCTCCACGCTGCCGAAGCGCCGCAGCGGCAGCTCGGCCAGCCGCCGCGTCCGGTACTCCGGCGTCATGACGTCCTTGCTCATGTCGGTCTCGATCCCGCCGGGGGCGATCGCGTTCACGGTGATGCCGTGGGCTCCCACCTCCGAAGCCAGAGCGCGGGTGAGCGACTCGATGGCGCCCTTGGTGGCCGCGTAGGCGGCGAAGCCTCCGCCCCCGACCGCGCGCTGGGCCAGCTGCGTCGACAGGTTGATGATGCGCCCGTGGCGGTTCTCGATCATCGACGGCAGGGCATGGCGCGTGCACTGCATGGTGCCGGTGACGTTGATGTCGAACATGCGCTGGCACTTGTCCGCGGGCACCTGGAGCAGGGCGCCCCGGACCATGATGCCGGCGTTGTTGACGAGGATGTCCAGCCGGCCGAATCGATCGATGGTCGAGGCGACGAGGGAGCGCGCATCGTCCTCGCGCGCCACGTCGCCCTGGAGGGCGATCGCCTCGGCGCCGAGCCGGCCCGCTTCCGCCACGACCTCCTCGGCCTCTCGCCGGCTCGCCAGGTAGTTCGCGACCACCCGAGCCCCTTCGCGGGCGAAGGCCAGCGCGATGGCGCGCCCGAAGCCCCGACTGGCGCCCGTGATGAGCGCCACGCGGCCGGCGAGCCGTCCTCCGGCCATCAACCTGTGACGCCGCTCGGGCCTCGCTCGAGCCAGAACCGCGCGAGGTCGACGGGGCGGGGCCACCACACGTCCTTCTTGCCCACGATTCGCTGGATGAGGCGCTCGACCATGCGCATCCGCGAGGGTCGGCCCACGACCTGGGGATGGCCGAGCCAGTTGAAGAAGCCGCCTTCCGCGTACATGCCCTCGAACTCCTCGGACCATATCTCCCAGACGTCTTCCTGGCTCCAGATGCCGTTGCCGACGGGCGGCACCGAGCTGAACAGGAAGAAGGGCGCGTCGTTGTTGCACCAGGCGGTGGGAAACTCCACGAGCGGGCCGTGCGGCGTCTCATGGCAGTACGGCAGGTCCGTGTCGAGGGCGTTGCTGTGATAGACGAACCCGTGCTTCTTGAGCAGGTCCATGGTGTGCCGGCTCGGATCGGCGGAGGGCGCCCGCGCCCCGAGGGGCTTGGCGCCCAGGATCTTCTCGAAGATGTCGAGGCTCTTGACGAGCAGCTCTTCCTCCTCCTCGCGGTCCTTCATGAAGAAGGGCTTCTCGTGCAGGTAGCCGTGGTGCCCTACCTCGTGCCCTCGACGCACGATGTCCTCGCAGAGCGTGGGATAGCGCTCGACGATCCACCCGGGAATGAAGAAGCAGGTCTTGGTCCCGTAGCGGTCCAGCAGCTCGAGGATGCGCGGCATGCCCGTCTTGGGCCCATAGGCGCCCATGGACATGTGCAGCGGTCGCTCCGCGAGGGCGGGATCGCGATGGATCCAGGGACTCTCTCCATCGAGATCGAAGGTCATCATGATGGCGCAGCGGGCGCCGTCGGGCCACTTCACGGGCTGGGTCATGGAGCAGAAGAATAGACCACGGGCGCGTGGACCGCAAACGTGGAGGGCGGCGGGCGCTACTCGGCCAGTCTCACGGTCACACGAACGGGATCCGGCAATCGGGAGCGCCCGGCCTCGATCTGCCATGAGCCGATGCGGGTCAGGCCTTCGGCGAACTTGCCATAGCTGGGATTGGGCACCATCGCCTCGATCACGGTGATCTTCTCGCCGCGCTGGCGGCTCACCGTGGTTCCTCCCGCCTTCGCGAGCAAGGCGGCCAGATCGCGCTCGGCTCCGCTCCGGCTCTTGACCCGGAGCTTCCCGACCACATCGAGTGACGGGCGCGCATCACCGGGAGCGGGAGGCATGGGCGCGGACACCGTCCCGACCGGATTGTCCCTTCGTGGAGCGGCGGCGGCGGCCACGTCCTGCTTGGCGTTCCCATTCTTCGGCTTCGGCGACGGCGTCTCGATCCGCTCGGGCTTGCCCGGATCCGGCTTCTCGACACGGCTCACCCGGGTATCACGAGCCGGCGGGGCGGGAGCGGGAGCGCGACGGGGCGTGACAGGCTCCGGGGGCGGAGCTGAGCTCTTCGTGCGCGCGGGGGGAGCAGTGACCCTCGCTGGCATCTTCGGCGTTGGCCGCTCCGGTGCCCGGGGCGCGGGAGGCGGGTGCAGCGCGGGAGGCGGCGGCACTACCGTGACGGGCGCGGTGACTGGAGGAATCTCAGGTCGTGTCGCCGGCTCGGTGGAAGCCATGCGTGTCGGGGGCGTGGCGTCGCCACTGGAAGGAGCGGAAGGCACCCAGCGACGGACCGCGAGATCCAGATCGGCTCGGTACCTGAGGAGTCCGACGGCACCGAGCGAGACCAGTAGCACGGTGGCGGCCAGGCGAAGATGTCTGGTCTGGACGGGAAGGAAGATGCGTCGGTGGTCCCAGACGAGAATGACGAGTGCACAGGTCATCAAGAGCGTGAGGCGGGCGCGCTCGAGCACTCTCCGGACAATACCGACCGCCTTCCCGCCAATGCCGGGCGCCTTCTTCACGACCTGGAGCGCCTTCCCCCCGCCATCGAGCGCGGCCCTCCCGACGACCTCGAGTGATTCCCCGACGATACTGAGCGCCGACGCGACATGCCGGAGGATCAGATGGAGTGACGACCCTGCGCGGCGAAGCGGGTTGGAGATGTCGATGCCGCGAACGGACGCGAGGGCTTTGGCCGCGCGAGCCACACCGGGACGGGACCGCCATGGGATTCTTGCCCGAGCGTGCACGCTGCGGCGCGGAGGCTCGTCGGGTGCACGGAGCATCTCGAGCGTCTTGCCGATGAGAACCGGTCGGGGTCTCGCGCGCCGGATGATTCGGTTGCGAGGGAAAAGCCGCTGGCGGAGCCGGTCCAGCAGATCAGTCGGACGCAAGCGGTCGAACGCCTTGCTGAAGAAGTCGAGCTTGAGATTCGGGCGCCACGCAGCGGGGTGAGGCCGCTCACTGAGACGAAGGCCCTCGAGCTCTTGCTGACAGGCCTCGCACTCGCGCAGATGCGCTTCCAGCGGGACCCGCTCCGTGAGCCCGATGTGCGCGTCGAGGAGCGCCGAGAAATGCTCGCGAGCATCCTGGCAGTTCATGGGATAGGCACCCCCAACCCGAGTACCTACTGGATGATACTTGAGAAAGCCCCCAGGGGAAGCAATCTGAGAAGCCGTGGTAAACTCTCGAATCCATCTCCGCCCTGGCTGGGATCGCCCACGAGAGGAGCGCCCGCCGTGCCGAACAACGTCATCCGGGTAGGCAATGTCGAGATCATGTCCCTGTCGGACGGCAT
>DASQAK010000050.1:0-6509 GCA_035635755.1 Candidatus Methylomirabilota bacterium | reverse complement strand
CGCCTTCTTCCAGGACATCACGGTGGCGCATCTGGATCACATGCTGCTCTCGACGATTCCCATGGAGGCGAACCTCTACCGCGCGGTGCGCGCGATGGTTCCCTCGGTGAAGGCGGTGAGGGTGCCCGGTCCCTTCACGTGCTACGTCTCGATCGAGCAGCGGCTGCCCGGGCAGGCGAAGAACGCGATCATGGCGGTGCTGGGGGCGGATATGTACATGAAGCGTGTGGTGGTGGTCGACCACGACGTGGACATCTTCGACGACCGTCAGGTGACGTGGGCGCTGGCCACGCGGTGCCAGCCCGATCGAGACATCTCCATCATCACGAATGCGCGCGGGTCGGATCTCGATCCGTCGACGAAGGAAGACGGCTATACGGCGAAGTGGGGTGTGGACGCCACCGCCAAGCCTTCACTGGCCGCGTATACGCCTCGTCACCGAGTGCCGCCTGAGGTTTGGGAGCGCATCAACCTCAAAGACTACGGGTTGTAGTTGTCAGGGGCTGCGTCGGCTGACAACGCGCCAGGCGGGGCGGCGGGCGAGTGGCGCCGGCAGGCATGCCCTCGTGCGCTCAACCTCCTCGCCTCGCGCGCCACCTCGCTCGGGCGCCTCCGCCTGCCCCCCCATCCCCCCGAGGCGGGGGGTGCGCTCGCCGCCCTGCTGCGCAGGGCGGCTCGCGCGGCGGAGACGCCCTGCGCTTCGGGGCGCGCTACGGCTCGTCGGATTCGCTCCCGAGGGCATGCCTGCCGGCGCCACTCACCCGGGTACCCGGTCTCGCCTTCGGGATTGCGATTCGGAGCATTGTTCTTTCTCTTCAGTGGGAGAAGCTAGTGGGGGAGAATTTTGGGGCGCGGCTCGATGCGGTGGCGCGACGGCGAGCAGACGCGGCGGCGATTCTGTGCGATGAGGAGTCGTTGAGCTGGCGGGAGATCGAGCTTCGGGCGGGGGGTGTGGCGCGGCGGCTGTCGAGACAGGGCGTGCGGGCGGGGGACACGGTCGCGCTCCAGCTTCCTAATGGGTGGGGGTTCGTGGCCGCGCTGTGGGGCGCGTTCAAGGTCGGCGCCACTGTCAGCCCCATCAACCCGCTGCTGTCCGCCGAGGAGAGACGCAAGGTGCTGGGGCACCTCGAGCCCGCTCTGGTGGTGGAGGAGGTGCGCGAGGAGGAGGCGGTGTGGGATAGCGTGGGGGCGACGGGGCCCGCGCTCGTGCTCTACACGTCGGGGTCGACGGGGGAGCCGAAGGGGGCGGTGCTGTCGCATGCTGCGCTCCGCGCGGCCAATGAATCGTGGGCGGGGCCCGTGATGGGGCTGGTGCCGGGCGATATCGTGCTGGCGGCGCTGCCGCTGGCCCATTCCTTTGGGCTCAATGGCGCGCTGCTGGCGCCGCTTCTCGCCGGGGCGACGGTGGCGGTGCTCGAGAGATTCACTCCGGAGGCGGCGCTGCGCGCGATCTCGGGCCATTGCGTCACCGTGCTCCCGGCCGTGGCGACGATGTTCCAGCGCATCCTCGAGGCGCCTGGTCTCTCCCTCGATGGTCTCGGGTCATTGCGCCTCGCCCTTTCCGGGGCGGCGCCGTGCCCGTGGGAGCTGGCCCGGCAGTGGAAGAAGCGCACAGGAGTGAGAATCCTTCGCGGCTATGGCATGACCGAGCTCTTCCGGCCCATCTCGTATCTCGCCGACGATCCGACGGACCTGCCGGATTCGATCGGGCGGGCGGTGCCGGGCGTGGAGGTGCGGATCATGAGCGAGGAGAGGAGCGCGCTCGGCGCGGGGGAGATCGGCGAGCTCTGGATCCGGACGCCGGCCGTCCTCGATGTCTACCTGCGCGCTCCGGAGGAGACGAAGGCCGTGATCGAGGACGGATGGTTCAGGACGGGCGATCTGGCCACGATCTCAGCGGACGGCTTCGTCACGATCGTGGGGAGAAAGAAAGAGCTGATTCTTCGTGGCGGGTACTCGGTGGTGCCGGGCGAGGTCGAGGCCGCGCTCCTCGGCCATCCCGCGGTCGCCGAGGCCGCAGTGGTCGGCATCGCCCACGTCGAGCTCGGGGAGGAGATCGCGGCCTTCGTCGCGCTGCGCCCGGGCATGCGGGTCACCGGCGAGGAGCTGGTGGCCTTCTGCCGCGACCGGCTCGCCTCGTTCAAGTACCCGCGCACGGTATCCATCGTCGCCGACCTGCCCAAGAGCGCCACGGGCAAGGTCCTCAAGACGCGCCTCCACACCGGTCGGAATTACACTTCCGACTCGTAAGAGTTACCTTCCTTCCGATCGGCATTTTTGCCGGGTCGAATCTCCCGCCCGCGGCGAAGTCCGCGTGCGTGTATGTGTGCGTTCGGGCGCCGCCGGCCACAAGCTGGGCGGCGCTCCTCGGCACGCTTCGTGCTCCTTTTGGGTAGCTGCTGAGCGGCGCTCCTATCCAGTCACGAGGCGGAGGTGGCCCATGTCCTCTCTGAGATTCGGAAGAGCGCTGCTCCTCCTGAGCGCGCTGGGATTACAGGGGTGCGCGGGGATCGGTCTCGCGCTGTTCGGGGTAGGAGCAGGAATCTCGGGCGGCACTGGAGTCAACTACACGCTGGACAGCGTCGCCTACAGGACCTTCGCAGCCTCCGAGCCCGACTTGCGTGCGGCCACCCTCAAGACGCTCAAGCGGATGGCCATGGACGTGACAGCAAAGCAGATGACCGAGACAGGCAGCGAGATCACCGCGGCGGCGGGCGACCGGACGGTGGAGATCGAGCTGGACCGGATCACCGCCAGGACGTCGCGAATGCGCGTGGTCGTGAAGAAGGGCTGGATCCTCCGTGACCGTGCCACCGCCGGTGAGCTCATCGTGCAGACGGCGCGGGTCCTGGATGATGGCCCGGTGGTGGCGAAGACCACCCGATAGGAGGGCAACGCCATGAGCAAGGGATGGTATGTGTCCGCGGCAATAGCCTTGGTCCTGACGATGGCTGGGCCCGCGGCGGCGCAGATCCCGCCGCCGGCAGCGGGCGGGGCATTTGAGCAGCTCTCACCGGGCAATCAGAAGATTGCCCGCGCCATCTTCGAGTCTCAGCAGCTCACTCCCTCTTCCCCGACCTCTCCGAAGCCCCTGTCGCTGGACCAGATCGCCGGTCTGAAGCGGAGCGGTCGAGGGTGGGGTGTGGTGTACAAGGATCTGCGGACCCAGGGCCTCGTGCAGGACAGGAATCTGGGCCAGGCGGTGAGCCGCTTCAACCACGAGCACAAGAGCCCGGGTCCGACCAGCGTGGAGATCACGACGGCGAGCGGCAAGACCGTGTCAGCGGGAAGCACAGGCCGCTCAGGTGCCCCCAATTCCTCCCGGGGAGCCTCCTCGAGCGACGATGACGGGCGTGGCGTTCACACGTCCTCGGCCCGCTCCGTCCAGGGGAATGGCTCCGGCGGAAGCGGCGACGCCGTGACCGGTGGTCGCGCAGGCGGAGCATCGCACGGGGGCGGCCGCGGCAAATAGGACGGGTGCCCGGGCCGATCGCGGGAACGAGCGCGCGCCGAGCTGTTTCGAGGAAGAGGCTCAGCCGGCGAGGAGCTCCTCGGCGATGCGCTTGACGTCTCCCGCCTCGACCTGGCCCTTGTGGGTCTTCATGATGTCGCCCACGAGCCGCCCCGCCTGCTTGGCGTCGGTGATGCCGAGGGCGGCGAGCCGCTCCTTGACGAGGGCGCGAACGGCTGCCTCGTCCATGCCCTTGGGCAGGTAGCGCTCGCAGAACTCGAGCTCGAAGCGGAGGGTGGCCGCCTGGGCGGCGCCGCGCTCGCCGATCTTGTCGTATTCGGCGATGGCCTTCTGGAGCTGCTTGCGGTAGGCGCCGATGACATCGAGAACGAGGGCGTCGTCCACCACGCCCGCGAAGCCCTTGGCCGTGCGCCGCTCCTGCAGCCTGGTCTTGAGCATGCGCACCACGTCCGCCGTGCGCCCGTCCTTGTCCTTCATGGCCTGCTTGAGGGTCCCGTCGAGCGCCTGTTCGAGGGTCATGATGCTCGTCATAGTAGCGTGGGCGCCTCGACCCGGCAAAGAAAGCAGGCAGGCGCCTGACGCGCTTGCCGTGCCCGGGGGTCTCCGACTATCCTCCTGCCATGACGCGCAACTTCGTGGGCTATGGCGAGACGCCGCCAGAGGCGCGCTGGCCCGGTGGCGCCCGTGTCGCCGTCAACGTCGTCATCAACTACGAGGAAGGCTCCGAGAATCGCGTGGAGGACGGCCAGCCCCAGCGGGAGACCATGGGAGAGTCGCCCTCGCCGGTGCCGCCGGAAGAGCGGGATCTCGCCAACGAGAGCTTCTACGAGTACGGCAGCCGCGCGGGCTTCTGGCGCCTTCTGCGGGTGCTCGACGAGCGCAAGGTCCAGGGCACGATCTTCGCCTGCGCGGTCGCCCTCGAGCGGAACCTCGAGGCGGCGAAGGCGATCACCGCCCGAGGATGGGACATCTGCGCCCATGGCAACCGCTGGGAGGAGCACTACCTGATGGATCGAAAGAGCGAGCGCGCGGCCATCAGCCGGGCCGCCGCGTCGATCCGGGAAACCACCGGGCAGGCGCCGCTCGGCTGGTACTGCCGCTATGGACCCTCGCCGATCACGCGCGAGCTCGTGGCCGGCCAGGGGTCGTATCTGTACGACAGCGACTCCTACGCCGATGACCTGCCGTACTGGGCGCACACAGGCACGGGCCCCTGGCTCGTCGTGCCCTATGCCCTCGACACCAACGACATCCGCTTCTGGCGGGGCTCGCTGCAGCTCGCTGACGACTTCTTCGCCTATCTCCGCGATGCCTTCGACCAGCTCTGGGAGGAAGGCGAGACACGCCCGCGCATGATGTCGGTGGGGCTGCACTGTCGCATCGCGGGGCGGCCGGGACGGGCGGCCGGGCTCGCGCGCTTCCTGGACCACGCGCAGCGCCGGGGACAGGTGTGGTTCGCCAAGCGTGGGGACATCGCGCGTCACTGGAGCCAGCAGCATCCGCCCCGCCGTCCTTGACAGCCGCCCGAGGCGGGGCGTTAGATAGCGCGGTATCTCGGCGCGGCATTTCACCGTCCGAAAGGAGAGTCACGTGCGGAAGAACACGGTGCGGGAGATCTGGGCTCGCGGTGAGGCAGTCGTCAACGGCTGGCTGTCCATTCCCTCGAGCTTCTCGGCCGAGGTCATGGCCCATCAAGGCTTCGATTCACTGACGGTGGACATGCAGCACGGGGTCGTCGACTATCAGGTGGGTGTGTCGATGCTCCAGGGCATCTCCACCACGGAGGTCATCCCGCTCGCGCGCATTCCGTGGAACGACCCCGCGCGCATCATGAAGATCCTGGACGCGGGGGCCTATGGCGTCATCTGCCCCATGATCAACACGCGCGAGCAGGCTGAGGCCCTCGTGCAGGCCTGCAAGTACCCGCCGCGCGGCTACCGGAGCTGGGGGCCCGTGCGCGCGAGCCTTTACATGGGCGGCGACTACGGCGATCACGCCAACGACGACGTCATCGTGATGCCCATGATCGAGACGGCGGAGGCGGTCAAGAACATCGACGACATCCTGAGCGTGCCGGGCGTGGACGCCATCTACGTCGGGCCCTCGGATCTCTCGCTGGCCTTGGGCCTCAAGCCGCGGCTCGACCAGACGG
This sequence comes from Candidatus Methylomirabilota bacterium, assembly GCA_035635755.1. Lineage (GTDB taxonomy): Bacteria > Methylomirabilota > Methylomirabilia > Rokubacteriales > CSP1-6 > AR37. The sequence goes on along the minus strand of DASQAK010000050.1, from coordinate 885 downwards.
ACCCTCCGGTGGTCGAGGCCCAGCAGCTGATCGCCCGGGCGTGCAAGAAGCACGGGGTCATCGCGGGCATTCACAACGCGACGGCCGCCTACGCGGTGAAGATGATCGAGCAGGGCTATCAGTTCGTGACCCTGGCGAGTGACAGCCGCTTCATGGCCGCCAAGGCGGGCGAAGAGGTGGGCGTGGTTCGCAAGACGGGAGCAAAGGCCGGCAAGCTTCCGGCGTACTAGCGCCTCGTGCGATTCGATGAGGGATTCCTCGCGCGGGCGCGCGCGAACGTGCACGCCTTCGAGCGCCGGGGCGTGGCCGTCGATGGGCGCAAGGCGGCGGCGGTGGCGGTGGTCCTCGTGCCGGACGAGGAAGGGCGCGCCTGCTTCCTCCTGACCAAGCGCGCGCCCACGTTGCGGGCCCACACGGGGCAGTGGGCGCTGCCCGGCGGCCGGGTCGACGTGGGGGAGACCCCGGAACAGGCCGCCCTCCGCGAGCTCGACGAGGAGGTCGGACTGCAGCTGCCCGGCGGCTCCGCGCTGGGCCTGCTCGACGACTACCCCACGCGCTCGGGGTTCGTCATCACGCCCGTCGTCTTCTGGAGCGACCATCTCGGTCCGTTGACGCCCAACCCCTCGGAAGTGGCGCGCCTCTACCGGGTACCCTTCGCCGATCTCGAGCGGCCCGACCTGCCCCGCCTCGTGTCCATTCCCGAGAGCGATCGTCCCGTCATCCAGCTTCCGATCCTCGGCGCCCTCACCCACGCCCCGACCGCGGCCGTGATCTACCAGATGCTCGAGGTCGTGGCGCGGGGCAGGTCGACGCGCGTGGACCATTTCGAACAGCCCGTCTGGGCCTGGCGATAGATCAGGAGAACTTCATGGGGCAGCTCGATGG
>DASQAK010000049.1:0-9904 GCA_035635755.1 Candidatus Methylomirabilota bacterium | reverse complement strand
CGGCTGCACGAATCCGCCGGCGGACTACGCGAGTGGGCAGGATCTCTTCGGGGATGGGCAGTGGGAGTGGCTGATCGCCGCGAGCTACGCGGACTATGCGTTGATCGAGCCGGAGCGGGTGACCATCGTGTACCCGGCGGGGTACGAGATCCGGGACCGGGACTATCGGCTCGTCGGCCACCCGACGATACCCCGCGAGGTCGTGCGGGCCGCGCTGCACGAGATGAGCCGGTTCTACCGATAATGGCAGGTCTGCCCGGCCGCAGGCGGCCGGTGGGGCTCGGCGGCCCCGCGCTCCCGCTGCTCGGACTCCTCGTCTTCCTGGGCCCGATCGTCCCTTCCGTCTCGGCCGAAAAGGCAGGCGGCAACCGGGTTCACGTCACGACCAATCGTCTCGACCTTCTATTCTCCCTCGATGGCGCAAGCCCCGTGACGTGGCGGGCTTGCCATCCCTCCTGCGCGCAGGCCGACGCGGCGGCGGGAACATCGGTGCGCTTCACCAGCAACGACGATCCGCCACAGGCGCGGCTGGTCCTCCACGGCCCCGGTCCCGCCGTGGATCTCCAGGGCCTGCGCTTCACGGCCGACCTCTCCGAAGACACGCGCGCGCAGATCGTGACGTTCAGGTCGGACTTGCCGGTCGACGGCGTCCGCCTGGTGAAGTCGTTCGCGGTCTCCCGGGAGGGCTACGAGGTGGTCATGACGGCGCGGTTGCTCGGACCGAACGCGACCGCCTTCATGGCGGGCCGGCGCCTTGACCTCGAGCTGGACGCGGGCCGGGGCCTGTTCCCGGCCCCGGCCGCCGGCTTCGCCGCGATCCTGGAGCGCGTGAGCCGAGTGGTGGTGGGGGAGGGCGGCGTCCGCGTCGTCCCCGACGATCGTCGAGAGCCCCTCGCTCTCCGCGCGGGCGACTGGACGGGATTCCGCAGCCGATTCTGGGCCATGCTTCAGCGTTCGGACGGCGCCGGCGTCCTCGGACCGCGGTCCGCCACGAGCATCGCCGTGGTCCCGGCCGACGAGCCGGGACGGCTCTCGTGGCGATACACGCTCTACTCCGGCCCGCTCGAGAAGGATGCCTTGACTCACGCGGACCCAGCCCTCGAACAGATGTTGTTCTCCGGGCTCTGGTCCTGGCTGCGGCCGCTGAGCTTCGCGCTCCTGTTCCTCCTCCGAGGGCTGACCGCCGTCGTCGGTCATCCCGGCCTGGCGATCATCGCCCTCGCGCTGTCGGTGAAGATCCTGCTGCTCCCTCTGACGGCCATGGCCGATCGTCTGCAGACGCAGGTCAACGCCGTTCAGGCGCGGCTCCAGCCCGGCATCGACGCCATCAACGCGGCCCACAAAGGCGAAGAGCGCGCACGTCGCACCCTTGCCTTGTACCGTGAAGCGGGCGTGCACCCCCTGTACACGCTGAAAAGCCTCCTCGGCTTCCTGATCCAGCTTCCCGTGTTCATCGCCGTGTTCGACATGCTGGCGGAGAATTTCGATCTCAGTCGAGTGTCGTTTCTCTGGATCCAGGATCTGTCGAGGCCGGACGAGCTCCTCCGGCTGCCCGGCTGCGTGCCCTTCTTCGGGTGCCATCTGAACCTGCTGCCCTTCCTGATGAGCGGCGTTTCGCTGGCGACCCTGCTGCGCTTCTGCTCGCCCGTCCTCACGCCGCCCCTCGTTCGACGACAACGCAGAAATCTGATGGTGATGACCCTGCTGTTCTTCCTGCTCTTCTATACGTTCCCGGCCGGCATGGTGCTGTACTGGACCTCGACAAACTTCTTCCAGCTCGTCAGCCAGGAGTTGAAGCGGCTGCGACCGGACCGGCGGCAGGTCCCCTCGTAGCGAGCTACGGCTTCGAGGGCTCGGCCCGAGCCGAGGACGGCGGCAGGCTGTCGAGGAAGGCGCGGACGGTCTGCGTGAAGGTCTCGGGCTGTTCCCAGAACACCCAGTGGCCTGCCCCCTCGATGATGGTCAGCCGGGAGCCTGAGATCTGCGCGGCGAGGAGCTCGTGGTACTTCACGGGGGTGAGCCGGTCCTCCGCCCCGCACACGATGAGGGTGGGCACGCGGATGTCCTTGAGCCGGCTCATGACGTCGAAGGTGTCGTCCGCGATCCAGTCTCCGTAGGTGACCCACGGATCGGTGGCGGCGGTCAGGCTCTGGACTGCGTCGACCACCGACTGGGGCGTCGCCGCCGCGTAGGCCCACGAGCGATCCGTGGCGGGGGTGAGGGCGGCCGTGGCCGCTTCCCGGGCGCCGCGGAGCAGCGCGGGGTTCACGCGCAGCCGCGCCCCCGTGTCGACGAGCACGAGGCCGTCGAGCAGCTCCGGATGATGGAGAGCGCTCAGGAGAGCGATCGCGCCTCCCATGGAGTGCCCGACCATCACGAAACGATCCCATCCCAGCGTCCGGGCAAGCTCGACCACGAAGTACGCGTAGTCGGCGACCCCTCGAAAGCCGCGGCCGGGTGATCCTCCGTGGCCGGGCAGATCGATGGTCACGGACGCGTGGCCGCCCGCGATGGCCTTCATGTGGGGGATCCACACCTCGGAATTGCATCCGGTGCCGTGCACGTAGAGCACCCGCTGGCCGCCGCGCGCGGCGGGGCCATCGACAGCGAGGTACCGGATCGTGCGCTCGGCGATGACGACGGATCCCATGCGTGTCCCTCCGGGCCCCTGGCTGAGAACCGGTCCAGTATCGCTCACGCGGGGGCGAGGAGGCGGGCGAGAACGGCCTCGAGCTGGCAGCGGCGCCAGCCATAGGCCGTCATCCCCGCCACCCCAGGCCGGAGCCACTCCGCGTCCCACGGATCGCGCATGAGCACCACGCCCAGAGCGGGCGCGGCGTCCTGGACCGCGTTGAGCAGGTCGCGATTCGACGGGTAGAGATGCGCGTCGTAGAGGAAGAAGACGGTCGCGTCGGCCTCGTGGGCCGCCGCCGCCGCGTGGGTGATCTCGGACGGGCCGGGCTCGACGGCCACGATCTCCACGTCGGGCTCGACCCCGAAAGGCGCCAGGGCCTCGCGCACGAAGCGCGCCTCATCCTGCATGACGTCTTCGACCGTGATCCGGGCCGCCAGCTCCGAGAGACGGGGGAAGATCACGAGCACGCGGCCATTGAGCGCCCGGCGGTAGGCGGGCGTGATGGGGGTGACGCAGGTCGCGGCGCGCGTGGCCAGGGCCTTGGCGAGCGGCTCGCCGTCGCGCTCGGCGCGCGCGGGGCCGCCGTCGTAGCGGGCGACGCGCCTGGCCATGAGCGCGTCGATCCGCGCGGCGCTCTGCTCGAGGCCGCGAAGCGGCAGCCGCGATGCCTGGTAGGCCTCGAGCAGGGCGCGATGGGCCTCGTACTGACGCTCGGGGGTATGGCACGCGAGGAGAAGATCGTGCCCGGCCGCCGCGGCCCGGACGGTCGCCTCGCCGATGGGACACAGCTCGCCGATGGCCCCCATCTCGAGGTCGTCCGAGACGATGACCCCCCGATAGCCGACCTCGCCGCGCAGATATTCCTCGACGATGAGCCGAGAGAAGGTCGCGGGCATGCGCGGGGCGGGATCGAGGCGCGGATAGAGCGGATGCGAGGTCATGATCGCGTCGACCCCGGCTTCCATGGCGGCGAGGAAGGGAGGCAGGTGCGTCGCGTGCATCTCGCTCCAGTCCGAGTCGATCACGGGCAAGCCCAGATGCGCGTCGACGGGCGCATGGCCCTTGCCGGGGAAGTGCTTGGCGCAGGCCGAGATCCCCGCCGCCTGCATCCCCTGGATGCGCGCGGCGCCCAGGCGCGAGACCAGCTCGGGGTCCTTGCCGTAGGAGCGGATGCCGATGTTCGGGCTGTAGCGCTCCGTGAGCACGTCGAGCACGGGAGCGAAGTTGAGATCCACGCCAAGGCGGCGCAGCTCGCGCCCCTCGAAGAGGCCCTGGCGATGCGCGAAGGTCACCTCTCCCGCCGTCCCCGCGGCGAGGCCGTCGGGAAAGATGGTCACGCCGCGGCCGAGCATGATGATGCGCCCGCCCTCGTGATCCGTGGCCACGAGGAGTCGTCGCCCGAGTGCCGACTCGAGGCCGTCAACGAGACGCGCGAGGCGCTCCGGCGTCTCGAAGTTCCGGCGATAGAGGATGAGCCCACCCGCCTGCGTCTCCCGGAAGAGGCAGATGTCCTCATCCGTCAGGTCGGGCCCCGGCAGGCCGAGCACGAGCCGCCGCCCCACCAGCGCCTCGAGGCTCATGAGTAGAGCAGGTAGGGCCGGCGCTCGCGCGCGAACCGCACGAGATCCGGGCGCCAGGACGTCTCGAGGCGCGCGAGGGGCACGCCGCGCTCGAGGGCCCGGCGTATCGCGGGGCCGCCGCAGAGCAGGTCCATGGGAAGGCGAACGCGCTCGAACTCGTAGGGCGGCCTGCGCCAGCGGAAATGGCGCGGCGCCTGCCGGCGCGCCTCGGCGATGAGGGCGAGATAGGTCGCGAAGGGCTTGAAGCGCGCGGCATCGGTGACGTGGACCTGGACGCCGCCGCAGCGCTGCGATTTCCACTTGTGAAAGGCCGGCTCGAATTCCACGGGGCGGAAGCGCACGCCGGGGAGCCCGCGGCGCTCGAGGGCCCGCGCGAGGCGTGGCCCATCAAGGTAGGGCGCGCCGATCCACTCGAAGGGGCGCGTGGTGCCACGTCCCTCCGAGAGATTCGTGCCCTCGACGAGGCAGCCACCGGGATAGACGCGCGCGGTATCCGGCGTCGGCATGTTCGGCGAGGGCGCCACCCAGGGAAGCCCCGTGTCCTCCCACGCCATGCCCCGCCTCCAGCCGAGCATGGGCACCACGGTGAGATCGCAGCCGAGCTCGTGTTTGTTGTTCAGATATCCGGCCAGCTCGCCCATGGTCATGCCGTGGCGGATGGGGAGAGGATAGAGCCCGACGAAGGAGCTCCAGCCCGCCTCGGGCCAGTTGCCTTCGAGCCGCTCCCCGCCGAGCGGATTCGGTCGGTCCAGCACGATGACGGGAAGATGCACGCGAGCGGCGGCCTTCATGGCGAGGGCCATGGTCCAGTTGTAAGTGTAGTAGCGCGCGCCCACGTCCTGGAGATCCACGATCAGCGCGTCGAGTCCGTGGAGCGCGCGGGGATCGGGATCGAGCCGCCGGCCGTAGAGGCTCATGACGGGCAGGCCGGTCAGCGAATCCTTCTCGTGGCCGACGAGCACCAGGTCCTGCGCGGCGCCCGTGATGCCGTGCTCGGGAGCGAAGAGGCGTCGGAGCTTCATGCTCTTGACGCGCATCAATGCCTTGGCGGCAGGGGTCAGATCGGCGGTGACGGAGGCGGGATGGCAGAGCAGCCCGACTGATTGTCCGCCGAGAAGGGTCCGGAGGCGCCCGAGCAGGACGTCCAGACCCGAGAGGACGGCGGTCATCGCCCCTATAGTAGGGTAGGCTTCGAATCATGGCGAGGATTCGCTACGGCAACCTGCCCACTGAGCGCAGCAATCCGCGGAGCGCGCGGCTCGACAGGCTGAGCGTCACCGCCATCGCCCGGCTGATGAACCGCGTGGACCAAGACGCGGTGCGCGCGGTCGGTCGCGCGGCGCCCGCCATCGGCAAGGCCGTCACGGAGATAGCCGGGCGGCTCCGGGCCGGCGGCCGGCTCATCTTCCTGGGGGCGGGGACGAGCGGCCGTCTCGGCGTGCTCGAAGCCGCGGAGTGCCCCCCTACCTTTAATACAGGTCCCTCCCAGGTCCAGGCGGTCATGGCCGGAGGACGGCGGTCCGTGTTCAGATCCGTGGAGGGCGCCGAGGATGACGCGGGCGCCGGCGCGCGCGCCGTGCGAGCCCGCGCGCGGGCCGGAGACGCGGTGGTCGGCATCGCGGCCAGCGGCGTCACGCCCTTCGTGCGCGCCGGTCTCGCCGAGGCCAGGAGGCGTGGCGCGCTCACCGTGCTGGTCACGTGCAACCCTAGCGTCCCGCGGAGCGCCGCCCGCATCGTCATCCCGCTCCGCGTGGGACCCGAGGTCCTCGCCGGCTCGACCCGTCTCAAGGCGGGGACCGCCACCAAGCTCACCCTCAATACGCTGACCACCGCCGCCTTCGCGCGGCTCGGCAAGGTCCACGGCAATCGCATGGTGGATCTGCAGCCACGCTCGGCGAAGCTCCGGGCCCGGGCCATCCGTCTCGTGAGCGATCTCGGGGGTGTCGGCCCCGCGCGGGCGGCGAGCCTTCTGGGCGAAGCGGCGGGCCGCGCCAAGGTCGCCATCGTGATGGCGCGGCGGAACGTGAGCGCGACGCAGGCGCGGCGGCGGCTCCGCGAGGCGGGAGGCCTGCTCGGGCGGGCCGCAGGCATCTGACCCCAGTCTCGCCGGACAGCGGCCTGACGAGCCCCGGAGCCCCTCAAGCGCGCCGGTGATATCATCGAAGTCCCTCAGCGGCCGGGGCTCGGCCTCGAGGTGGATCGCTCGATGCCGGAGCGCTATTCGGTCGCCACGGGAGACGTGACGCGATGAGGCTTCAGGGCAAGGTGGCGGTGGTGACGGGCGGAGGCGCCGGCATCGGCCGGGGGATCGCTCTCTGCATGGCCAGGGAAGGCGCCGACATCGCCATCCCAGACATCCAGGACGGCAACGCCCACGCCGTGGTCAAGGAGGTCGAGAAGCTGGGGCGGAAAGCGGTGGCCATGCGCTGCGACGTGACCAGGGCCGCCGACGTCAAGGCCTCGCTCGATGGCGTCAAGAAGGAGCTCGGCCGGATCGACATCCTCGTGAACAACGCGGGCATGGCGTCATCGCCCGGCATGCCGTTCACCAACAACACGGAAGAGGACTGGGACAAGACCTACGCGGTCAATCTCAAGTCCGTCTTCTTGACGTGCAAGGAGATCGCCCCCTACTTCATCGAGCGGAAGGCGGGCCGCATCATTAATATAGCGTCGATCGCCGGGCCGCTGGCCGCCCCCACCATGCCGCCGTACTCCGTGGCCAAGGGCGGGGTCATCACCTTCACGCGGGTGCTTGCCAAGGAGCTGGCGGTCCACGGGATCACCGTCAACGCGATTTGCCCGGGCGTGCTGTGGACGGCCTTCTGGGAGAACCTGGCCCAGTACCTCGCCGACACCAATCCCGTCTTCAAGGGCATGACGGCCCGCCAGGTCTTCGACAAGCGCATCGCCGACATCATCCCGCTCAAGCGCGAGCAGACGCCGGAGGACATCGGCTGGGCCGCGACCTTCCTCGCCTCCGACGAAGCGCGCAACATCACGGGCCAGGCGCTCAACGTCGATGGCGGCTCGGTCATGCATTGATCTTTCATCCCTCTCCCCTCGGGGGAGAGGGCCGCACTTCGAACCGAGGCGCTGCGACGAGGCGAGAGCTGAGAGAATAGGGACGGCTGAATGCAAGTGAAGCGTGCAATTGTTACCCTTGCGGTCATGATGACGCTGGTTTCGACCACCTTGGGCTGGGCGCAGCAGGTCAAGCCCGCGCCGAAGGAAGCCATGGAGCCGCCGATCAAGCAGCTGGAGGCGTTCCGCCGAGGCGACTTCGATACTGCGTACACGTTCGCCTCCGCGGAGATCAAGGACCAATTCGACCGCGAGGCCTTCGAGCTCATGGTCAAGGGCGGCTATCCCGAGATCGCCCGCTCCGCCTCGGCCTCCATCGTGGGCTCCGTCCTCGCCCCGAATGGGCTCGTGTACCTGACGCTCAAGATCCGCGGATCGAACGGCAAGAGCATCGAGGCGCTCTACGAGCTCGTCTTGCAGAACGGCCAGTGGAAGATCAACGGCGTCACCGCCAAGCCTGATTCGGGCGTCATCTAGGCCCAAGAATCCCTCTCCCCTCTGGGGAGAGGGCAGGGTGAGGGGATTCAATGGATTTTGATTTCACCCCCGAGCAGCAGCGCTTCCGCGCGGAGGCCCGCGCCTGGCTCGCCGAGAACGTCCCCGCTGACCTCAAGGGTCGCGCCTTCGCCGCGTCGCGGGCCGACCGCGGGGAGGTCGACCGGCTGCGCGAATGGCAGCGTGTCCTCCACAAGGCGGGCTACGTCGGCATCGACTGGCCGGCGGAGTACGGCGGGCGCGGCACCTCGATCATGGAGCAGATCATCCTCTACGAAGAGATGTCCCGCGCGGAGGCGCCCCAGCCCGTGAATCGCGGCGGCATCTCCATGCTCGGTCCCACCTTGATGAGCCACGGCACGCCGGCGCAGCAGGCCCGGCATCTCGGCAAGATCCTGAACGCCGACGAGCTCTGGTGCCAGGGCTTCTCGGAGCCCAACGCGGGCAGCGACCTCGCCAATCTCCAGACGCACGCCGTCCTCGACGGCGACGCGTACGTGCTCAACGGTCAGAAGGTGTGGACGAGCATGGCGCATGTGGCCGACTGGGGCTTCTTCCTCGTGCGGACGGATCCCAGCGCCGCCAAGCACAAGGGCATCACCTTCATCCTCGTGGACATGAAGACCCCCGGTATCACCATCCGGCCCCTCCGCCAGATCACGGGCGAGGCCGAGTTCAACGAGGTCTTCCTCGAGAATGTCCGCGTGCCCGCCGCCAACGTGGTGGGCAAGGTCAACGAGGGCTGGGGGGTGGCGATCACGACCCTGGCCCACGAGCGCGACGTCCTGACCATGATCCGCCACATCAGCTTGCGCACCGCCCTCGAGCGGCTCGTCGCGCTGTCCAAGCGCACGATGAAGCAGGGCCGGCCCGCCTCCAAGGATCCCGTGCTGCGCCAGAAGATCGCGGGGCTGCAGGTCGCCGAGCGGTGCCTCCAGCTCAACGGCTATCGGAGCCTGACCAGGATTCTCCAGGGTGGCCACCCGGGGCCCGAGGGCTCGACCTCCAAGCTCTTCTGGAGCCAGGTCGATCAGGAGCTGGCCGACGTGGCGAGCGAGATGCTCGGCCCGTACTCGCAGATCGCCGATCCGAGCCCGCTCGCGCCCGACCACGGACAGTGGGAGTTCTACACCCTCCTCGCCCGTGGGAGCGGGATCCGCGCCGGCACCTCGGAGATCCTGCGCAATATTCTTGGCGAGCGCGTCCTCGGCCTTCCCAAGGACTGATGACGCTCAACGCCGTTCCCATCATCGACGTCGCTCCGTTTCTCGCGGGGGCGCCCGACGAGAAGCGCCGGGTCGCGGCCGAGGTCGACCGCGCCTGCGAGGAGCTGGGCTTTCTCATCGTGCGCGGCCACGCTGTCCCGGCGGATCTCGTGGCCGACATGTACGATGTCTCCAGGCGCTTCTTCGAGCTGCCCCTTCCGGAGAAGATGAAGGCGCGGGGCAAGGACAGGAGCCGCGGCTACGGGGCGCTGGGCGAGGAGGCGCTGTCCTACGGGCTGGGCAAGGCCGCGCCCGCCGACGTCAAGGAGGGGCTCTACGAGGGGCCCATGGACGTGCCGGACACGCCCTATTTCCGCGGGCGCGAGGGCGCGCCGCATTTCGTCCCGAACGTCTGGCCCGAGCGTCCGGCCGAGCTGCCGAGGATCTGGCGCGCGTACTATCGCCAGATGGAGCGCCTCGCCGCCGATCTCATGCGCGTGTTCGCGGTCGCCCTCGACGTGCCGGAGGACTTCTTCGCGGGCAAGATCGACAAGCACGCGAGCCGCGTCCGCGCCATTCACTATCCCGATCAGCATGATGCCCCGCTGCCGGGTCAGCTCCGGGCGGGCGAGCACACCGACTACGGCACCATGACCATTCTCAAGATCGAGGACGCCCCGGGCGGGCTCCAGGTCAGGACGCGCCAGGGACGGTGGCTGGACGTGGGCCCAGTTTCCGACGCCTTCGTCGTGAACATCGGCGATCTCATGATGCACTGGACCAACGACCGGTGGATCTCCACGCTGCACCGGGTGGTGAATCCGCCGCGCGACGCGACGCTCGGCACGGGGCGACTCTCCGTCGCCTTCTTCCACCAGCCCAACTACGATGCGCTGATCGAGTGC
>DASQAK010000048.1:0-2106 GCA_035635755.1 Candidatus Methylomirabilota bacterium | reverse complement strand
GCGGACGTGGCCGTCCTCGGCCTCCCAGATGATGGCGGGCTGCTCGCCGCGGCCTTCGTCCACGTGGCGGTCGACGCAATTGTCGGAGAGGTTCATGAGGCCGCCCTCGAACCACCGCGGAAAGGCGATTCCCCGCGAGGTGTCGAGGACGCGACCGTAGGGATTCATCCAGCGGAACCCCAGGTACTTGGACACGGCGTCCCAGTACCACTCGGCGTCGTCCACGCTTCGACGCTGGAGCGCTTCGAGGGAGGCGACCCCGTGCGCCCGCATGAACTTGGTCAGGCGCGCGCGCTCGATGACCTCGGGGGTGGGCCGCCAGATGATTTCGCTCTCGGACATATCAGCCCTCGCCTCGCCACTGATCCACTCAGCACTCACCTCAGGGCTTCGCCCTTCAGCTCGAATTGCCACGCCTCCGGGATTTACTCAGCCTTCGTCTCGTGGCTTCGCCACTCAACTCGAACATCGGGCAGCGTCTCGGCTCGAACTTATCAGCCCTCGCCTCGCCACTCTCCTCGCCTGCGGCTCGTCGGCAGTGTCTCAGCTCGAACGACACCTCTCGAAGCTCCTTCGTGTCGCCGCTCTCTGCGGCTCGTGGTCGGACATGGTAGCATGGCCGGCGTCCCCATCCGGTCCCCTACCTCACAAGGAGAACGCCATGAAGGCGGTCGCGGCTGTCGCGGAGATCCTCAAGCGGGAAGGCGTCAAGTTCCTCATCGGCTACCCCGTCAATCCCATCATCGAGGCGGCCGCCCAGGCCGATATCCGTACCATCATCGTACGGCAGGAGCGCACGGGCCTGCACATGGCCGATGCGGTGAGCCGCGTCACCTCGGGGCAGAAGATCGGCGTGTTCACCATGCAGCACGGTCCCGGCTCCGAGAACGCCTTCGGCGGCGTGGCCCAGGCCTACGGCGATTCCGTGCCCATCGTGGTGCTGCCGGGCGGCTACTCGCGGCGCATCACCAACATCCCGCCCAACTTCAACTCCTTCCTCAACTATCGCCACATCACCAAGTGGATCGAGCAGGTCATCCTGCCCGACGCCGTGCCGGATGCGCTCCGTCGCGCCTTCACCCAGGTGAAGAACGGCCGGCCCCGGCCCGTCCTCGTGGAAATCCCGACCGACGTCTTCCAGGAGGAGATCCCCGAGCCGCTCATCTACACCGCGGCGCCCCGCATGCGCTCGGGCCCGGACCCGAAGGCGGTCGCCGAGGTCGCGGCCGCGCTGGTGGCGGCCGAGCGCCTCGTGATCTACGCGGGCCAGGGCGTCCACTACGCGCAGGCGTGGAGCCAGCTCCGTCAGCTCGCCGAGCTCCTGGAAGCGCCCGTGACGACGAGCCTGCAGGGCAAGAGCGCCTTTCCCGAGAACCACCCCCTCTCTCTGGGCTCGGGCGGCCGCTCGGTGTCCAAGCAGCTCCACGAGTTCCTGAAGAACGCCGACGTGATCTTCGGCATCGGCTGCAGCTTCGCCACGACGAATTACGGGGTGGCCATGCCCAAGGGCAAGGTCATCATCCACGCCACGCTCGACGCGGCCGACATCAACAAGGACGTGCCCGTGGAGCGCGCGCTGGTGGGCGACGCCGCCTTGACGCTCGACGCGCTCCTCCTCGAAGTCAAGGATCGCCTCAAGGGCAAGCCGCGCGGCCGCGCGCAGGCGGTGGCCGCGGAGATCAAGCGGATCAAGACCGAGTGGATGGCGCAGTGGATGCCCAAGCTGACCTCGAGCGCCAAGCCGCTCTCGCCGTATCGCGTGATCAACGATCTCCTGCACACGGTGGACCCCGCGCGGACCATCATCACCCACGACGCGGGCAGTCCCCGCGATCAGATCTCCCCCTTCTGGGAATGCACGGAGCCCCTCAGCTATATCGGCTGGGGCAAGACCACTCAGCTCGGCTATGGCCTCGGCCTCGCCATGGGCGCCAAGCTCGCGCATCCCGACAAGCTCTGCGTCAACGTGTGGGGCGACGCGGCCATCGGCTTCACGGGCATGGACTTCGAGACGGCGGTGCGCGAGCGCATCCCCATCCTCTCCGTGCTCCTCAACAACTTCTCCATGGCCATCGAGCTGCCCATCATGAAGACGGCCACGGAGAA
>DASQAK010000047.1:0-8734 GCA_035635755.1 Candidatus Methylomirabilota bacterium | reverse complement strand
AAGCTCAAGCTGCGCGGATCGCCACCCTTCGCCCCCCTCAGCCATGTCGAGATTGTCGACGCGCTGACCGTCCGGATCCATACCAGGGCTCCGTGGCCGATCCTGGACACGCTGATGAGCGCCACCCAGGCGGCGATTCTTTCGCCCAAGCACTACCGGGACGAGGGCTCCTCGCAGGCGGGGCGGGCCCCTGTGGGCTCTGGGCCCTTCCGGTTCGTGCGATGGATCCGGGACGAGCGCATCGAGCTCGAGGCCAACGAGCAGTACTGGCGAGGCGCGCCCCGGGTCAAGACCCTCGTCTTCCGCCCCATCCCCGACGACGCGGTGCGCGTGGCCGCGCTGCAAAACGGCGAGGTTGATGTTGCCGTCAACATCCCGCCGCACCTCGCGACCATCATCGCCAATCACCCGAAGCTCTTCCTGACCACCGCGCCCAGCGTGCGGACCATCCAGCTCATGTACTACACACACCAGTACGACGCCCAGCACAAGCTGATCGGGCCGTTTCCGGGTCCCACGGCGGACCGCCGCGTGCGCCTCGCCATGAACCATGCCGTCGACGTGGACGACATCATCAAGAACGTGCTGGACGGCAAGGCCGTGCGCACCGCCCTCATGCTCACGGACAAGCACTTCGGCTTCGACCCCGGGATCAGGCCGATCAAACAGGATCTCGCCAAGAGCAAGCAGCTCCTCACCGAGGCGGGCTTTCCGAACGGACTCGAAATCATCCTCAACAGTCCGCAAGGGCGCTACGTGCGCGACAAGGAGGTGGCGGAAGCTCTCGCGGGCCAGCTGACCAAGGCCGGTATCCGGACCACGCTCAAGACGCACGAGTGGGTCCACTACTTCGGTACGCTCGCGTACAGCCACCGCACGCAGCCAGTATGGCTCCTCGGCTGGGGCACCTCGACCTACGACGCGGAGACGGTCTATGTTCCGCTCTTCCGGGCCGGCCGCTTCCTCAGCAACTACTACAACGCCGACTTCGAAGGCATGATCGAGCAGGCGCAGGCGACCATGGACGCGAAGAAACGGGTGGAGATCTATCACAAGATCAACCGGCTGTGGGTGGAGGATGCGGCGGCCATGCCGCTCTACCAGCAGATCGATCTCTACGGCGCCACCAAGCGCACGGTGTGGAAGGCCAGGGGCGACGAGGCCATCAAGGGGTATGACATGGCCGTGAAGGACTCGAAATAGGAGGCCGGCAGGCCTATAATAGGCGTCGAGCGCGGCCGTAATTCAGTGGCAGAATGCCAGCTTCCCAAGCTGGACGTCGCCGGTTCGAATCCGGTCGGCCGCTCCATATCGGCCAAAGGGTTGCGGGGAGAATCCGCAACCCTTTGGTGTGTCGGCGGCTACGCCGCAGCCACTTTACTTGAAGCGCCGCTCGATCCAGCCGAGGAAGGTCGTCACGCCGGTCTGGAGGAAGGACTCGCACTCGTCGGGAAGCCTGGTGCCTTCACGGAAGGCTTCCTGGATCACGTCATCGCTTCCGCACCAGAGAGAGACGCGCCTTCCCGTCTTCCTGTCGATCTCGGCCAGCACCACTCCGGGCGGCGGCGTGAAGCGGGCGGGTGAGGTCTGTCGCACCGCCGTCTGCATGATGGGTCCCCAGATCGGCAGGGCGGCCTGTGATCCCGTGAGGCCGAGGGCAGTGCCATCGTCCAACCCCACCCAGACGCCCACGACCAGGTCGGGCGTGTAGCCGACGAACCAGGCGTCGCGAAGACCGTCGGTCGTTCCCGTCTTTCCCGCCGTCATCTCCTGGAGGCCCCAGGCGGAGCTGCGGGCGCCCGTGCCCCGGCGCATGACGCCGCGGAGCAGATGGTTGATCAGGAAGGCGGACTCGGCGGACACGGCGCGCACGGACGGGGGGAGGGGCGCGAGGGCGTGCCCGCCCACCGATGCCTCCGGGGCGATCGCCGTCGGGGCGACGCGGACGCCGCCATTGGCCAGGGTGGCGAAGGCGCCCGTGATCTCCAGCAGCGTCACCTCGGAGGTGCCGAGGGCGAGCGAGGGCACCGGGGCCAGGGGATGCTCGATGCCGACGGCGCGCGCCATGTCGGCCACGCGAAGAGGGCCCACATTCATGGCGACGCGGACGGCGGGGATGTTCAGCGACTCTTCCAGGGCGCGCCGCACTGTCACCGGCCCATGGAACTGCCCGTCCATGTTCCGCGGCTCCCAGTTGCCACCTCCCGCCGGAATCACCAGCGGCTCGTCGTCCACCACGGAAGCGGGCGTGATGCCGGTGCCGCGGCGCTCCGCCTCGAAGGCGGCCAGGTACACGAAGGGCTTGAAGAGGGATCCTGGCTGGCGGACGGCGCGATACGCGCGGTTGAAGGGCGTCTCGCCGTAGCGCCGGCCGCCCACGAGAGCGCGGATCTCGCCGGACGTCGGCTCTATGGCGATCACCGCGGCCTGCACCTGCCCGGCGAGCGGGGGCCGGTCCTTCTCGATGCGGGCGATGCCGTTCCTCACGGCACTCTCGGCCGCCCGCTGGAGGATCGGGTCGAGGGTGGTTTGCAACGCGATCTCGCCTGACTCCGGAAGCTTCGCCCGCCGCCCGAGCTCGAAGGCGACGAAGTCGACGAAGTACGGGGCGACCCGGGAGCCCTCGATCGATGGCCGCGGCAATGGCCGGGCGACAGCCCGCCGGGCGACCGCCGGCTCGATCAGCCGTGCCTCCTGCATGGCGAGGATGATGCCGTCCCGGTACTTCTTGTCTCGAGCGGAGAGCACCCGGTTCGGGGCGCGGATCGCGCTCGCCAGCCAGGCCGCCTCGTCGACGTCGAGGGCGGCCACGTCCTTGCCGAGAAAATGGCGCGCGGCGGCGGGAAGGCCGTAGACGGGCAGGTCGCCGTCGTGACCGAGATAGACGGAATTGAGATAAGCCTCGAGGATGCGCGGCTTGGAATACCGGACTTCGAGGAGAAGGGCGATGAGGGCCTCCCGAGCCTTTCGTCCCCACGTGCGTCGGGTGTCGAGGAACAGGGTCCGCGCCAGCTGCTGGGTGATGGTGCTGCCGCCCTCGCGGAGCTCGCCCCGCTTGAGATTGACGTGAAAGGCCCGCCCCACGGCGAGCAGATCGATCCCCGGATGAGTCCAGAACCGCCGGTCCTCGGCCACGAGCACGGCGTCGACGACTGGCCGCGGAATCCGCTCGAGGGGAACCCAGCTCTGCGCCCGGTGCGACGCGTAGATCGCCGCGATGGGTCGCCCGCCCGTCGAGAGCTGGCCATTCGCGTAGAGATGAATGGTCGGGACCCGCGGCCCGCCGGGCTCGGGAAGCGAGTAGTGCCAGGAGATCGCCAGCAGTCCGAGGATCACGGAGATTGCGGTGAGGAGCACGGTCAACCGGGTACGGCGGAAGGCTCGGAGCGATGTCGCACGCGCGACGGGAATCGGCTGGATACGCATCGATGGTCTCGGCGACGGAGACAGCATGGCGTGTGCCAAGCGTCTGACCCCCTGCCACCATCTCTAAGTAGCCGTGCCTGGTGGAGTTGTCATGAGACGCGTGGAACGAGCGCGCGCAGATCACCGGAATATTCTCGGCGATGCGAGTAGGAATTACCGGGTGTTGACGACGCGGCGAGACCCGAGCGACGAAAGGGCGACCCGGTAGCAGCGACGCGGCTCGAAAGACGAGTCGACGTCTTTTGAGAGCGAGTATTCCAGCTTTTCCTGGGCTTAGACGGGAAGGCGCTGCGCGAAGCGCTTCGGGCACGAGGCTTGCAGTACCCGGCCAGACGGAGTCGCGATCTCTTGCCGACATTAGCGAGAAATGATGCCGGCCTCGGCTCCACAAGGCTCATTGAAAGGCGCACATTGCTCAGCGCCCAAGGACGGAAACACCATGCGTGAGGTGATATGCGGGTCCCCGCCGCAGGAGGATCTTCTTCGGCCCGTGCATCGTCTGGGTCGTCTCGCTGTCTTCGCATCACTCGGGATCGCGCTCGTATGCGGCAGCCAGCCCGCGCTGGCCCAAAGCCAAGGGAAGGGCGACGAGGCTGGGCCACCGGCCAGCGGCCTCCCGCCTCTCGAGCTCGTCAAGTCCTCCATGACCCGCGTGCTCGCGCTGACCCAGGCGCAGGCCGCCGGCCCCGCCGCGAGCACCCAGCGCCGCGAGCTGCGGCTGGTGGCGGAAGCGCTGTTCGATTTCAACGAGATGTCGCGACGGATGCTGGGAGCTCACTGGAAGGAGGGAACGCCCGAGGAGCAGGCAGAGTTCGTCAGGCTCTTCACGGACCTCCTCGAGCGATCCTATCTGACCGCGCTCGGGCACTTCCCGCTGGCCACCATCAGCTTCGAGGGCGAGATGGTCAGCGGACCGTATGCCCTGGTCAGCTCACGGATCGCGGTGGGACATCGAGGGGCGGCGTCGCTCGAGTACCGTCTCCTGGAGACGGATGGGCGCTGGGCGGTGTATGACGTCGTGGTCGACGGCGTGAGCCTCGTCCTCAGCTACCGGAGCCAGTTCAATTCCATCCTGCGGACCTCCCGGTTTGCCGAGCTGCTGGATCGGATGAAGAGCCGCGAGGCGTATGTGACTCCGCGAAACGACTAGTGGCGCTACGGGACCTACACCCCGCCGCGGTCCCGCGCTGACGCAGGACCAGGTCAGGGACGCGGTCCCGCGGGGCTTTCCTGCGGAGATCCGCCGAGAGAACGACCGAGCTGTCCCCGCCACCGTTCGAACCACAGGCGCCCCCGCTCGAGGAAGAGATACACGACGGGCGTGGTGTAGAGCGTGAGGAGCTGGCTCAGGAGGAGGCCGCCCACGATGCTGATGCCCAGGGGCCGACGCAGCTCCGACCCGGTGCCGGTGCCGAGAGCGAGGGGAAGGGCGCCCAGGAGGGCGGCCATCGTCGTCATGATGATGGGGCGGAATCGCCGGAGGCAGGCAAGGTGCACCGCTTCCCGAGCGTTGCGACCTTCGCGCCGCTCGAGCTCGAGGGCGACGTCGATGACGAGGATGGCGTTCTTCTTGACGATGCCGATGAGCAGGATGACGCCGACCATGCCGATGATGGAGAACTCCATCTGAAATGCCATCAACGCCAGGAGCGCGCCCACGCCGGCGGACGGCAGGGTGGACAGGATGGTGAGCGGATGGATGTAGCTCTCGTAGAGGACGCCCAGGACGAGATAGACGGTGATCAGGGCGGCCAGGATGAGCATGGGCTGGGTGGAGAGGGCGGCCTGGAAGGCCTGGGCGGTGCCCGCGAAGCTCCCCCGGATGCTCGTGGGCATGCCGATCCGTCGCTCGGCCGCGGCAATGGCCGCCACCGCCTCGCCGAGGGCGACGCCTGGAGCGAGATTGAAGTACGTGGTCACCGCGGGGAAGAGTCCCTGGTGATTGATCTGGAGGGGGGCCGGGCTCGGCTCGAATCGGGTCAGCGCGGTCAGGGGCACCGACGTGCCCGTGCTCGACTGGACGTAGATGTTGCGGAGCGCGTCCGGATTCTGCCAGTAGCTCGGCGCCACCTCCATGACGACGTGGTACTGGTTCAGGGCCGTGTAGATCGTTGAGACCTGCCGCTGCCCGAAGGCGTCATAGAGCGTCTCGTCGATCAGTCGGGTGCTCACGCCAAGCCGCGCGGCGGTGGGCCGATCGATGGTGAGCGGGACTTGGAGGCCGGCGTCCTGCTGGTCACTCGACACGTCCCGAAGCTGAGGCAGGGTGCGCAGCGCTTGAAGGACCTTGGGCGCCCAGGCGCTCAGATCGCCGAGGCTGTCGGCCTGAAGCGTGAACTGGTACTGGGCGTTGGAGAGGCGCCCGCCCAGGCGGATGTCCTGCACGGCCTGGAGATACAGCGTGGCGCCCGGCACCCGTGCGAGCTTGGGGCGCAGGCGCGTGATGATCTCGTCGGCCGTGGCATCGCGCTGAGCGCGCGGCTTGAGGGACACGAACATGCGGGCCGAATTGACGGTGGTCCCGCGCCCTCCTCCACCTCCCGTATAGGCCGTGACGGTGGCCACGCCGGGGTCCGCGCGGACGATGTCCGCGAGCCGGCTCAGCTTCTCGCGCATGGACTGGAACGAGATGTCCTGGGCGGCCACGGTGATGCCGGCGAGGCGCCCGTTGTCCTGCTGCGGGAAGAAGCCCTTGGGGATGTTCCAGAAGAGGTAGATGTTGACGCCGAAGGTGACGGAGGCGACGAGGAGCGTGATGCCCGGATGTCTGAGCGCCCAGCCCAGGGTGACATCGTAGAGGCGAAGGATGCCGTCAAAGACCCGCTCGCTGGCCCGCTCGAAACGTCCGCGGTTGCCTGCGTCCCGCGAGCGGAGGAGGAAGGCGCACATCATCGGGGTGGTGGTCAGCGAGAGGACGAGAGAGATGAGGACCGCGATCGAGAGCACGGCGGCGAATTCCCGGAAGAGCCGGCCGATGAGGCCGCCCATGAGCAAGATAGGAATGAAGACCGCCACGAGCGAGATGCTGATGGACAGGACCGTGAAGCCGATCTCGCGCGCCCCGGTGATGGCCGCCTCCATCGGGGGCATGCCCGCCTCGAGGTGGCGCATCACGTTCTCGACGACGACGATGGCGTCGTCCACCACGAATCCGGTGGCGACCGTGAGTGCCATGAGCGAGAGGTTGTCGATGCTGTAGCCGATGAGGTACATGAAGGCGAAGGTGCCGATCAAGGACACGGGGACGACAACGCCGGGAATGGCGGTGGCCCGGACGTCGCGAAGGAAGAGGAAGACGACCAGCACCACGAGGGCCACCGAGATCATCAGGGAGATCTGGACGTCGTGGACGGAGGCGCGGATGGTGACGGTCTGGTCGAGCACTGCCGTCAGCGTCACGTCGGCGGGCAGGAGCGCGTGGAGCTCCGGCATCTCCTCGCGTATCCGGTCGACGGCCTCGATGATGTTGGCGCCCGGCTGACGGAAGATGATGAGCAAGGCGGCCGGCCGGCCGTTGGCGAGACCGATCGATCGCAGGTCCTCGACGGAATCCACTACCTCGCCGAGGTCAGACAGGCGCACGGGGGCGCCATTCCGCCAGGCCACGATGAGTGGGCGGTATTCCTCGGCGAAGCGGATCTGATCACTCGTCCGGATCTCCCAGGCTCGCTCGGGCCCGTGGATCTGGCCCTTGGGACGATTCACGTTGGCATTCGCGAGCACCGACCGCACATCCTCCAGGCCGATCCCGTAGCTCGCCAGCGTCATGGGGTTGAGCTCTACCCGGACACCGGGTAGGGAGCTTCCGCCCACGAAGACCTGGCCCACCCCTTCGATTCGCGCCAGCTTTTGTTGCAGCACCGTGGACGCCACGTCGTACATCCTGCCGGTGTCCACGGTGGAGGAGGTCAGGGCGAGGATCATGATCGGCGCGTCGGCGGGGTTGACCTTCCGATAGGTCGGATTGGCGGGCAGATTCGAGGGGAGTTGACCCGCGGCGGCGTTGATGGCGGACTGGACGTCGCGCGCGGCGCCGTTGATGTCGCGGGCCAGATCGAATTGCAGGGCGACTCCCGTGGAGCCGAGGTAGCTGGCCGAGGTCATCTCGGTGATGGCGGCCACGCGCCCGAACTGGCGCTCGAGGGGAGTGGCGACGGCGGAGGCCATGGTCTCGGGGCTGGCCCCGGGTAGCGCTGCCGAGACCTGGATGGTCGGGAAGTCGACCTGGGGAAGCGGAGCGACGGGCAGCATGCGATAGCAGATGATGCCCGCGATCACGAGGGCCATCGTGAGCAGGATGGTGCCGACGGGCCGTCGGATGGCGGGCGTCGAGAGGTTCACGAGACTCCCTCGGCGCGGGCGGACACGACGGTGACGGGTGCCTTTCGTCGCGCCGCGCGTGAAGCCAGCCGGTCGAAGGCGAGGTAGATGACGGGTGTGGTGTAGAGCGTCAGGAGCTGGCTCATGATGAGGCCGCCCACGATGGCGATCCCGAGCGGCTGGCGTAGCTCGGATCCGACGCCACGACCGAGCGCGAGGGGCACGCCGCCGAGGATGGCGGCCATGGTCGTCATGAGGATGGGCCGGAACCTGAGGAGACAGGCCTGGTAGATGGCTTCGTGGGCCGGCCGGCCCTCGGAGCGCTGAGCATCCAGCGCGAAATCGATCATCATGATCGCGTTCTTCATCACGATGCCGATGACGAGGATGATGCCGATGAGGGCGATGACGCTCAGGTCCAGCCGCGCCGCGAAGAGGGCGAGGAGCGCGCCCACTCCGGCGGACGGGAGCGTGGAGAGAATCGTCACGGGATGGATCCAGCTCTCGTAAAGGACCCCGAGCACGATGTAGACGGTGACCACGGC
Organism: Candidatus Methylomirabilota bacterium; assembly: GCA_035635755.1. Lineage (GTDB taxonomy): Bacteria > Methylomirabilota > Methylomirabilia > Rokubacteriales > CSP1-6 > AR37. The sequence continues at coordinate 443 of DASQAK010000047.1, read as the reverse complement.
GGCCAGGACGAGGAGGGGCTCGTTGGCGAGCGAGGCCTGGAAGGCGCGCGCGGCGCCCTGGAAGCGGGCCTGCACGGTGATGGGCATGCCGAGATCCTGCTTGGCCGTCTCGATGGCCTGGACGGCATGGCCGAGCGACGTTCTCGGGGCGAGGTTGAAGGAGACGGTGACGGCGGGGAACTGCCCCTGGTGGTTCACGGCGAGCGGCGTGGCGCGCTCCTCGATGAAGGTGAAGGCGGAGAGGGGCACCTGGCCGGCCGTCGAGGACCGGAGGTAGATCTGCTGCAGGGCTTCAGGGCCCTGGCGGAAGTCGGGCTTCACCTCCAGCACCACCCGGTACTGGTTGAGCTGGGTGAAGATGGTCGAGACCTGGCGCTGGCCGAAGGCGTTGTAGAGCGCGTCGTCGATCATCTGGGGTGTGATGCCGAGCCGGGAGGCGGTGG
>DASQAK010000046.1:0-23159 GCA_035635755.1 Candidatus Methylomirabilota bacterium | reverse complement strand
ATTCAATTGACGCCAGATTCCCGGTGGCGTTGCCGGAGGGGCCACACCCGTTCCCATCCCGAACACGGAAGTTAAGCCCTCCAGGGCCGATGGTACTGCGCTGGTAACGGCGTGGGAGAGTAGGTCGTTGCCGGGGTAATTACGAGCGCCCGGGCGGAAAATGCCCGGGCGTTCGTGTGTTCAATGCCGGTCGCTCAATCAGCCGATGGCATGGAGGCATCTCACACGAGCAGGCGAACGAGGTCGATCATGGTTCGACCCATCCAGAGATAGACCGGGTCCACGATCCTCTGCGTCGCCCCCGTGAAGACCAAGAGCAAAAGGATGAAGATCCCATACTGCTCGAGCATGCGCACGAGCCCGGCGGCGCTCTGCGGCAACAGGTAGCCGAGAAAATGTCCACCGTCGAGAGGGGGGACCGGGATCAGATTGAAAATTCCGAGCAGGAGATTGAAACGGAAGACATAGGACATGACGGCGCGAATGAGATCCGGGAGGAGGCCGGCGCGCCCGAGCATGTTGAGCAGGATCAGCGCGCCGAAGGCCGCCAGGAAGTTTGCGAGGGGCCCCGCCGCCGCCACCCAGGTCATGTCGCTCACGGGATGCTTCAGGTTCTGCGCGTTCACCGGCACCGGCTTGGCCCAGCCGAAGCCGCCGAGGACGAAGCAGAGCGCGCCCAAAGGGTCTATGTGCGGTAACGGATTCAGCGTGATCCGTCCGAGCCGGCGGGCGGTGGGGTCGCCAAGGCGATCGGCCACCAACGCATGGGCTAGCTCATGCACGGTGACGGCGATGAGCAGCGCGGGGGTCATGAGAACGAGACGCCGCAGGAAGCCCGCGGGGTCGGCGAAGAGATCGGTCATTCAGCCTGCCGCGGCGATCTGTCGTCGGGCGGCAGCTCATCGAGCAGGGAATCTCCCGCCACACGATAACGCTCGTCCAGCCACTGGCCGAGATCGATCAGTCGACAGGCGAGCGAGCAGAACGGGCGGTGGGGATTCCCGCGCCAGGAGGCCCGCGTTCCGCACGCGGGACAGGAGACCGTGGGCGACTCGCCAAGTTGCTCGGAGTTCACCGGCGCATGGTAGCCACCGCTCTTTCGCCTGTCAAACGGACCAGACCGTTGACATCCTCAGCTGCCCGGGCGACGATGAAGCGTGTCTCCGCGGTTTCCACGTCACGAAAAAACTCCTCGAGATGGTCGGCGCTACCCCACGACGAGGGACTCCAGAACCGACCGCGGGAATGACGCCGTGCACCTGATCGAGGGCATTCAGGCGCGCGTGTCGCGGTGACGTGGCTCACCCTTCCCCACGGATGAAACGACACGCTTCCACGGTCGCGGCAGCCAGCGTCGTGCTGCTCGCCCCGGCGGCGTGGACGCTGGCCCATCTTCCCTCCCGGCTCGGCCTGTGGCTCGGCCGTCGCCTCGGGGATCTGGCCTGGGTCCTGCTGGCTCGGCGTCGAGCGATTGCCCTCGACAACCTGCGTCTGGCTTTCCGCGCGGAGCGCGGCGACGCCGAGCTCCGCCACATTGGCCGCCGATCTTTCGAGCACCTGGGTATGAACCTGGTCGAGGTTTGCGTCTTCATGTTCCGTCCCTCCGATGTTTTCCTCCGTCGCGTGGAGATCGACGGCTTGGAGCACTTGAAGGACGCCGCCGTGCAGGGGCGTGGGGTGCTCCTCCTCACGGCGCATCTTGGCAACTGGGAGCTTCTGGCCGCCGCCCAGCCCCTCACGGGCCTACCCCTCTCCGTCGTGCTCCGGCCTCTCGACCAGCCGCAGCTCGACCGGGCCGTGGAGCGGCTCCGGCGGCGCACCGGCGCCGAGCTCATCAGCAAGCGCCGGGCGCTTCCCGACGTCCTGGATGCGCTCCGGCGCGGCCGCATGGTAGGGGTCCTGCTCGACCAGAATGCGACGCGCGCGGAGGGGATCTTCGCTCCCTTCTTCGGCACCCCCGCCTCGACATCGCGGGGCCTTGCCGTGATCGCCCTGCGGACGGAGGCGCCGGTGGTGCCGGTCTTCATCCGGCGACTGGAGCGAGGTCGGCATCTCATCGAGGTCGGACCCGTCCTGCCGCCCCCGGAGAGAGACGTTGTCGCTTTCACGACCAGCTTCAACGAAGCGATCGAGAAGGCGATCCGGCGCGCGCCCGAGCAATGGTTCTGGCTGCACGAGCGGTGGAAGACACGGCCCCGGCCGGAGGTCGCCTGATGCGCGAGCTTGCGGTCGTCTCCCTGGCAGGAGTCCTGATCTCCCTCGCCCTCTCGGCGGGCGCCGCGGACATCAGCGCGATGACGGCGCCGTATCTGGCCGCCCGGGAGCGGAGGGCTGTGGGCGCCGTGGCCGGCCGTGCGTACGAGGAGGCCCGCCACACGGGGGAGGAGCCGAAACCCTACGCGGGGGTGTCGGTGCTTCTCCTCCCGGACGCGGGGGGCTTCGAACGCGAGCTGGCGGCCATCAAGGCCGGCCGTCGCGAATCACCGGAGCGATTCCTGGATGCGGACCCGAAGGTCCGCGCGGCCCGTGCCTCGTTCGAGCGCGCGCTCATCGAGGCGGGCGCCGGCGCGCTGCTCAAGGGCGAGATGACGGACGAGGGCGGCCTCTTCCGTCTCCCCGACGTGCCGGAAGGCGCTTGGACTCTCCTCGCGTGGCAGGAAACGGCCAGCCGGCAGAAAAAAGCGCCGGTGAGCAAGAGCGACGCGATGCGCTATCCGGACCGAACGGAGGTTCTTGGATCCTTCACGGTGATCTACTGGCTTGTGCCGATCGAGGTCAAGGTGGGGGAAGAGACGCAGGTGCGATTGCACGATCGCAACGTGTGGCTTACCGCCATCCGCGAGGACCGGAGCGCCCGAGATCCCGAGAAGCGCGTTGCACCGGGGAAACAGCAGGGCGCCAACCCCCGCTAGTACGAGGGCGGCGCCCTGGATAACGCTCTACAGCTGGATCGACCTTACTTCTTGTCCTTGTCCATCTTGTCCTTGTCCATCTTGTCCTTGTCCATCTTGTCGCCGCTCTTCTTCTTGGCGCCCTTCTTGGCACCCTTCTTGTCCATCTTGTCCTTGTCGTCCTTCTTGTCCATCTTGTCCTCGGCCTTGGGCGCCGGGGTCTGAGCGGCAGCAAAGCCAGCGGTGCCGAAAGCGAAGGCAATGCCCATCACAATGGCGATGATCTTTTTCATGTGGTTGTCACCTCCTTTCGGCGTTTCCTCTGACTCCACGTCAAATCCAGCTTAGTTTGCGCGCGTTTACGATACGGTCAGCCCAGCGGGCCTGTCAAGAACTATCTGGGTTCTTTCGCTTCAAGCGGTGTTGACCCCGTTTGTCTGACCGTGGTAAAACTCTTCAAGTCCCCCCCCAATGTCCTTCGACCATCGATCCAGGCTGAGCGTTCTGTCTCTGCTCTGCCTGACCGGCCTCGGGTTCCCGGGACCGGCCGGGGCGGAGGAGGGCTTTCCTCCTCTGAGATCGGCTGGCGCTCCCCCCATCGAGGCCAGGGCCCTCGAGCCTCCCCAAGGGGAGATTTCCTTCGCCTCGGCCGCCGAGAGCGCCTTGCAATCCCAAGCGCCCGACCCGATCCAGCCAGGTCTTGGCGCCAATCTGTATTCCTCTGACGAGCCCCGGGCCTGGTCATTCAACGAACCTGGACCCCAGACCGCCCCTCCGACCCTGCTCATACGGGACAATGCCGAGGTCCGACGCTTCCTCGAGGAGTACCAGACGGGGTATCGGCGGGCCCTCGTCGAGCGCTGGCTCGGACGTTCGGGTCGATATGCCGAGATGATCCAGGGTGTCCTGCGCAGCAAAGGACTGCCCGAGGACCTCATGTTCACAGCCATGATCGAGAGCGGATTCAACCCGGTGGCCGTTTCGCGGGCGGGGGCCAAAGGCCTCTGGCAGTTCATGGCGCCGACGGCGCGTCGCTATGGCCTCCGCGTCGACCGTTGGGTGGACGAGCGTCTCGATCCGGAGAAATCCACGGTGGCCGCGGCCAGCTATCTCCGCGACCTCCACACGATGTTCGGCTCCTGGGAGCTCGCCAAGGCTGCCTACAACGCCGGGGAGATGAAGGTGATCCGCGCCATGAAGGCGCTGAAGACGCGCGACTTCTGGGAGCTCACGCGCGGGAGCGTGCTCCGCGAGGAGACCAAGAACTTCGTTCCGGCCATCCAGGCCGCGACCCTCATCGGACGCGAGCCCGAAAGGTATGGTTTCGTGGCCGCCTTCGCCGAGCCGCTGGCTTACGAGCAGGCGCCCGTCCCCGCGATCACTACCCTCAAGCATGTTGCCGCCCTCGCCGGCGTCGCCGCGGATGAGCTCGAGGAGCTCAACCCCGAGCTCCGGTTGAAGCAGACGCCGCCAGGTGGAGCGTACTTGCTGAAATTTCCCTCGGGGGGCGCGCAGCGCTTTATCGAGGCTCGCCTGCGTGAGCGAGCGCTCGCGAGCCATGGCCGGGGCCATCCCGGGTCATCAGACGTCCACGTCGTGAAGCCTCGCGAGACGATGAGCGGCATCGCCAGGCGGTATGGCCTCTCTGCGGCCGAGCTGGCCCGACGGAATGATCTCAACGAAGCCGCGCGTATTCGCCCCGGCGACCGGCTCCGCATCGCCGCGGCCTCGCCCCTCGACTAGCCCGGGACCGTGAAGGTCGAGGTCCAGCTCTTCGCCACGCTCCAGCCCTATTTGCCCCCGGGCGCCGTCGGCGACCAGGCTTTCCTCGAGCTGCCGGATGGCAGCACGGTGGCGCAGGTCCAGGCCGCCCTTCATATTCCCGACGATTTCTCATGTCTTACCGTGGTGAACGGACACGACGCCTCGCGGGACCAGGTCCTTACTCCCGGTGACGTCGTCGCCATGTTTCCCCCCCTCGCCGGCGGCCTCTGATTCCCTCCGTCCACCCTTGGTTCAGAATTCGCAGGCGGCTCAAGAAGGTCCAGATGCGAGGCGGCGCCCCGTTGTTCGAGTTGAGCGGCGGCTCTTAGGCGTCGTGAGACGAGGGCTGAGTAGATCCGCAGGTGAGGCGTACTCTCTGTACGTTGAACCTGCGACCGAGGGCGCCATCTTCGGGTTGCCCAAACGTGGATGACACTGCTTTGGCGAGAGGGTCTCTTCGCGCAAGCGCTCATCGCGGAAGATGGGCCTTTTTCAGCCACCTCCTAGTCTCGTGAGTTTGAAAAAGTTGGAACAACGTTTACGCGCTGAGTGTTCTTCCAGTAGAAAGGAGAACGCTCATGGGTATAGGCCGACCCATCCCGCCGTTGACGTTGACCGACCACGAACGGGAGGTGTTGCAACGCTGGACACGACGGCCGACGACGGCGCAGGCGCTGGCGCTGGCGCAGCGGGCGCACGTGATTCTGGAGTGCGCGGCGGACGAGACGAACACGCGCGTCGCGCGGAAGCTGCGACTGACGAAGCAAACGGTCGGGAAATGGCGCAGCCGGTTTCTCACCAAGCGACTGGACGGCCTGCTCGATGATCCACGTCCAGGCGCACCACGCACGGTCAGTGATGCGCAGGTCGAAGCCGTCGTGACGCTGACCCTCGAGAGCACGCCGCGCGACGCCACGCACTGGAGCACGCGGGCCATGGCGGCGCGCTGTGGCCTCAGTCAAACTACCGTCTCGCGCATCTGGCGGGCCTTTGGGCTGCAGCCGCATCGCACGGACACCTTCAAGCTCTCGCCCGATCCTCTGTTCGTGGAAAAGGTCCGTGACATCGTCGGCCTGTACCTCGATCCGCCGGAGCGCGCCCTGGTCCTCTGCGTGGATGAGAAGTCGCAGATCCAGGCCCTCGACCGGACCCAGCCGCTCCTGCCGATGCGCCCAGGCCAGCCCGAACGTCGGACGCACGACTATGTGCGCCACGGCACCACGTCGCTCTTTGCCGCGCTCGAGGTCGTGAGCGGCAAGATCATTGGCCCGTGTCTCCGCCGGCACCGCGCCGTGGCGTTTCGGCGGTTCCTCGACACGATTGAGGCCGCCGTCCCTGCGGACCTGGACGTCCATCTCATTCTCGACAACTACGCAACCCACAAGACCCCCGCGATCCGGCGCTGGCTGGCGAAGCGACCGCGTTATCATCTGCATTTCACGCCGATCGGCGCGTCGTGGATCACCCTGGTGGAACGCTGGTTCGCGCTGCTCACCCAGAAGCAGCTCCGACGGGGCGTGCACCGCAGCACGCGCGCCCTGGAAACCGCGATCTTGGAATACATCGCCCGCAGCAACACCCATCCGAACCCCTTTGTGTGGACTAAGAGCGCCGACGACATCCTCGCCAGTGTCCAGCGATTTTGTCGGCGGATCTCAGACTCACGAGACTAGGAGGATGCCATGCCGACGGTCAGACTGAGAGCCGCAGCCGAGTATCCCCCGGAGGCCCAGAGGCTCTTCGAGCTCTCGAAGGCGTGGTTCAATCACGATTTCGACCAGCCGCCCGCCATGAGCCGAGTGATGGCCTGGGACCCCGAGTTCGGCGGACCGCACGGCCGCGCCATGAAGCGCGCCATGAGCCCGGGAGAGTTCACGCGGGCGGAAAAGGAGATGGTTGCCGCCGCGGTCAGCGGCGCCAGCGCCTGCGAGTACTGAGTCATCGCCCACACTGCAGCCGGGAAGCTGCAGGGAATGACGGGAGACGCCGTCTGGTACGAGGCGGCGCTGGTGGTCGGGATCACCAATGCGCTCAATGTGGCCGCGGATGCGCTCGGCGCCCTCGGCATGGTCGACGAAGCGGACGCGCCGCCTGAGACGCGCGCCCTCTTCGCCGAGATCCGCGCTTTCTACGAGTCGCCCGAGGTGCCGGCGGCCTTCCGGCTCATTGCCCATGACCCCGGCTATGCCGCGGACGTGTGGGCGGCCGCGCGACGCGCCTATGCGGACAATCGCCTCTCGCGCCGAGTCAAGGAGGCGCTCGCCTTCGCCGTCTCGCTGACCACGCGCTCGGGCACGGGGACGGCCTTTCACCTGGGCGAGATGCGTCGCCTTGGTGTCGGCCCGCGGGGAATCATGGAGATCGTCGGGGTGACGCAGATGTTCTCGAGCTATACCAAGATCGCCGACACTCTCCAGCTCGAGCCCGACATGGGGGATCTCGCGCCCGAGGATCCCACGCCCGCTCCAGGAGGTCCGATCAGGTAGAGTGGCCGTGTTCCTCTAGCTCAACGCCAGCTCTTTCTCGTAGAGCGTATAGGCGGAGCGGCGCGTCGCCTCCAGGGCGAGCCGGATCTGGTCGTCTCCCCCTCCTGCGCCCGCCGACAGCATCGCCTCGAAGAAGCGCGTGTAGAACTCGTCCGGTAGCACGGTGACGGTGACGCGCAGTCTGAGGCCGCTCGCCGGGAGCCGCCGAGCGTAGTCGAGCCTGAAGCGACCGCCCGGAGGGATGCGCGTGTCCGCGATCTCGCGCGAGAGATCGAGCGGGACCTGACGGCCGATGAGGCGCTCCTCGAGACTGTCGGGCACGGCGCGGCCGTCGGAATCGATCAGCTCGAGTCGCACGAGCACGGCCGGCGTGACATAGGTCGGGAAGGCGTGGCCGACGCGGGGGGTCGCGATGGTGAGCGTCGCCCGGGCGATATCGCCCTGGCGGTAGCGCGGCTGCGCTGCGCGTAGGACGATGTCCAGTCCCGAGCGGACCATGTCGGCGTCGTGGATGCCGCGCCAGACATGCCGGCGATCGGGCATGTGACAGCTCTGACACTGGAGTCCCCGGCGCGCCGCCGGGCTGCCGCGCCACTCCTCGTACGTATTTTCGAGCGGCTTGCCCGCCAAGGTCGGACCGTCGGGCGCGAACTGATGGCAGCTCGCACAGAACTCTGAGCGCAGAAAGGCTGTGGTCCGCGTGAGTCCATTGTGGGGGAGGCTCGCGCGGGGCGCCCGGCTGGCCGTCGAGCCGTCGCGACGCGGCGGCCCGAAGCGCTGATGCTCGCGGACGTGACAGCTCGCGCAGACGACGCCGCGCGCCTGGAGGGCGGGATCGAAGTCGGGATTGGCAACCCAGCGCCCTCCTTCGAGGAGCTCGGGCCGCTGCTCGGCAATCGGGGCGTGACAGGTCGCGCACGAACGGGCCGAGAGGGGATCGGTCTTCACCAAGTCGACGAGCTGGCCGGCAATGCCCGGCCCCATGCTGTGGGCGTGTATCGAGCCTTGCCAGTCCGAGAACTGCACGGGATGGCAGGCCCCGCAGGCCTCCGGCTGAAGAGATCGCTCGATGGGCGAGAAGCGAGCGGGAGGCGGGCCCTGGGGGGGAATGGGCCGCCGCCAGTGGCGCGCGATGAATTCCTGCTCGGCCGCGGACGGGCCCGCCGTCAGGGGTGGCGGCGCTTCCGCGCGCGAGGCCATGGCGAGAACGAAGAGCATGGCCGGCCACACCAGGGACACCATCCGGTTCATCTCCGGGCAGCCTACCACGCGGCTCGCCCTGCTATGATGGAGCATGCCGTTTCCCCCGAGCGCTCGACCGCGTTCGCGGCCACGATGGCTCGGACCTCTCGGCTGGATCGCGGGCGTGCTGTCGGTGCTCCTGGGCGCGGCTGGGCTGGCCGCGGTGCTCTGTCTCTGGTTTCCCTCCGTGCTGACCACGCCCGAGCTGCGCGCGGTCTACGACATGACCCTCATCCGAGGTCTCATCAAGGCGGGACTCCTGGCCGCCTTTCTCTGCAGCGCGGCCAGCCTCCTCCTCAAGCGGCGCAAGGCGCTCGGGCTCACGGGTATCGGCCTGGTCGGGCTGGCCACGCTGATGGGCGGCCCACAGGTCGAGGTCAGCACTCCCGTGCGTGCGTCGGATCATCTCGGTCTCGACTGGTTTCTCCTGAACCTCCTCATCCTCGCCACCGTCTTCGTGCCCCTCGAGCATCTCTTCGCGCGGCTGCCCGCCCAGAGGGTTTTCCGCAAGGGCTGGACCACCGACCTCGCCCATTTCGGGGTCAGTCACCTTCTCGTCCAGGCCACCGTGCTCCTCACCCTCGTGCCTGCCGCCGTGTTCTTTCGCTGGGCCGTCAGTCCGACCCTGCGGTCCGCCATCGCCGGCCAGCCCATGCTCCTCCAGTTCGCCGAGATCCTCGTCATCGCCGATCTCACCCAGTACACGACCCATCGTCTCTTTCATGCCGTGCCCTGGCTCTGGCGCTTCCACCAGGTGCACCATTCGGCGCAGTGCCTCGACTGGCTCGCCGCCTCGCGGCTGCACCTCGTGGACATCGTGGTCACGCGCGCCGTGGGCTTCGTGCCCGTCTACGTGCTGGGATTCGCCACGGGCCCCACCTACGCGTACCTGGTCTTCGTGTCCTTCCAGGCCATTTTGATCCACGCGAACGTGAATTTCCGCTTCGGTTTCCTGCGGCGGGTGCTCGCCACGCCGCAGTTCCACCACTGGCACCACAGCGCCGAGGCCGAAGCGGTGGACAAGAATTTCGCCGTGCACCTGCCCGTGATCGATCTCGTCTTCGGGACCTTCCATCTGCCCGGCGACCGGTGGCCCGCCCGCTACGGTCTCGAGGGCGATCCCGTCCCCGAGAGCTATGCTCGGCAGCTCGCCTACCCGTTCCGTCCCTCTGCTCCCCCTCGATCCCCCGCGATCCGCCCCGCGACCCCCAACAGCACCTAATGACGCGCGTGCCATACGCGGGCTGACGTCACGAACGGAGGACGCTCACGATGCTCGTGAAGCTGGTGGCGGACATGGTCAAGACCCAGACGGTCACGTGCGGCGAGGTCGACATGATCCTGTCGACGGCAGACTACTTGAAGCTCAATGTGGCGATATGCCCGAACATCAAGCCCACCATCGCCCACTATCATCCAGAATTCGATGAGATCTATTTCATGCTCGACGGGTGGATCCACCTCAGGACCTATGATCCGACGACGGGACGGTATTCCGAGCAGCGCCTCGGCGCGAACGAGCTGGCCCTGTTCCCCATGGGCATGCACCACGTGATCGACCAATCTTCCAGCGTGAACCGGCTGTGCGTGCTCATGCTGCCCGGCTTCCTGGGCGAGGTGCCGTCTGACAAGCTCTGATCCGGTGCCCGCGAAGCCAGGCGCGGCGTAGCGGGGCGACGAGGACCACGACATCGGCGCGGGTCTGTCTCCAGCGGCCGCATCGAATCGGCTGTCCTCGATCGCCCTCGGAGGCCTGGTGGCCATGGCCGCGGCGGTCGGCATCGGGCGATTCGTCTACACGCCGATCCTGCCCCTCATGGTCGAGGATCTCGGGATGACCAAGAGCGCCGCGGGTCTGCTCGCCTCCGCGAACTACGCCGGCTACCTTGCCGGGGCGCTCGTGGCCGCCATGCCCGGCCTGCCCGGCTCCCGCCGCCGCTGGCTCCTCGTCGCCCTCCTCGTCAGCGCGCTCACCACGGCCGCCATGGCCGTGACATCCTCGAGCCCCGCCTTCCTCCTCCTGCGTTTCGCGGGTGGTGTGGCGAGCGCCTTCGGACTCGTGTACTCCTCGGCCCTCGTGTTCGACCGGATCGGTCGGGGGGGCCGGCCAGGCCTGTCGTCGGTGCATTTTGCCGGCGTCGGCACGGGCATCGCGGTCTCCGCCGTGGTCGTCTTCCTCTCGTGGGGCTGGCGCGCGGCGTGGCTCGCCGCGGGTCTCACGTCCCTCGCCGCGGTCGGGATCGTCGCCGCGCTCATTCCGGATCGAGGCGACGTCACGGCGACCGCGCCCGCGACCCCGGGCCGGACGGCGTCGCCTCTTGCAACCCTCGTCATGGCCTATGGCCTCTTCGGCTTCGGCTACATCATCACGGCGACGTTTCTCGTGGCCATCGTGCGCGCCTCGCCCCAGGTGCGCGCCTTGGAGGCGTTCGTCTGGCTCCTCGTCGGATTGACCGCGGCGCCGTCCGTCGGCGTGTGGACGGCCGTGGAGGGCCGGGTCGGGATCTCGCGATCGTTTGCCCTCGCGTGCGTGCTGGAAGCCATCGGCGTCGCGGCCAGCGCGCTATGGGTTCGCCCGACCGGCATACTCCTCGCCGCCGCGCTCCTCGGGGCCACCTTCATGGGGATCACCGCCCTCGGCCTCACCTGGGCCCGGCGGATCGCCCAGGGGGATCCGCGAAGCACGCTCGCGGTGATGACGGCCGCCTTCGGCTTCGGTCAGATCGTCGGCCCCGTGTTCGCCGGCATGGTCTACGACGCCACCGGGACCCTTCTCGTGCCCTCCCTGGCCGCCGCCGGGGCGCTCCTCGCGGGAGCCACGCTCGCCATCACTCGATCCGAGTAGAATCAGGAGGGCTCGCGAGGCGCGGTCGCCGTCGCGGAGGAGGATTGACGCATGTGCAGGGCGAGCTGCTTCGATTCCTGGACGCGACTGCTCGCGCTCGCCCACGCGGGCGAAGATGATCCGTCGTCGGAATGGCTGAGCCGGCGGGGCTTTCTCGCCGCCGTCGCCACGCCCGTGCTGGCCGCGGCCTGCGCCCGCCCGCTCCCGCCGCCGCCGGGGCCGACGCGAGACCTGCTGGAAGCCACACTCTCGTTCGATCTCCACTCGCATCCTGGGCTGTTCGCGAGCACGGCCTCCGACACCCTGGCGGGACATCGGCGGAGCGCGGAGGTCGGGCTCGTGAAGGTGATCAGTCTCACAGCCACCTCGGACGCGCCCGTCATCGCTCGGGGTGCCAGCGGCGGCCTGCGGGCAACGCGCCAGCCCCAGCCCGGCGAGCTCTATGCCTCGATGTGGCGCCAGATGGACCTGCTGCGGACCTGGAGCGCGGGCGCGGGAATGCCGCTCGTGCTGCGCGCCGAGGAGCTCGGCGTGCCCGCCTCCGCGCCCGTGCGCGGCATCCTCGCCGTCGAGGGGTGCGACTTTCTCGAAGGCAGGGTGGACCGCGTGCAGGAGGCCTTCGACGGGGGGATCCGCTCCCTCCAGCTCGTGCACTATCGGGTGAACGAGCTCGGCGACATCCAGACCGAGGCGCCCGTGCACGGTAGGCTCACGCCGTTCGGCCGCGCAGCCGTGCGCGAGATGAATCGTCTCGGCATCGTGGTCGATGTCGCTCACGCTACCCTGGACGTCGTGCGCGGGGTGGCCGAGACGACCACGCAGCCGATCATCCTCTCCCACTCCAATATTCAGGACGGCAGCGGCTGGGCGCGCTTCATCACCGTCGAGCACGCCCGGTTGATCGCGGGCACGGGCGGGGTCATCGGCGCCATGCCCTATATCCGGGGATATCGCGGGGACGACATCCCCGGCTACGTCGACCACATCTCCCGGCTCGTCGACGCCGTGGGCGTCGAGCATGTCGGCGTCGGCACCGACATGGACGGCATCGGCCCCGGCGCGATCTTCACGAGCTACGATCGCTGGCCCTCTCTCGCGCAGGGTCTGCTCGATCGCGGCTACGGCAGGGAGGAGGTCGCGAAGATGCTCGGCGGCAATTGCCGGCGCGTGTTCGAGAAGGTGGGCGGGGCCGTCAGAGCCGCTCGGCCTCGTCGCGAAACCGCTTTACCGGTATCGTCGCGCCTTCGCTCATGAGGCCGGGGTAGGCACGCTCGAAGGTCGCCATGATCTCGGCCACGGGAACATCGGCGCGTGGGCTTCGCTCGCCCACGTACTCCATGTGTCGCCGGCCGCTCGCGTCGTAGGGATGGAAGAGGGAGTCGGCGCGCCCGTCGAACTCGAGCGGGCGAACGCCGAAGCGGTCGCAGAGCGCGCGGTCGAAGGCCGGGGTCGCTTTGACCCATCGTCCCCCGAGCGAGAATTCGGTATAGCCGTGGTAGTAGAAGACGTCGCCCCCCATCAGCGCGCGCAGCCGCGGGGTGCAGAGGTGGTTGCGCACGTCTCCGAAGCCGAGCCGGGCCGCGATGCCCGCTGCGCGTGCCCCCGCGGCCAGGAGGGCGGCCTTGGCCACACAGAACCCCCCGCCGCGCGCCAGGCACGCGCTCGCCCGGTAGGTCTCGGGCGAGCGGAAATCGGCGTACGGCGTGTAGGTGATGTCGTCGCGGACCGCGTAGTAGAGGCGTACGGCGCGCCGAGTCTCATCGGGCTCGTCGCCGCAGACGTGGCGGCTCCAGGCGACCACTCGCGCGTCGTCGCTGTCCACGAATGCCGCGGGGGCGAGGTACTGGCTCGATACGTGAGATGGCACCATCCCCTCGAGTATATCCCCCTTGGGGCGGCGCCACGCGGCGCCCTCGAGCGTGGGCGATGGTACACTCCCTGTGCCGATCTGGCGCAGGGTCAGCTCCATGGAAGCGTTTGCGGCGCCGGTGCACGCCCCGGACTTCAAATCCGGCGTCCGGCTCTAGACAAGTCGGAGGTGGGTTCGACTCCCACACGCTTCCGCCAGAGCTTCGATCGCGGGTCACAGCCATGAGCAAGGAACAGCGACACCCCAAGGGGCAGGACACGGTCGGGCGTCGCCGCCGGAACGCCCCCTGGCTTCTCGGCGGCGGGATCGCCCTCCTCGCTGCCATCGTGGTGGGCGTGTACGTGTATCGCGCGGCCGCCGATCTTCCCGGCCAGCGATTTCCCGATCAGGGCAACCGCCACGTCCAGACCTTCAGCGAGGCCATCCCGCCGTACAACTCGGATCCGCCCACCTCGGGACCGCACATGCCGTACGTGGCGCCGTGGGGCATCCACACCGAGCCCATCCCGCGCCAGCTCCAGGTCCACAATCTCGAGGACGGCGGCGTCATGGTCCAGTATCACTGTCCCCAGGGCTGTCTCGACCTCGTGGCCAAGCTCACGGCCATCGTGTCGAGCTACGATCGCCAGGTCATCCTCGCCCCCTATCCCGGCATGAAGACGCGCATCGCGCTCACGGCCTGGACCCGCCTCGAGGCCTTCGACGAGCTCGATGAGGCGCGTATCCGCCGCTTCATCCGTGCCTATCGCGGGATCGACCATCACCCGGGGTAAAATGCGGTCATGCGGCGGCCTCACACGGCGGTCCTGGCAATCGTCCTCGTCGGGCTCAGCGGCCCGAGCGGCTGCGCCTCGTATATCTCGCCCCTCCAGCCGCCGCCGTACCGTGACCAGGTCGCGGCCTCGTACGACCGGACCTGGGGCGCCCTCATCCGGGCGCTGGCCTTCGACAACGTCCCGCTGCGCGTGGTCGCCAAGGACTCGGGCGTGATCGCGTCGGACGATTTTGTGTCCCCCATCGGCGTCTACGCCGACTGTGGCCGCAAGGGCGAGACGCCGCTCGAGGGCGAGGCCCTGGCCGCTTTCACGGTGTTCGTGCGGCCCAGCGGTGCCACCACCGACATCCAGATCAACAGCAAGATGCGCACCCTTCGTCTCGGCCAGCCCGGCAAGCTCAGGATGGAGCCGGGCCTCGAATGCGTGTCCACCACGCGCTGGGAGCCGAATCTCGTGGACTCCGTGCGTCGCTACGTCAGGGAGTAGCCCATGCCCCCCAAGCTGCCGGAGCTGGTAAAGCGCGCGCGGCGCCTCGCCACCGAGCGCGATCGACTCGTGCAGGAGTTGGCGCGCGAGTGGTCGCGCGCCCTCAAGGGCCAGGGCTTCTCGGCCCGCGATCTCGACGAGCTGTGGGCGGGGCTGACCGAGGAGGCCGTGCGTCGCCTCTTGCAGTCCGAGGCGCGCCGCGCGGGGACGGAGGCCATCCGCCACGAGGCCCGTGAGGTGATCGCGCGGGTGCGCGCGCGAGTGGAGACCGAGCTTGCCGCGGGCGGATAGGGCCCAGGCCCTGCTGCGCGGCCTGCCCGGCGTGGACGCGCTCGTGGGGCGCGCGGCCGCGCATCGGGATCTGCGCTCCGTGCCGCGCCAGCGGGTCACTGAATCCGCGCGCGAGGTGCTCGCGGCCGAGAGACGGCGGGTGCTCGAGGGCGCCTCCTCCGTCGCCGAAGCCTCGACCCTCGCGGAGCGAGTGGTCGACCGTCTGACACGGAGCGGCGTCTTCTCGCTCGATCGAGTCATCAACGCTACCGGCGTGGTCCTGCACACCAATCTCGGACGCGCGCTGCTCTCGCCCCTCGCGCAGGAGCGGCTCCGCACGGCGGCGGCCGGCTACACGAATCTCGAGATGGACATCGGCCAGAAGGAACGGGGCTCGCGCTACGCCCATGTCGACGGCCTGCTCCAGCGCCTGACGGGCGCGCCCGCCTCCCTCGTCGTCAACAACTGCGCCTCTGCCGTCTTGCTCGCCCTCGAGAGTCTGGCCCGGGGCAAGGAAGTGATCGTCTCGCGTGGCGAGCTGATCGAGATCGGCGGCGAGTTCAGGATCCCGGACATCATGCGCCGCTCGGGCGCCGTGCTGCGCGAGGTGGGCACGACGAACCGCACCCATCTCAAGGACTATGCCCAGGCCATTGGCCCCGAGACGGGACTCATTCTCAAGGTGCACACGTCCAACTACCGCGTGGTCGGCTTCACGGCCGCCGTGTCGTCCCGCGAGCTCAGCCTACTCGGGCGCGAGCGCGGCATTTCCGTGATGGAAGACCTGGGCTCCGGCTGCCTGGTCGATCTCCGGCGTTATGGATTCCCGTACGAGCCGACGGTGCCCGAGGTGGTGGCCTCGGGCGTGGACATCGTCTCCTTCTCCGGCGACAAGCTCCTCGGCGGCCCCCAGGCCGGCATCGTGGTGGGCCGGGCCGAGCTCGTCGAGCGGCTCGCCAGGAACCCCCTCAACCGCGCCCTCCGCGTCGACAAGTTCACGGTGGCCGCGCTGGAGGCGACGCTGTACGCCTACGAAGCGGGAGAAGCGCTCGAGACCATTCCGACGCTCCGGATGCTGACGGAGCCGCCGGCGGCGATCCGGCGGCGGGCGCGTGGGCTCCTGCGTCGGCTCACCGCCGAGGTCCAGTCACGACTGGGCGCGATGCTGGTGGACGCGACCTCGCAGGTCGGGGGCGGTGCCCTGCCCACAGTGGAGCTGCCCACGGTCGCCCTCGCCCTCGGCAGCGCGGAGCGCCGCCCCGAGGATCTCGACGACCGTCTCCGGGCCGCGCGGCCGCCTGTCCTCGGCCGCCTCCTCGATGACCGGCTGCTCCTCGACTTCCGTACCGTGCTTCCCGCCGACGTCCCCGCTCTCGCCACAATCCTCGCGTCGCTCTAGCCTTGACAAGAGCGGTGAGTGCGGAGAAGGCGAGCCAGGCGAGCCGAGGCGCGAACATGGGGGAGTGCGGGGGCCATGTCGGGGCCCCCGCAGCTGAATGATGGACGGGGCCCGTGTCCCTGCCAAGCATGTGGTTGTAGGAACCGCGGGGCACATCGATCATGGGAAAACGTCGCTCGTCAAGGCGCTGACCGGCACCGATACCGATCGGCTGCCCGAGGAGAAGGCGCGAGGCATAACGATTGACCTCGGCTTTGCCTTCCTCGAAGAGCCGGACGGCCTCACCATCGAGATCGTGGACGTGCCGGGCCACGAGCGCTTCGTCAAGAACATGCTGGCGGGGGTGGGCGGCATCGATCTCGCGCTCCTCGTCATCGCGGCCGACGAGGGCGTGATGCCGCAGACGCGCGAGCATCTCGCCATCTGCCAGCTCCTCCGCATCAAGGCGGGCATGGTCGCCCTCACCAAGACGGATCTCGTCGAGCCCGACTGGATCGAGCTGGTCAAGGACGACGTGACGCGGCTCCTCGCGGACACGCTCTTCGCGGGCTGCCCCATCGTGCCCGTGTCCGTCAAGACGGGGCAGGGGCTGTCCGAGCTGCGGCAGACGCTCGCCGAGCTCGCGGCCCGCGTTCCCGAGCGCGGCACCGATCAGACGGCTCGGCTGCCCATCGACCGCGTCTTCACCGTCAAGGGCTTCGGCACCGTGATCACGGGCACCCTCATGGCGGGACGGCTCGGCGTGGACGACCGGACGGAGGTCTTTCCCCGCGGCCTTCAGGCCAAGGTCCGCGGACTCCAGGTGCATGGCCGGCCCGTCGAGGCGGCGCAGGCGGGACAACGCACCGCCGTCAACCTCCAGGGCGTGGAGCGCGCGTCCCTCGAGCGGGGTGACGTCGTGGCGCCGCCCGGGGCGCTCCTCCCCACGCTCCTCGCCGATGCCTCGCTCGAGCTCCTCGCCGACGCGCCGCGGCCGCTCAAGACGCGCGATCGCGTGCGCTTTCACGTCGGCACACAGGAGGTGATGGCCCGAGTGCTCCTCGTGGGTCCGCAGGCGATCGAGCCGGGCAGCGTCACCTACGGGCGCTTCCGGCTCGAGGCGCTCGTCTGCGCGCTGCCTGGCGATCGCTACGTCATCCGCTCGTACTCACCCATCGTCACCATCGGCGGCGGCACCGTGCTGGACATCTCGCCGCCGCGCTTCAAGCGGAAGGGCGACGCTCTCCTGGAGCACCTGCGCCTGCTGGAGCGGGGCACCCCCGCCCAGGTGGTCGAGGAGCACCTCCGCCAGGCCGGCGCGGCCGGCCTGCGCGCGGCCGATCTCCGAGCCCGCACGCCCTTCGGCCCCGAGCGGCTGCGCGTGCTCCTCGAGGAGCTTTCGCGCGAGCAGGCGATTACGCCCGTGGATCGCGAGTGGTTCGTGCACCGCGAGGCGAGCCAGCGGCTGCGCGAGCAGACGCTGGCTCTGCTCGAAGCCTTTCACGCCCAGAACCCTCTGCGCGGCGGCATCTCGCGGGAGGAGCTCCGGAGCCGCGCCGGGCACGCGCAGGAGAAGGTCTTCACGCAGCTCGTGTCCACCCTCGAGGCCGAGGGCCTCGTGCGAAGCGAGCGTGACCAGGTCCGGCTCGCCTCTCACGAGATCCGCCTCACCCCCGAGCAGCAGCGCGTGGTCGACGGCCTCGAGGCCGATTTTCGCCGGGCAGGGGCCGCCCCCCCGAGCCCCGAGGAAGCCCTGGGGCGGCTGGGGGTCAAGGGCACCGAGAAGCACCAGCTCTTCCAGCTCCTGGTCGCCGACCGCCGCCTGGTGCGCGTCAAGGAGTCGATCTTCTTCCACTCGGCGGCCCTCCAGGAGATCCAGGACAAGCTGGTGGCCCATCTCCACGTCAAGAAGGACATCGGTCCGGGCGACGTGAAGGACCTCCTGGGCATCAGCCGCAAGTACGCCATCCCCCTCATGGAGTACTTCGACGCCCAGCGGGTCACCGTCCGACTAGGCGAGCGCCGCGTCCTCCGCACGCCGTAGCCCGGTCTCTCGCGTTGACAACCTGCTCACGTCCGCGTAGGGTAAGGGCGCTTTAGCAAAGGAAAGGAGCCGCGCCATGTTTGGGTTGGGAATGCAAGAGCTGCTGGTCATTCTCGTGATCATCCTGGTCCTCTTCGGGGCCAATAAGCTGCCCGGACTCGCCCGTTCCCTCGGATCGAGCGTGAAGGAGTTCAAGAAGGGCGTGACGGACCCGGTGGACGAGACCCCGTCCACAGCGAAGAAGGACGAAGACAAGAAGGTCTGACCGTCCCGCCGCCCTCGACTCAGACACCGCCGCGCGATTGCTCGTGTCCTCCGATCGGAGTGCCGTCGGCATCGACCTCGGCGGGAGCAAACTACGCGGCGGTCTCCTCAGCGGGGAGGGCGAGCTTCTCGGGCGCCTCGAGGTGCAGACGGAGGCCTGGAAGGGCGCGCCCGGCGTTCTCGCCAATCTCAAGCGCGTCATCAGCCGGCTGCTCGACTCTACCGACCCGGCGCGGGTGGCCGGCATCGGGATCGCCGCCGCCGGGCAGATTCATCCCGTGACCCAAGCCGTCGTCTTCGCGCCCAATCTCCAGTGGGACGATGTCCCCCTCCGTGACGAGATCGAATCTGCGTTCGGCCTGCCGACCTACGTGGAGAACGACGTGCGCGCGGCGGCCTGGGGCGAGTACCGATTCGGGGTGGGGCGGGGAACCAAGAGCCTGATCGCCGTCTTCGTCGGCACGGGAGTCGGCTCGGGCGCGGTGATGGACGGCCTGCTCCTCAAGGGCGCGAGCAACGTCGCGGGCGAGCTCGGTCACACCCAGATCGTCCCGGACGGCATACCCTGTGTCTGCGGGCAGCGCGGCTGCGTCGAGGCCTATGCCTCGGGCCAGGGCTTCATGCGGCGTGTGGAGACGGCGCTCGTCGACGGCACGGCGACCTGCCTCAAGGACGACACGGGCGGCGATGCCGGGCGGGTGACGGCGGCCCTCGTGGCCCGCGCCGCCGCGGCGGGAGACGAGTTCGCGCGCCGGATCTGGGGCGACGCCGAGCGGTATCTGGGGTCGGCCATCGCCAACTACGTCACCCTTCTCAACCCCGAGCTGCTCGTCCTGGGCGGGGGGATCATGACCGCGGTGCCCGCGCTCATCGGGGCCATCGAGCGTCAGGTGCGGGCGCACGCGACCCTCATGTCGCGCGATCTCCGCATCGCCCGCGCCTCGCTCGGCGACTCCTCGGCCATCTTCGGAGCGGCGGATCGCGTCTGGGGGCGCGCGTGAGCCTGGCCCGGACATGGGCCGAAGGCGCCCGCGCTCACCTCCTCAGGCACGGAGACACCTGGATCGCCGGCGGGCTCGCCGCGCTCACCCTCGTCTCTCGCTGGCCGTACCGGGCGCGCATGCTCTACAACTGGGACGCCGTGCAGTTCGCGCTCGCCCTCCGGGAGTTCGACGTCGCCAAGCACCAGCCCCACCCGCCCGGGTACTTGCTCTATGTCGCCCTCGGGCGCCTCCTCAATGCCTCGCTCGGCGATCCCAACATGGCCTACGTCACCCTGGCCATGCTCTTCAGCGCAGGCACGACGCTCATGGTGTACTGGCTCGCTCGAGCGCTCTACGATCGGGTGACGGCCGCCGCCGCCGCCGCGCTCCTCGCCGTGAGCCCGCTCTTCTGGTTCTACGGGTCCGTCGGTCTCACGTATGCGGGGGAAGCCTTCGGCGCCGTCCTCGTCGCCTGGTTCACCTGGGGCGCCCTTCGAGGGGACACGCGTCAGCTCTATGCGGGCGCCCTCGCCCTCGGCCTCGTGGGCGGGATCCGCCAGTCCGTGCTCGTCTTGCTCTTCCCGCTCTGGCTCGCCTGCGCGATCAACCCAGCCCTCGTCTCGCGTAGGCCGATGGCCGCCGCTCAACTCGAACAGCGGGGCATCCGTCGGCTCGGGCGGATCGGGCGGGGACTGCTCGTCATGGGTGGCGCCGTGCTGACCTGGCTCCTGCCCATGCTCTGGCTGACGGGAGGGCTCGAGGCCTACCTGCGCGCCTCGAGCCAGCTCTACGGCTCGGTGGTTCTCCCCACGTCGGTGCTGGGCGGCTCGCTGGATGTCACCCTCGCGCAGGCTCGCTATGTCCTGGCTTCGGTGGTGATCGGCCTCGGCCCTCTGGCCTTGGCGGCCGCGGCCCTGCCCCTCTACCTGCGCCGGGCAGGCTGGGGACGCCCGGAATGGTTCCTCGCCGTCTGGGTCGTTCCGCCCGCAGCGTTCTACACGCTCGTGCACTTCGGTCAGGCCGGCTACGTGCTGACCTTTCTCCCCGCTCTCGTGATCCTCCTGAGTCGCGTGCTCGTCGAGGCGGTGGCCGCGGGCTCGGAGCGGCTCCGCCGGCCCAACTGGCGCTGGGGGCTGACGGCGGCCGCCCTGGTCCCGCTCTGCCTCGTCAGCACGGGCTTCTTCGTGAGCGCGCGCCCCGTGCCGCGCGAGTTCAACAACCGCACGGGCGACGCGTGGGTCTGGCGCGCGAAGGACGAGGCCCACGACTGGATCATGAGTCGCACGGCAGCGGCCCTGCGCGAGCACGAAGCGGTCATCCGGACCTACGTCGACACCATCCGCGCCGTCTACGATCCCTCGGACACCGTGCTCGTCACGGAGCTCGGCAACCGGCGCTCCTACCCGTGGCTCCGTCACGCGATGTTCTACATGCCGGAGTACGCGATCTACCAGCTGCAGGTCGGCGAGCCGCCGCGCGGCTTCTACGCGCCCCAATCGTCGGCGACCATGATCCTGACCCCCAGCTCGACCATCGAGGTGCCGCGGCGCGTCCGACAGCTCGTGTGGTTCGTGGACCACTGGGACCCGGAAGAGCCGCGCCCGCCGGGACTCCTGGAAGTGCAGCTGCCCTATGGCCGATACCTCTATGTCTTGCCGCTCGGCCGGGGGCGCGTGGAGTACGCGGGCTACACCTTCGTTCGCCCCGCCCGTTGAAGGGCCGCGCCGCCGCCGGGCTGATCCTGGCGGGGCTCGCCGCCGCCGTCGGCCTCTACCTTCTCCGCGAGCGCCAGATCGCGGGATCCCTGGGCGCCTCTGGCTTTCCCCTCGACGATTCGTGGATCCATCTCCAGTTCGCGCGCAATCTCGCCGAGGGACGGGGCTTCGCCTACAACCCCGGCGTCTCCGTCCCGGGCTCGACGGCGCCCCTCTGGACGATCCTCCTCGCCGGGCTCTTCGCGATCGCGGGCGCTCACGTCGCGTGGGTCAAGATCGCGGGCGTGGCCGCGGCCGTGGGCAGCGCATGGCTGGCCCGTCGGCTCGCCATCCAGTGGACGGGCGAGCCCCTCCTGGGGCTTGGCGCCGGGCTCGTGACGGCGTTGAGCGCGCCGATGGCGTGGGGAGCGCTCTCCGGGATGGAGGTGACGCTGGCCGCCCTCCTCGTCACCGGGGCGCTCTGCGCTCATGCCTCGGGCCGCGTCACCCTCGCCGCGCTCCTCATCGGCGCGGCCGCGCTCGCCCGCCCCGAGTCGGTCCTGCTCGTGCCCTTGTTCTGGCTCGGCGGCCCGCTGACCCTGAAGCGGAGCGTCGTGTCTCTCGGCCTTCCCGCCGCCGTGCTCTCGCCCTGGATCGCCTTCAATCTCTGGACGGCGGGGACGCCGCTTCCCGCGACCGCCGCCGCCAAGATCGAGGGCGGGCTCGTCGGTCTGCTCGCGGGCACCCGGGCGCCGGTGACCGAGACCTTGTTCGTGCGGCCCTGGCGATTCGAGGCTGAGTGGGCGGCCTGGCTCGTGTCGGTCGATGTCCTCCTGCCCGTCCTCATCCTTCCCGGCCTCTGGATGCTCTGGCGCCGGCATGGCCGGGCCGCCCTCTTGCCCGCATCGATCCTCCTTCTTCATCCGCTGGGCATGGCGCTCCTGGCGCCCTATCGCGGCCCCGCCTTTCAGGAGGGACGCTACTCGATTCAGCTCCTCCCGCTCGCGATCTGTGTCGCTGTCACGGCGCTATCACCTTTGCGTACTTCATCCCTCTCCCCTCAGGGGAGAGGGCCGCAGTTCGAGTTGAGCCGCTGCCTCAGCGGCGAGGCGAGGGCTGAATCGGATCAGGGGTGGTTGCGGCGTGCGGCTATCGTGCTGTTCGTCGTCGCGTCCGTGGTGCCCCTCTGGTCCGGAGCCGTCCGCTACGCGTGGGCCGTGCAGAACATCGACGCGATGCAGGTCCATCTCGGCCGCTGGGTCAGCGAGCACACGCCCCCTGGCGCGCGGCTGGCCCTCAACGACGTTGGCGCCATCGTGTATGTCGGACGGCGAGAGGCCGTGGACGTGATGGGCCTGGTCACGCCGGCCATCATTCCCTACCGTCGGGAAGGGGAGAAGGGCGTGCTCCGCTATCTCGAGCGCGCGTGCCCCGACTACCTGATCATCTTCCCGGCGTGGTTCCCGGAGCTGGCCTCTCGCGGAGACCGCTTCACGCCCGTCTATCGCGTGCGGCTCGAGCGCAAGACCGTGGCGGGGGCGGACGAGATGGTGGTCTACGAGACCGCCTGGAATCGCTGGAGCCGGGCGCCCCGCCCCTGTCCTGAACCCCACTGAAAATGAGGCGGCCACGCTATAATCGCCTCGTGATGAGCTGGACCAAGGCGCTCGGCCCCCTGGTCGCCCTCGCGGCGGCGCTTCTGTGCTGGGGGAGCCCTGCGTGGGCGCAGATGTACCGGTGGACGGACGACCAGGGTGCCGCCCACTATTCCCAGGGCCTCGACAGCGTCCCGGAGCGCTATCGCTCGCGGGCCCAGTTTCTGGCATATCCGGAGCTCCCCGCGGCCGCTCCGGCCGCGACGTCGAGTTCGCCCGAGGCGAGCAAGGCCACCCGCATCACCTTCACCCCGGGCAAGCCCATCATGGTCACGGCCAGGGTCAACGGCAGCGGATCGGTGCAGCTCATGCTCGACACGGGTGCGTCGGTGACCGTGATCAACCCGCGCGTCCTCGCCGGGCTGGGCATCGGCGTGCGGGACAGCCTGCGCGGCTCTGTCAAGGGCGCCACCGGCACCGCCAATGTCCTCTTCGTTCCCGTGCAGAGCATCGAGGTCGGGACCGCGCGCTCGGGCCCTCTGCGCGTGGCCGCCCACGACATCGAGTTCGG
>DASQAK010000045.1:0-24211 GCA_035635755.1 Candidatus Methylomirabilota bacterium | reverse complement strand
GCCGCTGTCGGACCAGGAGATCGCCCAGGTCCTACGCGGGCAGGGTCTCACCATCGCGCGACGCACGGTGGCCAAGTACCGGGAGGAGCTCGGCATTCTCCCGTCGCACCAGCGGCGGCTCCAGCCCAAGAAGCGCTGAGGGGGGTTCGGTTGACGAGCTAGGGGAGCCGAGCGCTATAATACGTGCACGACAGGGACGAAACCCCTGAGAAGGACCCGGACGGCCAGAAGTTTGACCGGCCTCCGGTTCTGCTCAGGGGTTTTTGTTTTTCACCACTTGCAAGGGAGGTAGGACATGAAGCCGAATGCGCGCGAAGGCCAGAGTCGATCCGGGACATCCGGATCTCGCATCAAGCAGCAGAAGCACCAGAGTATCGGCCGTCAAGCCAAGACCCCATCCCAGGCCCCTCCGGCCCTCAAGGGATTTCTGCGGTCGCTCACCCTCGACAACACCGCGGGGGCCGCTGTGCTCAGGCGTCAGTGCGAGGACGGTACGGTGCGGGTGTCGGTATTCATCAAGCTCCTCGACTGGGGCTATCGGAAGCCGCCCAAGGGAGAGCCGATCAAGTCCACGAGGATGCCCTACATCGGCAAGGATGGCCGTCCCTGGGACTGGGAGGAGCGGCAGCGCGCCGAAGCCGCCCAGGTTTCCCAGACCACCCGGATCCAGTCCTTCACCCTCGGGAATCCTGTGGTGAGGCGACGGCTCCAGCGCGAGTGGGAGAACGGCACGATGCATCCGGTCCTCCGCGGCTGGCTCATTCGACATGGACGGGAGCTGCTGTTGAAACAGCCAAAGCAGAAATTCCGTATGCCTTATGTCGGCCGCCATGGCCTGCCCTGGGAGTACGACGTGATGAAGGACCAGCAGGATGCCGCCATCAAGGCGCAGGAGGAGCAGCAGAAGGCAGAGGCGCTGGCCAAGCCCTCGAGTGAGGGGACGGCCCAAAGCTCCGACGGCGAGGATGACGATGCTGAGAATCAGAACGTTCCTGAGCTCGTGCAAGACAAGGACTATGACCTATTGTGGCGCCGGATCGCGCCACGTGACGGTCAACTCAAGAAACTCTAACCGATAAGCCAAGGAGATACCGATGGACGCTGAGAAGGGACAGAAGCCTGCCATGAGCGAACGAAGACCAGTGAGCGAACGAAAGCGAACGGCGAACCGCACGAACGCCCAGAAGTCGACCGGCCCCAAGACGCAGGCCGGAAAGGAGAAATCGAAGATGAACGCCGTGAAGCATGGCATCTTGTGCGACCAGCTCATAATCATGGGTGGTGAGGGCCAGGAGGATCTGACGGCATTCGAAGAGCTGCGCGCTGGCCTCCGCGCGCACTACCAGCCGGTCGGGCCGCTCGAGGATATCCTCGTGCAGATGATGACGGGATATCTCTGGAAGGGGCGGCGCGCGCAGCGATACGAGGGCGGCGCCATCCAGCGCCAGATCGAGGATCAGCGAGATCAGGAGACTGCACGACGCGAAGGCCGCTTCCAAGAAGCCCTCGCCGCTGGCGAGAGCTTAGAGGAGAGTGTCCTGGGCCTCCAGCATCTGCTGGAGAAGCTGGAGGTGGCGACCGAAGAGGTCCAACGAGGCGACTGGTCAGTCGAATCATCCGGGTTCCTAGAGGATCACTTTCGGGACCGTATCCGCGTACCACCGGCTCCCAAGAAGCCGATGGACAGCCTGCCGGATGATGTCGAGCGGAAGCAGCTCCTCAAGGAGCTAAGGGTCCAACGCGACCGACTGCGGGAGCGCCTGCGAGAGGTCGAGGCGACGGAGCAGCGCGAGGGTGACGCCAGGGTCCGGAGCTACATGCTGCCTGAGGGACGGGACCTCGATCTCGTGCTTCGGTATGAGGCCGCCATCGACAAGAAGCTCCACAAGGTGATGGACCGGCTGCGCCAGGTCCAGGCGGACCGTCGGGAGGCCGAGGCGGCGGCCAGCGAGGCGGGAGGTGACGAGCCCGCCGCAACGTGAGAACTACGAAACGAAGCCACCGCGACGGATCGGCGAATGGTTGGTGAAGGGAGGCGGTGTATATGACATGGGGCATATCCGTGATGCGCGTCGCGTTGTTGCATGTGCGAGACAAGTCATGAGCCGTGGGTACAACTT
Organism: Candidatus Methylomirabilota bacterium; assembly: GCA_035635755.1. Taxonomy (GTDB): domain Bacteria; phylum Methylomirabilota; class Methylomirabilia; order Rokubacteriales; family CSP1-6; genus AR37. The sequence continues at coordinate 22,091 of DASQAK010000045.1, read as the reverse complement.
ACGTGGCGCGCCCCGAGTCACTGTCGTCCGCGGGGGAAGTGCCCCCGGGCCGGCCCGGTGTGCTAGCAGGATGCTAGTTGGTGGACAGAGCGTCCAACGATTGCAGTTGCGCTAAACGGCGGTAGATGCCGTCCTCGCGTGTCATCAGCTCGTCGTGGGTGCCCACCTCGGCGAGGCGGCCGTCGTGGACGACGACCACGCGGTCCGCATGCTTCACCGTGGCCAGCCGGTGCGCGATCACCAACACTGTGCGGTTCTTCACCAGCTCGCCGAGCGCCTGCTGCACGAGAAACTCGCTCTCCGCATCGAGGTCCGAGGTTGCCTCGTCCAGGATGAGGACGGGTGGGTCCTTGAGAAAGGCCCGCGCGATGGCGATGCGCTGACGCTGGCCGCCCGAGAGCTTGACACCCCGCTCGCCCACGGACGTCGCGTAGCCTTCGGGGAGCGCGGCGATGAAGTCGTGGGCCTGGGCCAGGCGCGCGGCGTGCTCGATCTGCGCCTGGGTCGCTCCCGGCCGGCCGTAGGCGATGTTGTAGGCGATGGTGTCGGCGAAGAGAAAAGTCTCCTGGGTGACGATGCCCATGAGGGCGCGCAGGGAGGCGACGGAGATGTCGCGAACGTCCCGCCCGTCGAGGGTGATCCGGCCGGCCTTGACGTCGTGAAAGCGCGGGACCAGATCCATGAGGGTCGTCTTGCCCGCCCCGGACATGCCGACGAAGGCGACCATCTCTCCCTTGCTCACGGTCAGCGTAATGTCGCTGAGGACGTCGTCCTCGGATTCCGGATACCGGAAGGACACCGCTTCGAAGCCGATCCGGTCGTGGAAGTCCTGGAGGGTGACGGCGCCCGCCTTGTCGGTGATGGTGGGCGGGGTGTCCAGGATGTCGAAGACGCGCTCCACGGACGAGATCGACTGCTGGATCGTGTTCATCATGCGCCCGAGCTGGCGCACGGGACCATAGAGGAGGATGACCGCGGTCGTGAACGAGAAGAACTCGCCGGGCGTGAGCGCCCCGCTGATCACCCGGTAGCCGCCGTACCAGATGGCGCCCATGATGCCGATGGCCCCCAGGATCTCCATGAGAGGCTCGGCCAGCTCGTCCACGCGGTGGTCCTTGAGGGCGAGCCGCATGAGGCGGTCGTTGACGCCGTCGAACCGCTCCTGCTGGAGCCGCTCGCGCCCGAAGGCCTTGACGATCTTGTTTCCGGTGAACGCCTCCTGGAGCACGACGTTCAGCTCGCTCATCTTCTCCTGCGAGCGCTTGCCGATCTTGTAGAGCTTGCGCCCGAGCGTGCGGAACAGCACGCCCACCGCGGGAAAGATGGTCACCGCGATGAGGGCGAGCACCCACTCCCGCATGAACATGACGGTGAGGAGGGCGATGACGGTCCCCATCTGACGCACGGCCATGACGAGCACGGTCGACGACAGGCGGGCGAGGCGATTGACGTCGTTGACCACCCGGGTCATCAGCTCGGCCGAATGCACCTGGGAGTAGAAGGACAGTGACATGCCCTGGATATGGCTGTAGAGCTCTCGCCTGATGCGCGCGATCACGCGCTCCCCGACGGCGGCCATGAAGTAGGACTGCCCGTAGCGGGCAAAGCCCTTGACGATATAGGTGCCGAGGAGGATGAGGGGGAGGACCTTGAGCATGAAGAGATCGCGCTTGAGGAAGATGTCATCCATGGCCGGCTTGACCAGCCAGGCGATGAAGCCTTCGGCCGACGAGACGGCCAGCGCCATGGCGCCGCCCACGACCAGCCACGGCCAGTAGGGCCTGAGGTATGGCCAGAGCCTCAGGAGCAGGCGATACCTGGGCTTCGACGCCATCAGTGGGGACGCTTGGCGGCGAGCAAGCGACGGTAGAGCGCCTCGGTGCGGTCGATCTTGGCCGTCACGGAGAACTCCGCCTCGACACGCTTGGCGCCCATGCGGGCCATGGCCTTGGCCTTCTCGGGATCCTCGATCATGCGGAGGATGACGCGGGCGAGGGCAGCGATGTCGCGCGGGGGAAAGAGGTAGCCCGTGTGCTCGTCGGTGATGAGCTCGGGATTGCCCTCGAGCTCGGTTCCGATGACGGGCGTCTCCACGGCCAGGGCCTCGCGGAGCGTGCCCGTGATGCCGAGGCCGGCATAGGAGGCGTCCACGCAGACATCGCTCGCGGCCAGGATCTCGGGAATGTCCTCACGGTAGAGGAAGACGAGCACCTTGTCGGCGAGCCCCCGCGCCGCCGCCTTCTCGCGAAGGATCCTGGCCTTGGCCTCGTTGGCGCCCACGAAGAGCAGGCGGGAGTGCGGGGCCCGCGCCGCTACCGTCTTCATGGCATCGAGGGTGTCGTCGTTGCCCTTCCAGCTCCGGATGCCGATCTGCGTGATCAGGTAGTGCTCGGGGCCGAGCTCGAGCTCACGGCGCACGCGGAGGCGATCCACGCCTGGGTGAAAGCGTCGCATGTCCGTCCCCGAGTAGATGACGTGGATCTTCTCCGCGGGCACGCCCTGAGACACGAGCCCCCGCTTGATCGACTCCGACACCGCCACCACCGCCGTCACGCGCCTGGTGGTGTAGCCGAGCTTGTTGAAGGGGTCGAGAGGGAAGCTGACGCCGCGGTTGAGGATGAGGACGGGGATCCTCGTGAACAGCCCCGCCATGAGGGCGAGAGTGCGCGCCTTGCCCTTCTGGGCGTGCACGACCTGGATCCGGTGCTTGCGGATGATGCGCACGAGGCCGGGGATGGACTTGACGTCGACCTCGGAGCGCATGGGCAGGGCGTGGTAGGGGAGACGGGCTTCCGCGCACTTCTCCACCCACCCCTCGCCGGGTCGGGTGGTGACGACGACATGGTGCCCGCGCTCCTGCAGCCCGCGGGCCAGCTCGAGGAGCTGCACGGCCGCTCCCGTGAAGTAGTCGCTCTTCGGATAGAGCTGGAGGATGCGGAGCGACTCGCTCACTTCCTGAAGAATGCCTTGATCCCCGCGACGACTTCGTCGATCTCGGCTTCCGTGTGGCCGGCCGAGATGGGCAGGGTCAGGATCTCCTTGACGATGCGCTCCGTGTGCTCGAGCGGGGGCGACTTGAGATGCTCGACCGCGGGCTGGCGGTGACAGGCGACCGGGTAGTGGATGCCCGTGGCCACGCCCTTGTCCTTGAGGAAGGCCGCGAGCTGGTCGCGCTGCGGAGTACGCACGACGTAGAGGTGATAGACGTGGCGGGCCCCGCGCGTCTCGGCGGGCAAGACCATGGGCAGGCCGGCCAGCCCCGCCGTGTAGCGGGCGGCCAGCTTGCGCCGGTGGTCGTTCATGGTGTCGAGCCGGCGCAGGAGCACGCGCCCCACCGCGGCCTGGATGTCGTTGAAGCGCAGGTTGAACCCGATCTCGACGTGGATGTCCTTGTTCTGCCGGCCGTGGTCACGGAGACGACGACAGCGGGCGGCCACCTCGTCGTCGTCCGTCACGAGGAGACCGCCGTCGCCCATGACGGTCAGGTTCTTGGACGGGTAGAAGGAGAAGGCGCCCGCCCGCCCGAAGCTCCCCACCTTCTTGCCCTGCCAGGTGGAGCCATGGGCCTGGGCGCAGTCTTCCAGGAGCCACAGCTTGTGCTTGGCGCACAGCTCCTGGACGGCGGGCAGATTGGCGGGATGCCCGTAGAGATGGACGGGGATGAACCCGACGGTGCGCGGCGTCACCTTGGCCGCGGCATCCTTCACGTCCACCGTGTACGTGTCGTCGATGTCCACGAAGACCGGCGTCACCCCGGCGAAGCAGATGGCCTCGATGGTGGGGAAGGCGGTGTGCGAGGGCACGAGGACCTCGTCGCCGGCCTTCGCCCCGAAGGCCTTGATCACCATCCACAGCGCGGAGGTGGCGCTCGTGGTGAGCACGGCGTGCTTGGCGCTGTTGTAGGCGGCGAACTCTCTCTCGAACGCCTTGCACTCCGGGCCCAGGATGTACTGACCGGACTCGACGGCGGCGATGACGGCGGCCTTGACCTCGTCATCGACGGGTGGGCGGGAGAGCGGAATGGCCATGAAGAACGCCTCCTAGTGGTGGACGTGGCGGTACTTGCCACGGTAGTAGAGGAGCGGGTGGAGGCCGCCGTCGCCTCGAGCGTCGGCCGCCTCGACGCGGCCCACGAAGATGGTGTGATCTCCGGCGGGATACGCGTGGACGATGGTGCACTCGAGCTCGGCGAGAGAATCCTTGAGCACGGGCACGCCGAGCGAGCCCATGCGATAGCCCACCCCCTCGAACTTCTCCGCGGCATGCGCGACGGGCTTGGTGGCGAACCGGGTCGAGATCGATTCCTGATCGTGGGCGAGGATATTGACGGCGAAGCGCGTGCCGTCGGCGAGGGCCCGATAGCTCTGGGCATCGTGGGCGACGCACACGAGGATCAGGGGCGGGTTGAGGGATACCGAGGTGAAGGCGCTGGCCGTGAGACCGGTGGGGCGGCCGTCGGCATCCACCGTGGTGATGATAGTCACGCCCGAGCAGAAGTGACCGAGGACACGCCGGAACTCATCGGCTCCAATCACGCGATCTTTGTACCAGTTCCGATCAAATTTTTCAAGTTCTCCGGCACTTTGGCGGGCACTCGAGGGGCGCGCTTCCTTGACGGCTTCGAGTCGCGGACCCTATACTGCGGGCAGAAGTAGCCGACCCACCCAGAGGAGACCCACACCGCCATGCCAGAGATGCACAAGCCCGGAGTTCCGGGAGGAGACTTCATTCCCGAGGTCAAGCACACGGTGGCGGTGTCGTCGGGCAAGGGGGGCGTGGGCAAGTCGACCGTCGCCGTCAACCTCGCCCTCGCCCTCAAGCAGCGCGGGCACGAGGTCGGCCTCGTGGACGTGGACATCTACGGCCCCGACGTGCCGCTCATGATGGGAGCGAAGGGGCGGCCGGGGATGTTCGAGAACCGGATCATTCCCGTGGAGGCCCATGGCATCAAGATCATGTCCATCGGTCTCCTCGTGGCCGAGCGGGAGGCTCTCGTGTGGCGCGGCCCGATGATCCACTCGGCCGTGCAGCAATTCCTTCGCGACGTGCTCTGGGGCCCTCTGGACTATCTCGTCTTCGACATGCCGCCGGGCACGGGAGACGCCCAGCTCTCCCTCTCCCAGGTCATCCCCCTCGGCGGCGTGGTCATGGTCACCACGCCGCAGGACGTGGCCTTGCTCGACGTGCGCAAGGCGCTCGCCATGTTCAGGAAGCTCAACGTGCCCATCCTGGGCATCGTGGAGAACATGAGCTACTTCGTGGCCCCCGACACGGGCGCGAGGTACGCCATCTTCGGCGAGGGCGGTGGCGAGAAGGTCGCGGGAGAGTTCGACGTTCCTCTTCTCGCGCGCATCCCCCTCGAGATGGACACGCGCAAGGGCGGCGACGAGGGCATGCCCATCGCGGTCGGCCAGCCGGATTCGGCCCAGGCCAAGGCCTTCCGTGACCTCGCCGAGGGCGTGGTCGAGCGGCTCGACAGCCTGTCGGCCCTCAAGCTCCCCACCATCGGGTGAGGTACAGGCTCCGGTGGGCCAGGTCTTCGTTCCGATCTTTCCGCTGCCCGATCTGACGTTCTTTCCCCACACCATGCTTCCTCTGCACATCTTCGAGGGACGCTATCGCGCCATGGTCACGGACTGCCTCGCGCGCGACAAGCGCATGGCCGTGGTCGGCCTCAAGCCGGGCTTCGAGGGCTCCTACGAGGGCAAGCCGCCCGTCTACGCCGTCGCCGGGGTCGGCCGCATCCTGCGCTGGGACAGGCTGGCCAACAGCCGCTACAACATCCTCCTCAAGGGCGAGGCGCGCGTACGCATCGATCGCGAGATTCCCGCCGACACCCTCTACCGCGTGGTCGCCGCCACGCCCCTCGAAGAGACGGGTGGGGAGAGACCGGCCGTGGCCGAGCTGGTGGCGCGAGTGACGGGCCGGTGCCTGGGCATTCTCAAGGCCGTCAACCGGCCGACCGCCGACATGGAAGAGGCGCTCCGGGACGTGGCGGCGGGCATGCTCTGCGACCAGGTCGCCTCCGCGGTGGTGCCCGATCCTGTCGTGCGCCAGCGGCTGCTCGAGGAGCTCGACATCGAGAAGCGACTCGGGATGCTCGCGACGGCCCTCGACGACCTGTACACGAAGCTCACGGGTGATCGATGATCAAGCGTCTCGTCGCCCTCCTCCTCCTCGTCATCCTGGCGGCGCCCGCCACCGCCGCCGACGCGCCCTGGGGCTGGCTCGGCATCCGCATCCGGGATCTGTCGGAGCAGGAGATGGACGAGATCTCCAAGAAACACGGACTCCGCGAGGGCTTCGGCGTGTACGTCGTCGAGGTGATGAAGGAGACACCGGCCGAGGGCTCGGGGCTCCAGCCGGGGGACCTGATCGTGGGCTTCCGCGACCGGCCAGTGGTGGACACGCGGACCTTGCAGCGGCTCATCGCCCACACCGCCTCGGGCGACACGGTCGGGCTGACCATCCTCCGTCGCGAGGAAGGCCGCCGGCGCCTCACCGTGCGTGTCGGGGCGATGCCGGACGCCGTCGCGGCGGACCGCGTGGCTGCCGAGTTCGGCTTCCTCGTGCGAGATCCCGACGGTCAGGTCGAGGAGAGCGCCTCGCGCCTGACCAGCCCGCCCACCGTGGCGGCAATCCTGGCCAAGAGCTCGGCGGAGAAGGCCGGGCTCCAGGTCGGCGACACCCTCGTGGAGGTCAACGGGCGTCCGGTCCTGACGCTTCAGGCCGCCCGCGAGGCCCTGCTCGCCGCGTCGCTCGAGCGCCCGCTGTCGCTCGTCGTGCGCCGCGAGTCCGAACGGCTGTCGCTCGTGCTCAAGACGGCGGCGTCCAAACTGTAGCTCAACGATCTCAGGGAGGTATCCATGTCACTCAAAGGCAAGCGAGTCGCCATTCTCGCGGAGAACAACTACCAGGAGATGGAGCTCTGGGTCCCGTACTACCGGCTGAAGGAAGAGGGGGCGGAGGTCAAGGTGGTGGGGGCGGGCGGCGCCAAGTCCTACCACTCCAAGACCGGCTATCCCGTCAACGTCGACGCGCAGGCCGATCAGGTCAGCGCCGTCGAATTCGACGCGGTGGTCGTGCCCGGCGGCTATGCGCCCGACATGATGCGCCGCCACGAGAGCATGGTGAAGCTGGTGCGCGAGGCCTCCCAGCAGGGCAAAGTGGTGGCGGCCATCTGCCACGCCGGCTGGATGCTCGCCAGCGCGGGCATCGTCAAGGGCAAGAAGGCCACGTCCTTCTTCTCGATCAAGGACGACATGGTCAATGCGGGCGCCCAGTGGGTGGACCAGGAGGTGGTGGTGGACGGCAACCTCATCACCTCACGCAGGCCCGACGACATCCCTGCCTTCTGCCGCGAGATCGTCAAGTCTCTCAGCAAGGCCTAGGACTTCCCCCTCACCCTGCCCTCTCCCTCAAGGGAGAGGGATGCTATTTCGAATCCCGGGGGAGAGGGCAGGGTGAGGGGGAGACGGACAAGAACGGTATAATGCCGGGGACATGATCGTCCTCGGCATCAACGAAACACACTGCGCCACGGCGGCCGTCCTTCGGGACGGCCGCGTCGTGGGCTGCGCCTCCGAAGAGCGCTTCACCCGCCTGAAGAACGACGCGGGCTATCCGCGCCGGGCCATCGACGCCCTTCTCGAGGAGTGCGGCCTCACGCCCGCGGACATCGACGTCGTGGCCCTCGCGGGCGCCCGCGCGGCCTCGCGCGAGTGGCTCAACCGCGTGCTCCACGACGAGGCCTTCGCGCGGGAGTACTACGGCGTGGCCTTGCCCTCGCCCTGGCGGGCGCTGGGCCGGCGCGCGCGCAAGATGGGCGCGAAGCTCGGCCTCGCCGACCCCTCCCGGGGAAAGTTCGGCATCTCCCAAGGCGAGCGACTCGGCTTCGTCACTGATCACCTCGGCATCCCGAAGGCCCGGATCGTCTGCCTCGATCACCACACCTGCCACGCGGCCGCGGCCTACTACGGCTCGGGCTTCGCGGGCAAGGACGCGCTGGTCCTCACCAACGACAATTCCGGCGACGGCCTCTGCGCCACCGCCTCGACGGGGAGGGGACTCGAGCTGACGCGGCACGAGGCCGCCCCATCCGCGCCCGGCTCGCTGGGGGCGTTCTATTCGTTCGTGACGCTCGGCCTCGGCATGAAGTTCGGCGAGCACGAGTACAAGGTCATGGGCATGGCGCCCTACGCGTCCGAGAAGTACGCCCAGCGCGCGGAAGCGGCGCTTCGCCGCGTCTTCGACCTGGAAGACAGTCGCCCCGCGCTCTTCCGCTGGCAAGAGTCCGGCGAGCGCTACGCGCTCCTCCTCGAGACGACGCTGGGCCTGCGCTTCGACGCGGTGGCGGGAGGCGCCCAGCGGCTCCTCGAAGACATCATCCTCCGCTGGGGGCGGCTCATGCACCAGCGCTACGGGGGCGGGCGGGTGGCCCTCGGCGGCGGCTGCTTCATGAACGTCAAGGCCAACATGCTCCTCGGCCAGGAGGAGTGGGTCGAGGATCTCTTCGCCTTCCCCTCGTGCGGGGACGAGTCGAATGCCGTGGGCGCCGCCTATCTGGCCTATCTCCAGGAAAGCGCGAAGCGAGGGGTGAGGGGACGGGTCGAGCCCTTCGGGCCCGCCTATCTCGGCAACCGCGTCACGGATGAAGACGCGGAGGCGGTGATCCGCGCGCGCGGGCTCGAGGGGCGCTACAAGGTCGCCTTCCAGGACAGGATCGAGGAGAAGATCGCGGAGCTGCTCGTCTCGGACGGCGTGGTGGCGCGCTGCGCGGGCCGGATGGAGTTTGGAGCGCGCGCGCTGGGCAACCGATCCATTCTCGCCAACCCGTCGGACCACCGGGTGGTGCCCCTCATCAACCGGATGATCAAGAACCGCGATTTCTGGATGCCCTTCGCCCCGACCATTCTCGCCGAGCGGGCGGCCGAGTATCTCGTGAATCCCAAGGGGCTGGCCTCGCCGTACATGATGCTGGCCATGCCGACGCGCCCGGAGGCGCGCGAGGCCCTGGTGGCCGCCGTGCATCCTCAGGACGGCACCGCCCGCCCGCAGATCCTGGAGCAGCCGTGGAACCCCGAGTACCACGCGGTGATCGCGGAGTTCGAGCGGCGCACGGGGATCGGCGCCGTGCTCAACACGTCCTTCAACCTGCACGGTGAGCCCGTGGTGTGCAGCGCCGCGGATGCCGTGGACACTTTCGAGCGCTCGGGGCTGCCTCACCTGGCCGTGGGGCATTGGCTGATCTCCAAGAAGTAGTCGCGCTCGTGGGGCTTCCGACCGTCGACGCCCCCTGCTTCCTCTGTGGCTCCCCGGAGGCCGATCCCCTGTGGACCACGCCCGATCGCGCGTTCGCCGTCCCCGGCCTCTATACGGTGGCGCGCTGTCGGCGCTGCCGCTTCCTCTATCAGAAGCCACGCGTGGACGACGCGCATCTCGCGGAGTGCTATCCCGACCACTATCCGCGTCACCAGGAGCCGTCACCCCGCATTCCCTTCAAGGGCTCGCCCGGCCGGATCAGGGCGGCGCGCTGGGCCCTGGCGAGCGCGCTCGGCTACTCTCACTTCCGCGATCCGTCCGTCGGGCTGCTCACGCGTCTCCAAGCGTGGGCGCTCCGACGGAGGATCCGCTGGGACTGTCTTCCCTGGCGGGGCGGGGGGCGCTATCTCGATGTCGGCTGCGGCTCCGGCGGCGCTCTCGGCGCCGCCAAGGCACTCGGGTGGCAGGTCACGGGCGTCGAGGTCGATGACGCCGCCGCGGCCAAGGCCAGGCGATTCACCGACGAGATCCACGTCGGCGACGCCCTGACCGCGCCCTTCGCGCCCGGGCGCTTCGACGTGGTCACGGCCTTCCACGTTCTCGAGCATGTGCCGGAGCCCGTGGCCATGATGCGCCGCATGCTCGAATGGCTTGCCCCCGGCGGGCTTCTCATCGTGGAGGTCCCGAACGCCGGCGGCCTGGGCGCGGCGATCTTCGGGAAAGCCTGGTCGGGCCTCGAGCTGCCGCGACATCTCTCCCACTTCTCGCCCGAGAGCCTGGAGCGCGCCGTGGAGCAGGGAGGCGGTCGCATCGTGTGGTCCTGGCATGGCGCCAAGCCCCGCTACTATCTCTGGAGTCTCGCCGCGTGGCTCCGCGATCAAGGCTGGTCCGGGCTCGCCTCGCTCACCGAGCGGCGCCTCGTCTACGGTCTGCTCAAGATTTTCCTCGAGGTGACGCTACCTCTGGTCCGCCTCGCCCGCCGGGGCGAAGTGATCCGCGTGGGGATCGCTTCCCGGTAGACGCGGCCCCTCGCTCGATCGCTTGACACTCCCGTGGGCACATGTTATTCCGCCGATTGGCGCAGGGCACACGCGAGACGTTCCTTGATCGTCACATCAAGAGGAGAATCGCGATGACCTCAGTCACCGTCAACGGCCGGCGCTACGACGTCGACCTCCCCGACGACACTCCCCTCCTGTGGGCGCTCCGTGATGAGCTGGGACTCACCGGCACCAAGTTCGGCTGTGGGATGGCGCTGTGCGGCGCGTGCACCGTGCATGTCGACGGACAGCCCGTGCGTGCCTGCATGACGCCGATCTCGGCGGTGACGACGAGCAAGGTCACCACCATCGAGGCGATGGGCGCGGACAAGGTCGGCCGCGCCGTGCAGGCAGCCTGGGTCGACATGGGCGTGCCGCAGTGCGGCTACTGTCAATCCGGACAGATCATGTCGGCGACGGCGCTACTCAAGCGCAACCGGAAGCCCACCGACGCCGACATCGACGAGGCCATGAGCGGCAACATCTGCCGCTGCGGCACCTACGTGCGCGTGCGCGCCGCCATCAAGCAGGCGGCCCAGTCGGGAGCGGCGCGATGAGGGCGCCGGGTGCGGAAGCCGCGGTCGACAGCCCGGTGGTGCTGGCCAACGTGAGCCGCCGGCAGTTTCTCCAGGGCGTGTCCGCCCTGGGCGGGCTGGTGCTCGCGGCGGGATTCCCTTCTCCCGCGCGCGCCGCCGATCCGCCCAAGTACGGCGCGGACGGGATGCCCAACGGCTGGGTGGACAACCCGCTGGTGTTCGTGGCCATCGGAGAGGACGGCACCGTGACCATCGTGTGCCACCGTTCCGAGATGGGGCAGGGCGTGCGGACGGGCATGCCCATGATCGTGGCCGACGAGCTCGAGGCCGACTGGAAGCGCGTGCGCGTGGTGCAGGCGACCGGCGACGAGAAGCGCTACGGCAACCAGGACACCGACGGCTCGCGAAGCACGCGGCACTTCTTCGACCCCATGCGTCGGTGCGGGGCGGCGGCGCGGAGCATGCTCGAAGCGGCGGCGGCGGAGCGGTGGAAGGTGCCCGTCACGGAAGTGGAAGCGAAGAACCACGAGGTCGTGCATCGGCCCACGGGCCGGCGCGCCGGCTACGGGTCGCTCGCCAAGGCGGCCGCCGGCCAGCCCGTGCCCGCGCGGGACACCCTGCGCCTGAAGGATCCGTCGAAGTTCCGCTACATCGGCAAGGGCAACCTCAAGCTGGTCGACGGCCGCGACATCGTGACCGGCAAGGCCCAGTACGGCATCGACACGCGCCTTGATGGGATGCTCTACGCGGTGGTGGCGCGGCCCCCCGTGTACGGCGGCAAGGTCGCCAGCTACGACGCCGCCGAGACTCTCAAGGTGCCGGGTGTGGTCCATGTCGTCGAGATCGAGAGCAGTCCCTCGCCCGCCCAGTTCAATCCGCTGGGCGGCGTGGCCGTCGTGGCGCGCAACACCTGGGCGGCCATCCAGGGTCGCAAGGCGTTGAAGGTGGTGTGGAACGACGGCCCCAATGCCAGCTACGATTCGGTCGCCTTCAAGGCAACCCTGGAGCAGGCCGCGCGCAAGCCCGGCAAGGTCGTACGCGACAACGGGAACGTGGACACGGCCATGGCAGGGGCGGCGCGGCGACTCGACGCGGAGTACTACATCCCGCATCTGGCCCATGCCCCCATGGAGCCGCCCGCGGCGACGGTGCGCATCGCGAGCGGGAAGTGCGAGGTTTGGGCCTGCGTGCAGTCGCCCCAGGCGAGCAGAGGCCTCGTGGCGAAGCGGCTGGGCATGTCCGAGGATGATGTCATCGTGCACGTCACGCTGCTCGGGGGTGGATTCGGGCGGAAGTCCAAGCCCGATTTCGCCGTGGAGGCGGCGGTGGTGTCCAAGGCCATGGAGGGCAAGCCGGTCAAGGTCACCTGGACGCGCGAGGACGACTTGATGCACACCTACTTCCACACGGTCTCGGTGGAGCACCTGGAGGCGGGGCTCGACGGGCAGGGCAAGCCCGTCGCCTGGATGCACCGCAGCGTGGCGCCCACCATCTTCTCCACCTTCGTCGAGGGCGCGAAGAACGAGGCGGCCCTCGAGCTCGGCATGGGCGTCATCAACGTGCCGTTCGCGATTCCGAACATCCGCATCGAGAACCCCGAGGCCACCGCGCACACGCGCATCGGCTGGTTCCGCTCCGTCTCGAACATCCCGCATGCCTTCGCGGTGCAGTCCTTCGTGGCCGAGCTGGCGGCGGCGGCGGGCCGGGACCCGAAGGACTATCTGCTCGAGGTGATCGGCCCCGCGCGCCGGATCAGCCCGGAAACCCTCGCCGATACCTGGAACCACGGGGAGTCTCCTGAGAGGTACCCGGTGGACACCGGCCGCCTGCGGCGCGTAGTCGAGACCGCCGCGCGGGAGGCGGGCTGGGGGCGGACGATGCCCAAGGGCCGTGGTCTGGGCATCGCCGCACATTACAGCTTCGTCAGCTACGTGGCCACGGTCGTGGAAGTGGCGGTCGACGACAAAGGTGTGGTGACCATCCCCCGCGTGGATATCGCCATCGACTGCGGCGCGACGGTGAATCCGGACCGGGTTCGCGCCCAGATGCAGGGCGCCGCTGTGATGGGCGTGGGCATCGCCACGCTCGGGGAGATGAGCTTCAAGGGTGGCCGGGCGGAGCAGGAGAACTTCCACGCCTACGAGCTCCCGCGCATGGCGGGGGCGCCGCGGGAGATTCGCGTGCACATCATCCCCGGAGACTACGGCCAGCCCATGGGCGGCGTGGGTGAGCCGGGCGTGCCGCCGATCCCACCCGCCCTGTGCAACGCGATCTTCGCGGCCACCGGCAAGCGCATCCGGCGCCTGCCCATCCGGGATCAGCTGAAAGCCTGACGAACGCCAGCGGACGACGGTCCAGGGAGCCGCGCACGGCCCATCGGTCGCGCGCGGCTCCCTCGCTCGCATCGAAGCGACTTGACCCCAGGCCTTGACCACCCGTCTTGACCACCGGCCTTGACCACAAGGACGGGCCAGTCTAGCCTCCGTGAAATGAGCCCCGAGCGCGACGTGAGCGGATGAGGATCCTTGGCCGCTGATCCGCTCCGCTCTCCCGGGCGACGCCCGATCGACCTCGAGCCGCTTCTCCACCCCCGCTCGGTGGCCGTGCTCGGCGCCTCCGATCGCCCGTCACCCGGGCGCATGGTCATCGAGAGCCTCGATCGCATCGGCTTCGTCGGCTCCATCTATCCCGTCAACCCGAAGTACGAGACGCTCTTCGGCCGGCGCTGCTACCCGTCGGTGGCCGACCTGCCGGAGGCGGTGGACGTGCTCGCGCTCGGCGTGAACCACACGCGAGTGCTCGAGCACATCCGTCTCGCCGCCCAGCGAGGCGTGCGGGCCGCCATCATCTTCGACGGCGGCTTCGCCGAGCGCGGGGAGGAGGGGCGGCGCCGCCAGGAGGAGCTCGTGGCGATCTGCCGGGAGGCGGGGATCGCGCTGTGCGGGCCCAACTGCATGGGGGTGGTCAGCCCGCACACGCGGAGCCTCGTCTACATCCAGACCCTCGCGGATCCCACCCTCCTCGCCGGCAACGTCGGGCTCATCTCGCAGAGCGGCTCCCTCTGCATCGGGCTCCTCGCGGATTGCCGCCGGTTCGGATTCAGCCACGTGATCTCGTCGGGCAACGAGGCGGTGCTCACGGCCGCGGACTACCTCGAGTTTCTCGTCGACGATCCGACCACGCGGGTCATCGCCCTCTTTCTCGAGACCGTGCGCGAGCCCGAGCGCTTCGTGGCCGCTCTCGACCGCGCGGCGGATCGCGGCAAGCCCGTCGTCGTTCTCAAGGTCGGCCGGTCGGAGCGCGCGCGGCGCGCCATCACCAGCCACACGGGCGGCCTCGCCGGCGAGGCGCGCGTCTTCTCCGCCGTCCTGCGCGCCCACCGCGCCATCGAGGTGGGTGACGTCGACGAGATGGTGGAGGTGCTCGCGTGCTGTCAGGGGCCGCGCTGGCCACGGGGGCGGCGGGTAGCGGTGATGACCGCCTCGGGCGGACAGGCCGAGCTGATTCTCGACCTGGCGAGCGCGGCGGGACTCGATCTGCCTCCGCTGTCGCCATCCGCGCGCGCCGAGATCCAGGCCGCCCTCGGTATCCTCTCGGGCGACGGCAATCCGCTGGATGCCTGGGGCAACGGCGACTACGCCACGAACTTTCCTCGCGCGATAGCCGCCCTCGGCGCCGATCCCGGCTACGACGTCGTCACCTTCTGTAGCGACAGCTTCGACGACCAGCCTTTCGGCACGCCCGAGCGCCTGCTCGCCTACGCGCGCATCCTCGTCGAGGGCGCGGCCCGCTCGTCGAAGCCCTTCTACTACATGACCACGCGCTCAGGCATCTTCCGGCGCGACGTGCTCGGGTTTCTCCGTGAGCACGGTATCCCGGTCGTCGGCGGGACGCGCCAGGGTCTCGGCGCCATCGATCGTCTCGCGCACTGGAGCGTGGCGCCGGCGGCACTCCCGGCCGACGCCAGCCGCCCTGGGAGGCTGGCGACCATGCTCGCGGCGGGCCCGCGCGCCACCATTCACGAGCACGATGCCAAGCGGCTGCTCGCGGAGGCCGGCCTGCCCATTCCCCGCGAGCGGCTCGTCCCCGGGCTGTCCGAGGCGCGCGCCGCCGCCGCCGCGCTCGGCTATCCGGTCGTGCTCAAGGTGGTCTCCGACGACATCCCGCACCGCTCGGAGCTCGGCCTCGTCGCCGTCGGCCTGCGGGACGAGACCGAGCTGGTCGACGCCTACGAGCGCATGAGTCGCCGTCTCGCGCAGAGTGGCCAGCGCGGCGGCATCGCGGGCTTCCTGATCCAAGCCGTGGCCCGGGGCGGGCTCGAGGTCTTTGCCGGGGTGAGCACCGATCCCGATTTCGGGCCGATCCTGGCCTTCGGGGCGGGCGGGGTGCTGGTGGAGGCGCTCGACGACGTGGCTCTCCGGGCCCTGCCGCTCCGCGATGGCGACGCGGAGGCCATGATCGCCGAGACCCGCGCCGGACGCCTCCTTCGCGGCTACCGCGGCCGGCCGCCCGGCGACGTCGCGGCCCTGGCCCGGTGCCTGCGCGCCCTCGCCGACTTCGCGTGGGCCGAGCGCGGGTCCATTGCCGAGATCGACGTCAACCCGATCGTGGTCCACGAGGACGGCTGCGACATTCTCGACGCCCTCATCGTCCCGCGCCCAGCCCCTTGAGGAAAGCGATGATGGCCTCACCGATCTCCATCGGCGAGTCCTCCTGGAGGAAGTGGCTGCCCTTGACGGTGATCTCCCGCTGGTTCGGCCACGCGCGGCAGGACTCGCGCTGGGCGCCCACGAGGATGACGCCCGGATCGGCATTGATGAAGAGCTTCGGCAGGTCGTTTCCCGCCAGCCACCTGGCATAGCCGTCCACGATGGCCACGACGTCGGCGGGCTCGCCGTCGATGGGGATTTCTCGCGGCCAGGTCAGGGTGGGCCGCCGCGACTCGCCGGGCTCGAGGTAAGGACCACGGTAGACGGTCATCTCCGCCTCGGTCAGGCCGCGCAGCACGCTGGCGGGGAGGATGCGCTCCACGAACACGTTCTTCTCGAGGACCATCTCCTCGCCGGCGGGCGTGCGCATCGCCTGGAAGACCTTGCGCGCCGTCTCCGGCCACTCGCTCCAGCTCACCGGACGCACGATCGCCTCCATGTAGACGAGCGCTCGCACGCGCGAAGGATGGCGATGGGCCCAGTCAAAGCCAAGGGCCGAGCCCCAATCGTGCACGACCAGGGTGACGTCGCGCGTGAGCCCGAGCGCCTCGAACCAGGCGTCGAGGTATCGCGCGTGATCCGCGAAGCGGTAGGCGCCGCCGGGGGCCTTGCCGGAGTCGCCCATGCCCACGAGATCGGGAGCGAGACACCGCCCCGCGGGCTCGACAAGGGGGATCACGTTGCGCCAGAGATAGGATGAGGTGGGATTGCCGTGCAGAAACACCACCGGCAAGCCAACATCCGTGTCCACATAGGCCATGGTGGTGTCGAGGACATCGATGCGCCGGCGCGGGTAAGGGTCGGCGGCGGAGATCGGCTTCGTCATCAGCTCACCTCCTCGATCCGGTTGCCAGACCTTCAGATATGCCCGTAGTGAAACCTTCTGAAAGCGTCAACCGCATCGCGTGAAGACATTGCCCGGCCCCATCATTTTTTCCGAGTCGAGCCCGATGTCGAGACGCGTCGCTTTTTCCGCCGCGCACTGGAAGTATCGACGAGGCAACCCATTTGGGTCTTCGATGCCCGTCTGGCATCCGCCATGCTCCCAAGGGGATAGAGCGACGTGGCCAGCCCGTCGGCCGATGTGGCCCGGCACGTCGACAAGGGAGGTATGCGATGAACCTCAAGATCCTGCCCACTGTCCTCGCGTCCTTGACTCTCATGGCGGCTCCTGCCTGGACCGTCGGCGCGCCAGCAATGCTGGATCGCCCGGTGACCGCATCGACAGGCGCGCCGCGTGAGCCCGCACCGACGCTCGAGGGGTTTGCACCAACCCCTGAGCTGCGTACCGTGCACTTCGACTTCAACCGCTCCAAGATCAGAGTAGCCGATGCCAGGGTCCTCGATAGAAACGCCGAGTGGCTGAAGGCCAATTCCGCCGTCATGGTCGCGATCGACGGGGGCGCCGATCAGCGCGGCTCGGTGCCCTACAATCAGAGGCTCAGTGAGCGGCGCGCCAGGGCGGTCAAGGACTACCTGGTGGCGCGCGGGGTCTCCGCCGACCGCATCGTCGAGGTGGGCGACGGAGAGAGACTGCTGGCCTGCCGCGCCATGGGCGAGGCGTGCTGGCAGAAGAACCGCCGGGCCGATTTCCTCGTGAAAGACATCGCCAAGCAGGCGCCGTAGCGACCGCGAGTCCTAGTACCCGCGCTTCCGGTCGACGAGAAACCGGAGGGGACGCCTGGCGAGATAGCGTCGGAGGTTGTCGTTGAAGAGAGGCGCGATCTCGCCGGGCGTGCTCGGCCCGGAGATGTGCGGAGTAATGACCACGTTGTCGAACTCCCAGAGAGGGTGGCCGGAGGGGAGCGGCTCCTCGGCGAAGACGTCGAGCGCGGCGCCGCCAAGGCGATTCGCCCACAGCGCCTCGAGGAGGGCGGCCTCGTCCACGATGGCGCCACGCGCGACATTGACGAGCCACGCGGAAGGCTTCATGGCGGCCAGCTCGGCGGCGCCGATCAGGCCCCGCGTCGTCTCCGTCAGGGGCACCGTGAGGACGACGAAGTCGGCCGCGGCCAGGGCCGTCTTGAGATCGCGCACCCGGTAGACTCGCTCGGCCTCGGCCACCTTCCTGCCGCTCTGGGACACGCCGAGCACGCGCATGCCGAAGGCCCGCGCCGGGCGCGCGATGGTCCGGCCGATGTCTCCGAGGCCGACCACGCAGAGCGTCGATCCGAAAAGACGCAGCGGATCCGCCTGGCTCCATCGTCGCTCGCGCTGCTGGGCGCGGAAGAGCTCGGTGCGCTGGGTGAACCACAGGCACCAGCCGAGGACGTACTCGGCCATCCAGGGCCCGAAGATGCCGGCCACGCGCGTGAGGGCGACCCGCCTCGGCAGCTCGGGCACGAGGAAGCGCTCGACGCCCGCGCCCATGTTCTGGACCCACCGGAGGCGCTTGGCCTCCCGGAGGACCTCGCGCGGAAAGTCCCAGCCGTAGAGGATCTCGGCGTGAGCGACGTAGAGCTCGGCCGCGGCGGGCGTCGCGCACGCGTGGACATCGAAGAGCGGGCGGGGCTGCTTGATGAGCCGGGCGTAGGCCTCGGTCTCACCAGCATCCGGATGATAGACGAGGATGGAGCGGGCGGTCACGCGCCGATCTTGGCGAGGACGGCGTCCTCGAAGGAAAAGTCCACCGGACGATCCAGGCCCCCCTCGCGCTTGTACCAGGCCCAGGTGTGGGCGAGAGCCGAGGCCAGCGTGTAGCGCGGCCGGAGGCCCAGTTCCTGACGGAGCTTGGTCGTGGTGTGGACGGCGTGGCACTCGTAGACGAGATTCTGGCCGAAGACAGGGCCGGGCTTGTCGAAGCTCTTGAGGAGGAGAGGGTCGAAATGGCGAAGGGTCACCGGCTTGCCCATGACCTCGGCGATGAGCTCCACGAAGCCGACCTGGCTGACCGTGTCCTCGCCCATGACGTTGTAGGCCTGGCCGTAGGCCTTGGCGTTGCCGAGCATGGCCGCCATGGCGATGCCCAGGTCCTCGACGTGGCCGAACTGACGGAGCCAGCCGCCGTGGCCCGGAACCAGCACGGGTCGTTCACGCCAGATGCGGTCCATGAAGAACGTTTCATTGTTCCGGGTGTTCAGGGGGCCCATGACGTGCGTCGGCCGCACGATGGTGATGGGGCCGCGCCCCGCCCGGTGGCGCTCGAAGAGCAGATCCTCCGCGGCGATCTTGTGTCGCGCGTAGTCGCCCCAGTAGAATCCGCGCGGCGTATCCTCGGAGTAGGGGATAGGCAGGGCGTGGTCGTACACGCGCCCTGTGGAGACGAAGACGATGTGGGGCTCGCCCGCGAGAGCGGCCAGGAGGGCGGCCACGTCCTCGCCAAGGGTCGGAGCGTAGGTGATGTCGAAGACGCCGTCGAAGCGGTGGCCCTGGAGCCGCTCGCGCAGACCCGCGTGGTCCTTGCGATCGCCGGCGATGGCCTTGACGCCGGCGGGCAAACGCTCGGCGCGCCGACCGCGGTTGAAGACGGTGACATCGTGCCCGTGCTGGAGGAGCTCTCGCACCAGATGGAGACTGATGAACTCCGTGCCGCCGATCACGAGGACGCGCATGACGCGCGAATTCTAGCATAGGGGGAAGACATGGCACGACCGGTGGAGGTGGCCTGGCTCGGCAACCTGAAGGTCGAGGCACGGATCGGCCCGCACCGGCTCCTCGTCGACGAGCCCGTGGACGGCGGCGGCGAGGATTCCGGGCCCACGCCGTCGGAAACGCTGCTCGCCGCGCTCGGCGCCTGAACGGTGCTCACGGTTCGGCTGTATGCCGAACGCAAGGGCTGGCCGGTGGATCGGATCGAGACGCGCCTCACGCGCGACGCCGGGCAGGGGAAGATCTCGTCGATCGACCTCGAGCTTCTCCTGGGCGGCGATCTGAGCGACGAGCAGCGTCAGCGGCTCGGGGAGATCGCCTCGCGCTGCCCCATCCATCGCACCCTCACCGAGGGCGTGACCATCACGCACCACTCGTAGTGGGACGGTCTAGCCCACGGTGACCGCGACGCAGGTTGTGGTGCGGGTGACCCCGTCGATGATGCCGATGGCGTCGGTGACGAGGCTGCCGATGGCGTCGAGGGTCTGCCCTTCCACCACGGCGATGAAGTCGTAGGGCCCCGTGACGGCGTCCATGGCCGACACGCTGGCCCGCGTGCCCTTGACCTTCGACAGCGCCTTCTTGACCTGCTTGGTCTTGCCCGCCGCGGTCTCGATGAGGACATAGGCTTTCATCAGGCACCTCCTTGAGGTTTCTTCTTGGCGAGGACCCAGGCGAGGGCGAGGGCGCCGACGCCCGCGACCGCCGGCCAGAAATTGGTGCGGAAGAAGGGCATCGCGAAGAACGGCGAGCGGCCCCGCGAGGGCTTGAGATGGCCGTCGAGCACGCCGCGCACCAGCGTCATCGCCTCGTCCATGAGCACGGTCATGGTCGCCTTGGCGAACTCGGGATCGGCGAGGGCGGGATGGCCGACATAGCCCTGGCCGCCGTCGCGGAGGGGATAGTTGGGGATGAGCCGCTTGCCCATGGAGTAGCGCGCCGGCGGCAGATCCCTCCAGCCGTCACCCACGAGGTCGGGGCGGATGAGGAGCATGACGGAGGTTTCCCACCAGCCCGCGTGGGCGTCTTCGGAGAAGGCCTTGCGCTCGTCCGCGGTGATCGGCCTTCCGAGTGCCGCCTCGAACTTCGGCGTGTAGCGACCCAAGAAGAGCCCCCAGGCGAGATAGCCCGTCACGGAGGCCATGGTGACACGGTGGCGGCGCGAGACGATGGCCGAGGCTTCCTCCAGAGCCACGAGATGTCCGGGACCGCCGTGGCCATTCGAGATCAGGATATGGCGAAAGCCGGCGCGAGCGAGGGCGCCGCCATAGTCCACCAGGAGGTCGCGAACGACCCGCTGCCGCACGGTCACCGTGCCCACCGTCTCGAAGGCGAAGGTGCCGAGGTGAAGCGTGGGCGCGAGCACCACGTGCCAGCCCGGACGCTCCGAGACAATGCGCTCGGCAATGACCTGGGCGAAATAGCGCCCGGTGTACGCGTCGACCCCGAGCGGGAGGTGAGGCCCGTGCGTCTCCAGGGGACTCGCGGTGAGGATCACCACCGTCGACTCGCGCGGCAGCGCGTCGAGGGCCGGGCTCGACAGCTCTTCGAGGAGATGGACGCTCAAAAGCTCGATCCTTTCGTCGCGGTCAGGTACTCGCTCTTGGCGCGGTCGAGCTCCTCGATGAGCCGGCGCCGCTCGGCGAGGAGCCGCGACGCCGCCTGGTGTCGCGTCAGCGCGAGGATGCCGAGGCGCGCCTGGGCGCGGAGCCGTCCGATGCCGCGGAGGTAATGGTACGCGAGGATGGCGCTGACGGGCAGGGAGATCAGGAAGGCCAGCGCCCACAGGACGCCCGCGAGCCGCCAGACGATCCAGGTCTCGAGACCCCAGAAGAGCGGGTAGGCGATGACGCTGGCGAGGAGACGGGTGGTCGCGTAGCTGGTCTCCTTGGTCGCGGTGCGGCGGGCTATCCAGCGCGGCAGGAGATAGGGCAGCCCGCTCGTCACGAGGCCGTAGACGAAGACGGGGAGGCCGATGGAGGCCTTCGATCCCCGGGTCAGGCGCTCGCTGACTCCGTGATGGGCGAGCCGGGCGCGCACCGCCTGGTCACGCACGTGGTAGGCCGCCAGCATGGCGCGGTAGTGAACGAGATGCTCGCGGAGGGCTTCGAGCCGCTCCGGGGCATGCGCCTCGAAGTAGGCGGCGGCGTCCGCGATCCCGCGCGAGAGACGCACGGTATCGATCTGTCGGGCCGCGAGTCCGCGCTCCTCCTGCAGCTCGCGGATGAGGTCGTCCTTGTAGACGGCCTCCACCTCGCGCACCAGGGAGGCGCGATCGAGCCGGTCGACGTGGAGCACCTGGGCCTCCATGCCCCACTGGATGGCCGTGGTCAGCCCGTCCACCGCCTTCACGCCGTCCTCCCGGTAGACCTCCAGGTACGGGGTGATGGAGATGGGCTCGCCGAAGGAGACCCGCACGCGGCCGCCGAAAGACTTGCGCGCCTCGAAGGTGAGCCCGGTCGGGATGAGGGTCAGGACCTCACCGAGTCCGCCGGCGCGGCGAGACTCGTAGTCGAGGGCGATGCGCGCGGCGCCCGTCTTGATCCGCTGGATACGTGATTCCGAGTGCGTCGTACCCTCGGGATAGATGGCCACGAGCCCCCCGCGGGCCAGCGTGGTCACGGTCGCCTCGAACGCCCCCGCGTTCTTGTCCATCTTGTCGGGGTCGTCCTGGCGCCGGTAGACGGGGATGGCCCCGCAGGCCCTGAGGAACTTCCCGACGAGGGCGTTGCGGAAGAGAGCGGCCGTGGCGAGGTAGTGCACCTTGCGCTCCACCACCGCGCTGACGAGGAGCGAATCGATGAAGTTGTTCGGGTGATTGATGCACAGGAGGACGGGGCCGGCCCGGGGCACGCGCTCGGCATGCTGCACGTCGACGGAGCGGAAGAAGAACCAGACCCAGAAGCGCCCGAAGAGCCGCACGAGGGCGTAGATGCGATCGCGCTTCCCCATCAGCG
>DASQAK010000044.1:0-2869 GCA_035635755.1 Candidatus Methylomirabilota bacterium | reverse complement strand
GAGGTCTACGCCGGGGAGAAGGCGCACGCGGTCTACGGCAAGGACTGCCCGCCCAATCTTCTGCCCGAGGAGACCCTCGACGTCATCCGAGACTACCTGATCGCCATCAAGGGCCCGCTGACCACGCCGATCGGCGAAGGCTTCCGCTCGCTCAACGTGACGCTGCGCCAGGTGCTCGACCTCTACGTCTGCCTCCGGCCCGTGCGCTACTTCAAGGGCGTGCCCTCGCCCGTCAAGCATCCCGAGAAGATCGACATGGTCATCTTCCGGGAGAACACGGAGGACATCTACGCGGGCATCGAGTGGGAGCAGGGGACGCCCGAGGCGAAGAAGGTCATCGAGTTCCTCCAGAAGGAGATGAAGGTCACGCAGATCCGCTTCCCGCAGACCTCTTCCATCGGCATCAAGCCCGTGTCCAAGGAGGGCTCGGAGCGCCTCATCCGCGCGGCCATGCGCTACGCCATCGAGAACGGGCGCCGCAACGTCACCCTCGTGCACAAGGGCAACATCCAGAAGTACACGGAAGGGATGTTCATGAAGTGGGGCTACGCCCTGGCCAAGCGCGAGTTCTCCGACAAGCTCATCGGCTGGGACGACTGCGGGGGCAAGCCGCCCGCGGGCAAGACCCTCGTCAAGGACGCCATCACCGACGCCTTCCTGCAGCAGATCCTGACGCGCCCGGACGAGTTCGACGTCATTCCGTGCTGCAACCTGACGGGCGATCTCATCTCCGACGCGCTCGCCGCGCAGGTGGGCGGCATCGGCATCGCGCCCGGGGCCAACATCAACTACGAGAGCGGGCACGCCCTCTTCGAGGCCACGCACGGGACGGCGCCCAAGTACACGGGGCAGGACAAGGTCAATCCCGGCTCGGTCATCCTCTCCGGCGAGATGATGCTGCGCCACATGGGTTGGACGGAGGCCGCCGATCGGATCATCACCGCGCTGGAGGCGACCATCGGGCAGAAGGTCGTGACGTACGATTTCGCGCGGCTCATGGACGGCGCGAAGGAAGTCAAGTGCTCGGAGTTCGGCGCCGCCATCATCGAGAACATGAAAAAGCTGTAAAGGAGCGCACATGCCCGTGGGAAGAGCAGAACCGCTGAGCGCCGTCAACCGTCGTCCCAAGATCGCCGTGGTCGGCGCCGGCAATGTCGGCGCCTCGGTCGCCCAGTACGCGGTGGAGCGCGAGCTGGGCGACGTGGTGCTCGTCGACGTCGTCGAAGGCATTCCCCAGGGCAAGGCGCTCGACCTGGCCCAGGCGGGCCCCGTGCACGGCTATGATGCCGTGCTCGTCGGGTCCAACGGCTACGAGGAGACGGCGAGTTCGGACATCGTCGTCATCACGGCGGGGCTGGCGCGCAAGCCCGGGATGACGAGGGACGATCTCCTCTTCAAGAATGCCGAGATCGTGGGTGGCGTCGTGGAGCAGGTGGTCGCGCGCTCGCCGGGGGCCATTCTCGTGCTCGTCACGAACCCGCTGGACGCCATGGTGCAGCTGGCCTGGAAGAAATCCGGGTTCCCGCACCCGCGGGTGGTTGGCATGGCGGGCGTCCTCGACTCGGCCCGCTTCCGCACCTTCATCGCCCAGGAGCTCGAGGTCTCCGTGGAGAACGTGACGGCCTTCGTGCTGGGTGGGCACGGCGACTCGATGGTGCCCCTGCCGCGCTACTCGACGGTGGCGGGTATCCCCATCACCGATCTGCTGCCGCCCGACAAGATCCAGGCGCTGGTGACGCGCACCGCGAACGGCGGCGCGGAGATCGTGGGCCTCCTCAAGAGCGGCAGCGCGTACTACGCTCCCGCCGCCTCCGCGGTGGAGATGGTCGAGGCCATTCTGAAGGACAAGAAGAAGATCCTGCCGTGCGCGGCCTACCTCGACGGCCAGTACGGCGTGAAGGGACTCTACGTCGGCGTTCCCGTCAAGCTCGGCCGGAGTGGAGTCGAGCAGATCATCGAGATCACCCTCACCCGCGAGGAGCAGGCCGCGTTCGACAAGTCCGCGGCCGCGGTGCGGGAGCTCGTGGACAAGCTCAAGCTATAGGGGAGGAAAGGATCATGACAAAAGCCAAGGCACGGAAGAAGGCGAAGGCGAAGCGGCCGGCTCCCTCGCGGGCGAAGAAGGCGCCAGGGCCCGTCGCGGGCGCCCCCGCCGGTTATCACACCCTCACCCCGGGGTTCTGCGTCCGCGGCGCCCTCGAGGCCCTCGCCTTCTACAAGAAGGCCTTCGGCGCCACCGAGCGGATGCGGCTGATGAAGCCGGGCGGGACGACTCTCGCGCATGCCGAGCTCAAGATCGGCGATTCGCTCTTCATGCTGGGCGAGGAAGAGCCCGCCATGGGGGCCAAGTCGGCGCAGACGCTGGGCGGGAGCTCGGTCAACTTCTACATCTACGTCAAGGCGGTGGACGCGGCCGTCGAGAAAGCGGTGGCGGCCGGCGCGAAACCGATCATGCCGGTCACCGACATGTTCTGGGGCGACCGCATCGGCGGCGTGGAGGATCCGTACGGTCAGAAGTGGACGCTGGCCACGCGCAAGGAGACTGTGGCGCCGCGCGAGATGCAGAAGCGGGCGGAGGCCTTCTACGCCCAGGCGGCCGGCTCCCACTAGCTCAAGGTGGCCATGCGCGACATCCACACGTCCGCTATCACGGACGCCGTCAAGAAGCTTTGCATCGAGGCCAACCATGGCCTCGAGCCCGACATGCTACGCGCCTTCGACCGCGCGCTGGGCACCGAGCGCTCGCCGGCGGGCCGGCACGTCCTGCAGATCCTCAAGGAGAATGCCGAGCTCGCCTGGACGAAGAAGATCCCGTACTGCCAGGACACGGGCTTCGTGATCTGCTTCATCGAGCTCGGCCAGGACGTCC
>DASQAK010000043.1:0-6357 GCA_035635755.1 Candidatus Methylomirabilota bacterium | reverse complement strand
GCCGGCATGGAACACGTTGCCCACCCGCAGCTCGTGAGCGCCCACGATCTCGTTCACCCGACGCAAGACTTCCGGCAGCCGCGTGCGCGGAATGACGCCGTCCATCACCATGTAGGCGGGCGAGATGCGCCCGTAGGCGCCAAAGGCGCTCTTGCGCCCCTTCCACAGGAGCTGGCGCTCGGCCTCGTCGCGCGCGGCGCGCACTTCGCGCGCGCCGTTCTCCCGGCACGCGGCCATCACGCGCTCGGCCTGGGTCTCCATTCCTTCGCGGAGCCCGTCGAGCTCGATCAAGAGGGCGGCGGCGGCATCGCGCGGATAGCCGCAGCCGAAGGCGTCCTCGACGGCCTGGATGGTCAGCTGGTCGATCATCTCCATGGCCGCGGGGACGAGGCCGCCCCCGATCACCGCGGACACCGACTCCGAAGCCGCCTCCACCTGGTCGAAGACGGCCAGCACGGTCTTCACCGCCTGCGGCCGGCGCAGGATGCGCACGATGATCTTGGTCGCGATGCCGAAGGTGCCCTCGGAGCCCACGAAGAGACCGGTGAGATCATAGCCCTGCGACTCGCGGGTGCGGCCGCCCAGCCAGATGATCTCGCCGTCGGGCAGCACCACCTCGAGCCCGAGCACGTGATTGACGGTGACGCCGTACTTGAGCGTGTGCGGGCCGCCCGAGTTGTTGGCGATGTTGCCGCCGATCGTGCAGGCCTGCTGGCTGGACGGATCGGGGGCGTAGTAGAAGCCCTTGGGCCCGACGGCCCAGGAGAGGTGGAGGTTCACGAGCCCCGGCTCGACGACCGCGATCTGGTTCTCGTAGTCCACTTCCAGGACGCGGTTCATCCGCATGAGGGAGATCACGAGCCCGCCCTCGGCGGGCAGGCAGCCGCCCGAGAGCCCCGTGCCCGCACCGCGCGCCACGAAGGGCAGGCTCTCGCGATTGGCGAGCCGCACCACCGCCGACACCTGCTCGACGGAGGTGGGGAAGACGACGAAGTCGGCGAGGGCCTGGAAGAGCGTCAGCCCGTCGGACTCGTAGACGAGAAGCTCCTCGGGGTCGGACAGGACCGCGCCCTTTCCGAGGAGGCCTTCCAGCTCGCGGCGCAGGCCGGCCTTGCGGCCGGGATCAAGACTACTCATGGACGGATTATACAGCTACAGCTCCCATGGAGGGTCGACGGCGAGCGGAAGCTCGAGGACAGTCGGGCCGGCGTGCTTCAACGCCCGCTCCAGCGCGCGAGGGAGCGCGTCCAGATCGGCAACGCGCTCGCCCGCCGCGCCGAAGGCCCGCGCCATGGCCGGGAAATCTGGATTCGCCAGATCCACCTCGCCGTACTTGCCGAAGATCGCGTCCTGAAGGTACTTGATGGCGCCGAAGCGCTCGTCGTTCATCACGAGGAAGACGATCCCGAGCCCGTACTTGACCGCCGTGGCCAGCTCGTTCACCGAGAACATGAAGCCGCCGTCGCCGATGACCGCCACGACGGCGCGATCCGGGCACGCGACCTTGGCGCCGATGGCCGCGGGCACGCCGTAGCCGAGCGTGGCGGAGCCGATGGGGTACAGAAAGGTACGCGGTCGCAAAACGGGGAAATGCCACTCCATCCAGTAGTTGATCCCCGTCTGATCGTTGACCACGATGCCGTCCTCCGGCAGCGTCTGGCGCAGCAGCTTGATGAAGCGGGCCGCCGTCTCCGTGTAGCGTGGCCAGCGGGCATCGCGCTGGGAGGCGAGCCACGCGCGATCCCATCCCGCCGCGGGCGTGCCCGGTCCGAGTGCCTGGGCGAGCCCTTCGAGGCCCCGGCGCGCGTCGCCCACGATGCCCACGGCGGTCGGGTGCATGCGGCCGATCACGCCGGGGTCGAGATCGATGTGCACGAGCGTCTGCTCGGGCTTGAGCGAGAAGTTCAGCAGGAGGCCCTTGGTCGACCGGTGGGCGAAGCGGTAGCCGACGGCAAGGATCACGTCCGCCGATTCCAGCGCCGCCTTGCTCGCGCGCCAGTTCGGGACGATCCCGAGCCAGAGCGGGTCCGTCTCGGCCAGGATCCCCCGCCCCATGACGCTCGTGAGCACGGGTGCCCCGAGGCGACGCGCCACCACGGCGAGCGCGGCGCCGGCATCGGCGGCGACCGCGCCTCCGCCCGCCACGATGAGCGGCCGCCGGGCGCGCCTGAGCACCTCGGCCGCCTCGTCGATCCTCTTTGGATCACACGCGGGGCGGCCGCCAGTGAGCGCCGTCATCTGTCCCACGGTCTTTGCCACGAGGAGATCGGTGGGCAGCGAGAGCGCCACCGGGCCCGGACGCTGAGTGCGAAAGAGATGAAAGGCCCGCTGCACCGCCGCGGGAAAGAGCCGCCCTTCATAGATCGTTTCGGCCCAGCGAGACACAGGCCGGAAGCAATCGATCTGGTTCGGCACCTCGTGCAGCGCGCCCAGATCCTTCCCGATGAGCGCCGACGGAATATCGGACATGAGGGTGAGCACGGGCTGGGAGCCCGCCCAGGACTCGACCATGGGCGTGAGCGTGTTGGTCGCGCCCGGCCCCGTCGTCACCGCCACCACGCCGGGCCGCCCGGAGGCGCGCGCATAGCCGTCGGCCATGAAGGCCGCGCCCTGCTCGTGGCGCGCGAGGACGTGGGTGATCTCGTGCTGCTTGAGAAGCGCGTCGTAGATGGCGAGGTTGTGCACCCCGGGGAGCCCGAAGACATGCCGCACCCCTTCGGCCCGCAGCGCTTCGACGATCCACTCTCCGCCGGTACGGAGCTCAGCCGAGGCCGTCATGGTCGGATCCTTTGCGGACATCTGCGGGAAGGGCGCTCAGCGATGCTGGGAGCGGATGGCTCCCCGAGCTGGACTCGAACCAGCAACCCCCCGGTTAACAGCCGGGTGCTCTACCATTGAGCTATCGGGGAATACCCTTAGCAGTCCCGCTAGAACCCTTTTTGTATCACAGGGGCTGGGTATCGCCAAGGGCACCTCGGCCCCTCACCCTGCCCTCTCCCCAGAGGGGAGAGGGATATAGAGAGCCCACCTCTGGAGAGTTGAGCCGGCTACAACCGGCAGATATAGATGCTGTTCTGGGGGCCCGGGGCGTCGACCACCTCGATTGTGGTGAAGCCCGCTTCGCCGAGCATGCGGCGCGCCGTCTGCTCACCCCAGGCCGTGCCGAGCCCCGCGCCGCCGGCGGCCAGCGAGACCGTCATGCAATGCAGCACGCTCATGCCGTACAGGTACGGCGCAAACGGATTGCCGATGTTCTCTTCCAGCTTGCTCGAGGCCTTGGGCTCCACCATGAGATAGACACCGCCCGGCGCGAGCGCACTGGTCACCCGGCGCAGCACGGTGGCGGGGTCACGCTGATCGTGGATGGCGTCGAACGACGTGATCAGATCGAACTTGGGCTCCGACTTCATCTGCGTGACGTCGAGGACTTCGAAAGCCGCGTTCGCCAGCCCCATCTCGCGTGCCTCGGCTCGAGCCCTGACGATCGCGTCTTCTCCCAGGTCATAACCCACGAAGGATGACGCCGGGTACTCCCGGGCCATCAGGTTCACCGCGTGGCCCGTGCCGCAGCCGATGTCGGCGACGCGAATGCCCTCTTTCAATCGCTCGGGCAAGCCCTTGGCGGCGGGCAGGAAGCCCTTGATGAGGAGGCCGTCGTAGAGCAGGCGCCAGGAGGCATCCATGGCCTCCGTGAAGTCGGGACGGTACTCGGAGTAAGAAACGCCGCCGCCTTTGCTGAAGCTTTCGATGATCCGGGGGAGGCGCTTGCTCAGCATGGGCACGTTCTGGCTGGCCGCGGCCAGATTGCGGCTCGACGTCCCGGTGAGGCAGGCGGCGTGCTCGGGCGGAAGCGTGAAGGCTCCGGAGGCCGCGTCGTACTCGACGATGCCGCCGGTGGCCATGGCGGCCAGCCACTCGCGGACATAGCGCTCGTTCAGTCCCGCGCGGTCGGCGATCTCCTGGCTGGTCCCCGGCCCCTTCGCGACCGCTTCGAAGAGCCCGGTCTTGTGTCCGACGTCCACCAACAAGGTGAGGATTCCGCTCGTGTAGTGGCCGAAGAGCTTACGGGCGAAGTCCTGGATCCGCTGGCGATCGGGTTTCTGGTCCACGTTGCCCCCTAATCTACTCAGCCCTCGCCTCGCGACTGGGCCGCTCAACTCGAACTGCGGCCCTCTCCCCCGGTGGGGGAGAGGGATATTGGCCTAGGTGACCTCGCGGCGGCCTTCCAGCGCCTTCGAGAGCGTGACCTCGTCGGCGTACTCGAGATCGCCCCCCACGGGCAGCCCGCGCGCGATGCGCGTGATGCGCATGCCGAGCGGCCGGAGGAGCTTGGCGAGATAGATCGCCGTTGCCTCGCCCTCGACGCTCGGGTTGGTGGCGAGGATGATCTCTTCCACGCCGGGCGTCTCGAGCCGGCCCAGCAGCTCGCGCACTTTGAGGTCCTCCGGCCCGATCCCATCGAGCGGTGAGAGCGCGCCCAGCAGCACGTGGTAGCGCCCCCGGAACTCTCCCGTGCGCTCGAGCGCCATGAGGTCATTGGGCTCTTCCACGACGCAGAGGATGCGGCCGTCCCGACGCATATCGGCGCAGATGCGGCAGGGGTCTATCTCGGTGACGTTGAAGCAGACGTGACAGTGGACGATCTGGGCCTTGAGCTGCGTCAGCGACTCGGCCAGCGTCTGGACCTCGTCCGTGGGGCGCTTGAGAAGAAAGAAGGTCAGCCGCTGGGCGGTCTTGGGGCCAATCCCGGGCAATCGCTGAAGCGCTTCGATGAGCCGCGCGACCGGCTCGGGGTAATAGGCCACTACATCCCCATGCCGGGGATCTTGAGACCGGCGGTGAGCTTGCCCATCTCGGCCTGGACCATCTCCTTCGACTTCCGCAGCGCCTCGTTGCACGCGGCGAGGACCAGATCCTCGAGCATCTGCGAATCCTCGGGGTTGATGACCTCGCGGTCGATCTTGATCGAGAGGAGCTCCTGCTTGCCGTTGCACTCGACGGTGACCATCCCGCCGCCCGCCGTCGCATCGACCTTCTTCTTGGCGACCTCCTGCTGCAGCGCCTCCATCTGCTGCTGGAGCTTCTGCGCCTCCTTCATGATGTTGCCGAAGCCTTTCACTGGACTTCTCCTTCCTCCGGGACGCGCGGTCGCACCGCGACCACTTCGCCCTGGAACGTGGACACGGCGGCCTGCACGGTCGGATGGTTGACGGCGCCCGTGGGCACGTCGCCCTCGGTGGCGATCTCCACGCGCCGGGCCCCGGGAATATGCTGCTGGACCGCTTGAGTGATGATCTCGCGGTTCGCGCGCTCGCCCAGCATCTCGCGGTGGAAGGCGCTCGCGACGAGACCGACCGTGAGCACGCCGCCTTCGAGCCGCTGAGGCACCGCGTGCTGGACCACCGAGCCGAGGAGGGCCTTCTTCCTCAAGATTTCCTCGACGGCGCGTGTCCATCCGCGCCCGAGGTCGCCCTCGTTGACCGGATCCGGCTCCTGCGCTTGCTGTCGAGGCGGCCGGGGCGCCGCCGCGGGCGCGGGCACGCTCGAGCCCGACATGGGCGGCGTGGTCCGCGGCGGCGCATCGAGAAGGCTCGGCTGAGCCACTACGGGCCGGGCCAGCGCCGGCGCGGAGCGCAGCCGGCTCGCCGCTTCGTCGATCTTCGCGATGAGGCCTTCGATGGCCTCCGGCCGCGGTCGGCGCGCCGCGCGCACGGCGGCGATCTCGAGCTCCACGCGCGGATGGGGCGAGCGCCGCATCTCGGCATCGGCATCCATGAAGGCGCGCAGCAGGTAGACGAGCTCGTCCTGGCTCACGGGCTCGGCCATCTCGCGGATGGCCGCCTGCTCGGCCGGCGTGAGGTCGGCGAACTTTCCCTCCGGCGCCACCTTGATGACGAGGGCCCGGCGCGCCGCTTCGATGACTTCGCGGCAGAGCCAGCCCAGGTCTTCTCCGTCGCGCGCGGCCCGGTCTATGGCCTCGAGCGCGCCCGCGCCGTCAGCGGCCAGGAGGGCGCCCAGGAAGGCGCGAACGTGGACGGGCGAGGAGGCGCCGAGCAGCCGCGCCACCGAGGCCTCGTCGAGCTCGCCGCCGCCATAAGCGATGGCGGTGTCGAGAAGCGAGAGCGCGTCGCGCAGGCTCCCTTCCGCGGCGCGCACGAGCAGGGGCAGCGCGGCGGGATCGAAGCGGACGCCTTCCTTGGTCAGGATCTCCGTCAGGGTCCCCGTGAGCTGCTCGGGCGCGATGGGACGGAAGTCGAATCGCTGGCACCGCGAGAGCACCGTCGCGGGAATCTTCCGCGGATCCGTCGTGGCGAGCACGAAGACCACGTGCGCGGGCGGCTCCTCGAGCGTCTTCAG
>DASQAK010000042.1:0-25056 GCA_035635755.1 Candidatus Methylomirabilota bacterium | reverse complement strand
AGCTATTCCCGCACTCCCTCTCGGCGCGAAACCCTTCGCCCCAGAAAATGGTGGGGAGAGGAGGATTCGAACCTCCGAAGGCGTTCGCCAGCAGATTTACAGTCTGCCCCCTTTGGCCACTTGGGTATCTCCCCGCTGGTTCTTCAGACTGTAACCCCTTGAAATGTCTGGCGCTGGCGGGAGGATTTGAACCCCCGACCCACTGCTTACAAGGCAGTTGCTCTACCCCTGAGCTACGCCAGCAGTCGCAAAACTTCACTTTAGTTTCGAGGTACCTGGAAGTCAAGACAATTTTGGCTGTTTGGCCACTCGCTGACGCTGGACTTCGTAGCAGAGGATGGCAGCCGCTGCCGAGACGTTGAGGGAGTTGACCCGACCCCGCATGGGAATGCTGGCGAGAAAGTCGCAGGTTTTGGCCACCAGTGGCCTCAGACCAGGGCCTTCACCACCGAGGACCAAGCACAGGGGGCCGGTCAGGTCTATCTCCGAAGGGGCCTGACCTCCCCGGACTGTAGAGCCCACTACCCAGAGGCCCTCTTTCTTCAATATTTCAAGAGATTGCACGAGATTCGTCTCCCGCGCAACAGCCAAATGCTCGACAGCCCCCATGGCCGACTTGGCCGCGGCCCCCGTGAGCCCGGCCGCATGGTGCTTGGGCACGATTGCCCCATGCGCTCCCGTCGCCTCGGCTGATCTGAGAATCGCTCCGAGATTTCTCGGATCCTGGACCTGATCGAGAACGAGAAAGAACGCCGGCTCCCCGCGCTGGCCGGGAATGGCGAGCAACTCCTCGAGCGAAGCGTACGTCGCCTCGGCCACCCGCGCCACCACTCCTTGATGATGCGGCGTGCCCGCGATGGCCGTGAGCTGGTCGCGCGTGCGGAAGGAGATCTTCACGCCGCGACCACGCGCGAGCGTCACCAGCTCCTGCAGCGCCGGTCCCCGTCCCTCGGACAGGACGGCGACTTCCTCGACGCGACGGCTGCGCGCGCGCAGCAGCTCGAGCACGGGATTGCGACCGAAGAGCGGCGTCTCCTGGGTGGCGTCTGCGCTCACGGAGCCAGCGTCCAGGTCGTGCCGTCGCGCGTGTCCTTCAGGGTGACGCCGAGCCTCACCAGCTCGTCCCGGAGGCGATCGGCCTCGGCGAAGTCCCGCTGCTTGCGCGCCTGCTCGCGGAGGTACACGAGGGACTCCACGCGCGCCTTGAGCTGTGGATCGACGGGCGCCGGGGCTCGCGCGCCGAGCTCGAGCAGCCCCAGCACGCGCCCGAGAGTGACGAGCTCGCCCACGCCCATGAGAAACGGGCCCGCCCCCACGCGTCCCTGCTCGAGCTGCGTCCGGGCCCCCTGAAGGAATCGGGCCAGGTCGAAGAGGACCCCGAGGGCCTGAGGGGTGTTGAAGTCGTCATCCATGGCCGCCTCGAAGCGCTCGCGATGCGCGGCGACCTCATCGAAGACGCCGCCGTCGGGGCCCGGCTTGGGCGTGCCCTTGCCTCCGATCCGCTCCGCCTCTTCCACGAGGGCCTGCAGGCGCCCGAGGGCCTTGGCCGACTCGCTCACCCGCTCGTCGGCGAACTCGAGCGGGTGGCGATAGTGCGTGCCGAGAAAGTAGAGGCGGAGCGCCTCCGGCTCGTGCCGCTGGACCATGTCCTTGATCGAGAGGGTGTTGCCCAGCGACTTGGACATCTTCTCCGACGCGAGATTCACGAAGCCGTTGTGGGCCCAGCAGCGCACGAAGGGCTTGCCCGTGGCGCCTTCGGACTGGGCGATCTCGTTCTCGTGGTGCGGAAAGATCAGATCCTCGCCGCCGCCGTGGACGTCGAAGGTCTCGCCCAGGTACTGCATGGCCATGGCGGAGCACTCGATGTGCCAGCCCGGCCGGCCGGGGCCCCACGGGGATTGCCACGAAGGCTCGCCGGGCTTGGCCGCCTTCCACAGCGCGAAGTCGAGCGGATCGCGCTTGCGCTCGTCGACGTCCACGCGGGCTCCCGCCTCGAGCTCGTCGAGATTCTTGCCCGAGAGCTTTCCGTACGTCGGGAAGCGGCGCACCTCGAAGTACACGTCGCCTTCCAGCACGTAGGCTATTCCGCGCTTCAGCAGCCGCTCGATCAGCTCGAGCATCTGCGGGACGTGCTCCGTCGCCTTGGGCTCGACGTCGGGCGCCTTGATCCCGAGGGAGGCCATGTCCGCCCGGTACTCGGCGATGTAGCACTCCGAGATCACCGTCGCCTCCACGCCTTCCTCGTTGGCGCGGCGGATGATCCGGTCGTCCACATCGGTGAAGTTCTTGACGAACGTCACCTTGAATCCCTTGAAAGCGAGATAGCGGCGGATGATGTCGAATGACAGGGCGCTGCGCGCGTGCCCGATATGGGAGAGGTCGTAGACGGTGACCCCGCACACGTACATGCGCGCCTCGCCCAGGATGAGGGGGACGAAGTCCTCCTTGCGGCGGGTGAGGGTGTTGAAGATCCGGAGCGCCATCACGGCACCTCCACGCTCACCACGGCCATGGCGGCGATGCCCTCGCCGCGGCCGAGGAGGCCCAGGTGCTCGGGGCTCTTGGCCTTGACGCTCACCTGATCGGGCGCCACGCCCATGATCTTGGCGAGCCGCTCGGCCATGGCGGGAAGATGGGAGCCGAGCCGCGGCTCCTGACAGATGACCGTGGCGTCGAGATTGACGGGGCGCGCCCCCTTGCGGGCGAGCGCCTCCATCACCCCCTCGAGGAGGACGAGGCTCGACACGCCCTTCCAGCGCGGATCGGTGTCGGGGAACATGCGCCCGAGATCGCCCAGGGCGAGGGCGCCCAGGAGGGCCTCGCACACGGCGTGCGTCAGGACATCGGCATCCGAGTGCCCTCCCAGCCCACGCGAAGACGGGACGGTGATGCCGCCCAGCACGAGCGGGCGGCCGTCCACGAGCGGGTGGAGGTCGAATCCCAGGCCGCTGCGCGACGTGGTCATGGGCGCTTCCCGAGGAGCGTCCGCAGGGTCTTGAGATCCTCCTTCGTCGTGATCTTGATGTTCTGGGCCAGGCCCTCGACCATGGCCACCCGGCCGCCCAGACGCTCCACCAGCATCGCGTCGTCGGTGCCGCGGAACCCTTCTCGCGCCGCCTTGTCGTGCGCCTCGCGCAAGAGCTCCCGGCGAAAGGCCTGCGGCGTCTGCGTCAGCCACAGGCCCTCCCGAGGCAGCGTCCTGTCGACGACGGAGTCCTTGACGAGCTTGACCGTCTCGCGCACGGGCCAGCCGCAGGTGGCGGCGCCCGGGATGCGCGCGGCCGCGAGCACGCGCTCGACGAGGTCGGGGGTGATCATGGGCCTGACGGCGTCGTGGACCACCACCCAGGCCGCCTCGGAGGACACGGCGTCCAGGCCGAGCCGCACCGAATCCTGCCTATCTTCTCCTCCCGCGACGACCGCGAGCACGCGCGGCACTCGAAAGCGCCGGAGCAGGGACTGGGTCGCCTCGATCCTGTCCTCGGAAACCGCCACCACCGCGCCCTCGACGGATGGGCAGCGCGCGAGGGCACGGAGGGTGTGGACGAGGAGCGGAGCGCCGCCGAGCACGAGGTACTGCTTGGGCTGACGTCCGCCCAGGCGAGTGCCGGAGCCGGCCGCGGGAACCAGGGCGACGGCCTTTCTCACCGCGAGCCCTCGTTCCTTGGGAAGCGGGGGCCTCGAAATGGCCCCCGCACTCCCCCCCTTCGCATGGGGGCTCCGTTCAACCCGCAGGTCATCGCGACCCCTCCTCGTCCTTCAACCGGGAGAAGATCATGCGGCCCGCGGTGGTCTGGAGGACCGAGGTGACGGTGACGCTCACCTGCTGGCCGATGAAGCGCTTGCCGTGGTCCACCACCACCATGGTGCCGTCGTCGAGGTAGGCCACGCCCTGCCCCGCTTCTTTGCCTTCCTTGACCACGTGGACGTGGACGAGCTCGCCCGGCAGCACCACCGGACGCAGGGCGTTGGCCAGCTCGTTGACGTTGAGCACCGAGACCCCCGAGAGCTCGGCGACCTTGTTGAGGTTGTAGTCGTTGGTCACGACCTTGCCGCCCATGGCCTTGGCGAGCTCGATCAGCTTGCGGTCGACTTCCCGCACCTGCGGGAAGTCCTGGTCCTCGATCCGCACGGTGGCGCCGGGCAGCCGCTGGAGCCGCTGGAGCACGTCGAAGCCGCGCTTGCCCCGATTGCGCTTGAGGGGATCGGGCGAATCGGCGATCTGCTGGAGCTCGCGCAGCACGAACTGGGGGATGACGAGCGTGCCTTCGAGAAAGCCGACCTCGGAGAGGTCCACGATGCGCCCGTCGATGATCACCGAGGTGTCGAGGATCTTGAAGCCCTGGCGCCTGGCCGCCGTCTTGGGAAAGAGCTTGGTCGACATGTCCTCGAGCTCATCGCGCTTGGCGAGGGCGACCGAGGCGCCCAGGTAGGTCAGGAGCAGCCCGAAGAGGCCGCGGCCGAGCGGGCCTGCGTCCGGAGCGACGGCGCCCACGGCGGTGCCCAGCCCCAGCCCGAGTCCCAGGCCCACGATGCCGCCCATGGCGCCCCAGAAGAGCCGGTCGACCGGGATGCGCCGCGCCTGCCATTCCAGCAGGACGGCGAGGACGCCGAAGAGAAAGCCGGCGCCGGCCAGCCACCAGTTGGTCGCGGGGATGCCGAGGGCGGGGCCGAAGGCCATTCCGGCTGCCGTCGCCGCCCCCAGCATGACTATGCGCACGATGATGATGGCCATGATCGCCTTTCACTGCCCGAGCAGTGTCTTGACCGCCTCGTCCACCGAGCCCACTCCCTGAACGTTAAGGGGATGCGTGGCTTCCCCCGCCAGATTCTTGCCCCCGAGATTGTTCTGGGGCACCACCGCGGCCGCGAACCCGAGGGCAGCCGCCTCCTTGAGCCGCGCCGTGAAGCCCGCCACCGCGCGCACTTCGCCGGTCAGCCCGACCTCGCCCATGATCACCACGTCGCCCCGCACGGGCCGATCGAGGAAGCTCGAGGCCGCCGCGATGGCGATGCCGAGGTCGGAGGCGGGCTCGGTCACGCGCGCGCCTCCCGCCACGTTGACGAACACGTCCTGGCTCTGGAGCGGGAACCCGAGCCGCTTCTCCAGCACGGCCAGGAGCAGACAGACGCGATTGTAGTCGGCCCCCAGCACCGTGCGGCGCGGCGTCCCGAAGCTGGCCGGGGTGACCAGGGCCTGCATCTCGAGCAAGAGGGGTCGGGTGCCCTCGAGGCTCGAGACGATGACGGAGCCCGCGGCGCCCCGCGGGCGCTCGGCGAGGAAGAAGCCGGACGGGTTCGACACCTCGGCGAGCCCGAGCTCACCCATCTCGAACACGCCGATCTCATTGGTCGACCCGAAGCGGTTCTTGACGGCACGCAGGATCCGATAGGCGTGGTGCTGCTCGCCTTCGAAGTAGAGCACGGTGTCGACGAGGTGCTCGAGCACGCGAGGCCCCGCGATGGCTCCGTCCTTGGTGACGTGGCCGACGAGGAAGGCCGCCATGCCGCGCCCCTTGGCCAGGAGCATGAGCCGCGCGGCGCACTCGCGCACCTGGCTGACGCTGCCCGGCGCCGACTCGAGCCCGGGCAGGAAGACGGTCTGGATCGAGTCCACGATGAGGGCGCGCGGCCGGAGCTCGGTCGCGTGCGCCTCGATGACCTGGAGATCCGTCTCCGCGAGGAAGTAGAGCGCCTTGGGGGCGATCCCGAGCCGATTCGCGCGCAGCTTGACCTGGGCCGCCGACTCCTCGCCCGAGACATAGAGTACCGGCCCCTGGCGCTCGGCCAGGGCCCGGCAGGCCTGGAGGAGCAGGGTGGACTTGCCGATGCCGGGATCGCCTCCGATCAGGACCAGCGAGCCCGGCACCACACCGCCCCCCAGGACGCGATCGAGCTCGCCGATGCCCGTGAGGATCCGCTCGCCCGCCTCGACGGCGATATCGCCGATGGGCATGGGCTTGGCGCCCGCGGCCAGCTTGGGGCGCTCGGAGCGCGAGGCGAGGGGCCGCTCCTCGATCAGGGCGACGAAGCTCCCCGTGCGGGCGCAGTCCGGGCAGGTGCCGGGCTTCGGCGCCGCGAAGCCGCAAGTCTGACAGCGATAGACCGATCGGTTCTTGGGCATCAGGGTTTTGGCGCCACGACTTGTTCCTTGGCCCGGTCGCCGGTCTTGATCGTGGAGCGTATGAGGGCGCGCAGGAGAAAGCTGCGCTGCGCGCCCTCGAGAAACGAGACCATGCTCTCGTACAGCGTCGGGTCGACCACGAGCTTCCCCAGGGTACCCTCGCCGGAATTGAGCTTCTCGCTCACCGCGCGGAGATTGGCGAGGGCGGCCCGCACGTCCGCGCCCGCCTGCCCCACGCCATCCTCGTTTCCCCCCTGAAGCAGTCCCCCCAGCACCCCTTCCCCTCGCGCGATCTTCTCGGACACCTCACGGAAATTCCGGGCGAGGACCTGGAGGTCCCGCGCCACCGGACGGAACTCGGGGTCGAAGAGGAGAGCCGGGAGCAGGCCGTCGCTGGGTCCCGGCTTCTCCGCGGCCCGCCCCAGCGCGTCGAGGGCGGCCAGGAGCGCGCGACCGGACTTCGCGCTGTCCTTGGAGAGCAGGACGCCGACGGCGCTCTCCCCACTTTCCGTCCGAGCCATGAGCGATTCCGCCGAGACGAGGATGGCATTGAGCCGTCGG
Source organism: Candidatus Methylomirabilota bacterium (assembly GCA_035635755.1). Lineage (GTDB taxonomy): Bacteria > Methylomirabilota > Methylomirabilia > Rokubacteriales > CSP1-6 > AR37. Next base: position 18,371 of record DASQAK010000042.1, on the reverse strand, counting down.
AGAGCTTCCGGCTCCTCGTAGATGAGGACGTGGAGCCACCCCCGCCCCTTCTCGACCTCATTGGTGATCCGGCGCGCGGAGCTGGCGGCCGCGCCGAGATCGTCCACGGCGCCGCTCTTGTCGAGCCGATCGATCGTGGCGCGCAGCGTCGACACCAGCTGGTTGACGGCGGCGAGCGTGCCGGCGCCCTCGGCGAACATACGCCCCATCTCGAACGCCTCGCGTGAGGTCAGCGTCTCCCCGGGCGCGAGGGGCGGAGCATCCGGCGAGCCGCTGGTGATCTCCACGATCTTGTCGCCGAGCAGGCCCTGGGTGGCGATGCGCGCCTCGGAATCGCGGCGGATGCGGTCGTGGAAGCGCCGCGCCACCGTCATGGTCACCCGCACCTTGCTGCCCGCCTTGGGAGACAGGGTCACGTCCGTGACCCGGCCGATCTGGACGCCCGCCAGGCGCACGGTGGCGCCTTCGATGAGGCCTCCGACCTCCGTGAACTCGGCCACCAGCTCGTACTTGCTCTCGAAGTAGCGGGCGCGGGCGCCCAGCAGATAGATGATGGCGAAGAAGACGCCCAGCGCCAGGAGGACGAAACCGCCGATGCGGAGCTGAAGGGCGAGGAAGCGGCGGTCAGGCATGTCTATTCAGCCCTCGCCTCGCCGCTGATCCACTCAGCCCTCGCCTCCGGGCCCGCCCTTCAGCTTGAACTGCCACACCTGCGGCCGGCTCGAACATCATGGTCATTCTTCGCGGAGCTCGCCCGCGAGGAAGCGGCGGACGTCGGGGTTGGACGAGGCGCGCATCTCGGCCGGGGTGCCGATGTCCGCAATCCGCCCCTGGTGGAGAATGGCCATCTGGTCGGCGATCATGTTGGCGAACTCGATGTCGTGGGTGACCACGATGGCGGTGTCGCAGACGCCGGAGCGGAGGGAGGCCATCAGCTCGGCCACCAGCCTGGCGTTGGTGGGGTCGAGCCCGGCCGTGGGCTCGTCGAAGAAGACGACCTCGGGCTCGAGCACGAGGGCGCGGGCGATGCCCACCCGCTTGCGCATACCGCCCGAGAGCTCCGCGGGCAGGAGGTCGTCCACGCCGGGCAGTCCCACCAGAGACAGGAATCGATGGACGCGGTCCGTGATCTCCCCCAGCGACATGCTGGTGTGCTCGCGCAGCGGGAAGGCGACGTTCTCGAAGACGGAGAGCGAGTCGAAGAGGGCGGCGCCCTGGAACACGAAGCCGGCGCGTTTCCGGAGCGGCAGCATCGCTTCCTCGCGCATGCGCTCGATGCGAGTGCCGAAGAGCGCCACCTGTCCGGCGTCGGGCCGGATCAGCCCGTCCGTGATGCGCAGGAGCACGGTCTTGCCCGCGCCGCTCCCGCCCATGACGGCCAGCGTGGTGCCCTTGCGAAGGGTCAGGCTCACGCCGCGGAGCACCGGCTTGTCCTCGAAGGACTTCCAGACCTCTCGGAGCTCGACGGGAATCTCGGGGGCCGCCGTCACGGGATCCATCACCAGAAGAGGATGAAGAAGAGCTTGGTGAGGAAGAAGTCCGAGATGATCACGGCCATGGCGACCTGGACCACCGTGTCGGTGGTGGAGCGGCCCAGCCCCTCGGTGCCGCCCTCGGTGCCGAGCCCGTTGTAGCACCCGATGAGGGTGACGAGCCCGCCGAAGACCACGCTCTTGGCGAGGCCCGTCAGGAAATCGCGCATGACCACCCAGTACGAGATGGTGTTCCAGTAGAGATAGCCATCGACGCCACGGTCGAAGACCACGACGAGCATGCCGCCGAAGAGACCGACGGCATCGGCCAGGATGGTCACGAGCGGGAACACCACGAGGGCGGCGAGCAGGCGCGGCACGATCAGCCTCTTGACGTAGTTGACGCCGAGGGCACGGAGCGCGTCGATCTGCTCCGTCACCTTCATGGAGCCCAGCTCCGCCGTGATGCCGGAGGCGACCTTGCCCCCCACCAGGATGGCCGTGAGCACCGGCCCGAGCTCGCGCAGCATCGACAGGGCCACGATGGGTCCGACGTAATTCTCCGCCCCGAACCGCGCCATGTTCACGGCGCTCTGGAGGGCGAGGACCATGCCCGTGAAGAGCCCGGCCGTGAGAGCGACGAGGAGCGAGCGCACGCCGATCAGGTCGATCTGCTGGGCCACGATGATCAGGTAGGAGGGCGGGAGCCTGACGTTGCGCGCGGCCTCGATGGCGAGGAGGCCGAGCCCGCCGTACCACGCCACGGATTCCTGCCCCTGGCGCCGCACGTACGCCCACGCGGTCATCGGAATGGTCTCCCGGTGGAGGAGGAGGCGCGAGTTGGGGGCCTCTTCGCGCAAGCGCTCATCGGGCGCTCCCGTTCACGCTCTCCACGAAAGCCTGGAAATCGGCTCGGCCGGAGTCGAAGGCCTCGGGCGGCGCCACGTAGAGAAAATCGTAGACGCAGTGATCGCCCTTGACCACGATGGCCTCGACCCTGACGGGAGTGCCGTCGACGCTGCCCCGGAGCACGGCGCGCTGCGCGGGCCACCCGCCCACGGTGAGGGGGCCGCTATCCTCGACCACCCGTTCCTTGAGACCGAAGGTGAGGTGTCGAGTCAGCACATCCAGCGGACGCCGAACCTCTTTGCTCTCGCAGGTGGCGTCGGCGAGCATGCCGCCCGGCGGCGCCGCGCGCTGGAGCTCGAGGTCGGCGGCGCCTCCGCGCTTCACCAACCAGCCCGGGGACGGCAGACTCACGTGATACCCCTTGGACGAATAGTACACGCCGCTCTCGATCCGCCCCGCGCTGCAGCCCGCGGCCACGAGGGCGAGAATGGGAAAGGCCATCGGCCCGAGCGCGGATGACCTCATGCCGTGCTCTTCTCCCCGTGGCGCCGCGCGAGCTCTTCGAAGACCCGGCGCAGCGGGATGCCGCGAGAGGCGAGGAGGACCATGCTGTGGAACCAGAGATCGGCCACCTCCGATACGACGCGCCCGTCGCCCTCGCCGCCGAGGGCCGCCGTCACCACCTCGGTCGCCTCCTCGCCGATCTTCCGGCAGATCTGCGCCTCGCCGCGCTCGAAGAGCGCCGCGGTGTAGGAGCCGGCCGGACGCTCCACCTTGCGCGACTGGAGCACGCGCTCCACCACCTCGAGCACGGCCGGGCCCGCCCCCGCCGGGGACGGCGACGCGCTTCCCGCGAGCCGGGTGAAGAAACAGGTCCGCGCGCCCGTGTGGCAGGCGACGCCGGCCTGGTGCACCTGGACCAGGAGGGTGTCGCGATCGCAGTCCGCAAAAACGCCGTCGACGTGCTGGGTGTGTCCGGACGTCTCGCCTTTGCGCCAGAGGGCCCGCCGCTCGCGCGACCAGTAGTGGGCCAGCCCCGTCTCCAGCGTCTTGGCGAGGGCCTCGCGGTCCATCCAGGCGACCATGAGCACCTCGCCCGTCTCCGTCTCCTGGGCCACGGTGGGAATGAGCCCCTGGCCGTCCCATTTCAGCTCGGTGGTCATGGCGAGGAACCGGGGCTCACGGCTCGAGCCTCACGGCAACGCCGCGATCGCGGAGATAGGCCTTGGCCTCGCCGATGGTGTGGCGGCCGAAGTGGAACATGGAGGCGACGAGCAAGGCGTCGGCCTTGCCTTCGATCACGCCCGTCCGGAGATCCTCGAGACTCCCCGCTCCTCCCGAGGCGATCACGGGGACGGTGACCGCCTCGGACACCGCCCGCGTCAGCTCGAGGTCGTAGCCGTCACCGGTGCCGTCACGGTCCATGCTCGTGAGGAGGATCTCCCCGGCTCCGAGCGCCTCGACCTCGCGCGCCCAGGCGACCGCGTCGCGGCCCGTCGACCGGCGGCCGCCATGCGTGTAGACGCTCCACCGCAGCGGAGGGTTCGGCTCGCGCTTGGCGTCGATTGCCACCACGATGCACTGGCTGCCGAAGCGCTGCGCCGCCTCGCGGATCAGCTCGGGGCGCTCGAGGGCCGCGGTATTGAGGGAGACCTTGTCCGCGCCCGCGCGCAACAAGGTCCGGATGTCCTCGATGCTCCGCACGCCCCCGCCCACGGTGAGGGGCATGTAGATGCCCTCGGCCGTCCGGCGCACCACGTCGAGCATGATGCCCCGCTCCTCGTGGGAGGCGGTGATGTCGAGGAAGACCAGCTCGTCGGCGCCCTGGACGTCATAGGCGCGCGCGGCCTCCACGGGATCGCCCGCGTCACGGAGATCCACGAAACGCACGCCCTTGACCACGCGGCCCGCGTGGACGTCGAGGCACGGAATGAGGCGCTTGCAGAGCATGGCGGTTAGCGGGCCTCCGCTACCGCGGCGCGGAGATCCACCGCCCCGCTGTAGAGCGCGCGGCCGACGATGACGCCATCGACGCCCGGGATGGTGGCGAGCTGGCGGATATCCTCCAGAGAGCCCACGCCGCCGGAGGCGAAGAGCGGGATGGCGGCGGCGCGGGCCATCGCCTCCGTGCTCCACAGGTTGGGGCCGCCCTCGGTACCGTCCCGCGCGATATCCGTGTAGATGATGGCCGCCGCCCCCGCCGCAGCGGCGTCGCGCCCCAAGGCCACCGCTTCCAGCTCCAGGACGCGGGTCCAGCCGTCCACGGCGACGTGGCCGTCCGAGGCGTCGACCCCCACGATGATCCGATCCTCGAAGCGGCGGCAGATTTCGCCGAGAAAGGCGGGGTCGAGCGCGGCCCGCGTGCCCACGATGGCCCAGCGCGCCCCCGCGTCGAGCACGGCCTGCACGTGCTCTGCCGCCCTCAGTCCTCCCCCCACCTCCACGGGGATCTTCACGGCGCGGACAATCTCGCCGATCAGCGCGGCCTGGGCGGGTCCGCCGCCGAAAGCGCCGTCGAGATCCACCACGTGCAGGCGAGGAGCGCCCTCCACCTCCCAGCGGCGGGCCATGGCCACGGGATCGTCGGAGAAGACCGTCTCCGCCTCCGCGCGCCCTTGATGCAGGCGCACACAGCGGCCGTGACGGAGGTCGATGGCGGGAATGACCAGCATCAGCTCCGCCCGTCCCGCACGAAGGCCGCGAAGTTCTCGAGCAGCTTCAACCCCCAACGCTGGCTCTTCTCGGGGTGGAATTGCGTGGCGAAGAGCGTGCCCCGTCCCACCGCGGCGGGAAAGGTCACCCCGTAGGTGCAGGTGGCCGCGGACAGCGAGGGATCGGTGGCGCTCGGGTAGTACGAGTGCACGAAGTAGAAATGAGCGCCCGAGGGGATGCCGTCGAAGATGGGCAAGTCACCCCGATGCTCGACGGTGTTCCAGCCCATGTGCGGCACCTTGAGCCCGCCCGGGAAGCGACGGACCGTCCCGGGAATGACGTCGAGCCCCTTGCCCTGGCCGAACTCCTCACTCTCCGTGAAGAGGAGCTGGTAGCCGAGGCAGATGCCGAGAAAGGGGCGACCCTCGTCGAGGGCCGCCTTGAGCGGCTCGAGCAGGCCGAGGGAGTGGAGATTGCTCATGGCGTCGTGAAAAGCCCCGTCACCGGGCAGGACGAGGGCGCGCGCATCCTCGATGACGCGCGGGTCCTGGGTCACCACCGCCCGCATCCCGAGACGCCCCAGGGCGTTCTCCACGCTGCCCAGATTGCCCCGGCCGTAGTCGATGACCGCGATCACGTCAGAGGCTACCCTTGGTGCTGAGGACCCCGGCGATGCGCGGGTTCAGCCGCGTGGCCTCGGCGAGCGCGCGTCCCACCGCCTTGAAGGCCGCCTCGGCGATGTGGTGGAGGTTCTGACCGTAGTGCATGTTCACGTGCAGCGTGATCTCGGCATTGAAGGCGAAGGCCCGGAAGAAGTCTTCGAGCAGCTCCAGGTCGAAGTTGCCGATGCGCGCGCGGCGCAGCGGCACGTTGAAGACGAGGTAGGGCCGGCCCGAGATGTCCACGGCGGCGTGCAGGAGGGCTTCATCCATGGGCAGGAAGGACGCGCCGTAGCGAACGATGCCCGCCTTGTCGCACAGCGCCTCGCGGAAGGCCTTGCCCAGGCAGATCCCCACGTCCTCCACCGTGTGGTGGAGGTCGACCTCGAGATCGCCGCGGGCATCCACGGTCAGGTCCATGAGGCCGTGCTTGGCCCAGGCCTCGAGCATGTGGCTGAAGAACGGGATGCCCGTCTCCACCTTGGCGGCGCCCGTGCCATCGAGGCCGACCTGGAGCACGATCTGCGTCTCCTTGGTCCGGCGCTCGACCCGGCCCTGGCGCGGAATCTCGGGACTGGCCTTCTCGCTCGCTGGCTTCATGTCCGACCTCCAGTGTTCTCGATGCGAACCGCGGCGGCGGCGGCGTGGCCGTCGAGCCCCTCGACGCGGGCGAGCTCCGCCACGTGCGGGCCCGCCTCCGCGAGCCCCGCCCTGGCGTACTCGATGACGCTCAGGCGCTTGACGAAGTCCTCGGTGGACAGCCCCGAGGCGAAGCGCGCGGTGCCTCCGGTGGGCAGGACGTGGTTGGGCCCGGCGACGTAGTCGCCGATCACCTCGGGCGTGTACGGGCCGAGAAAGACGGCGCCGGCATTCCGTACGCGCGCGAGCCAGCTCTCGGGATCAGTGACCTGGAGCTCGAGATGCTCCGGGGCCAGGAGATTGGCGACCTCGACGGCCTCCTCCAGGCTCCGCGTCAAGACCAGGGCGCCGTGGGACTTCAAGGCGGCGCCGGCGATCTCCTTGCGCGGCAAGCGCGCGAGCTGGCGCTCCACTTCGGCGGCCACGTCATCGATGAGCGCGGCCGAGGGCGTGAGGAGGACGGCGCGCGCCATGGGGTCGTGCTCGGCCTGCGCGAGGAGATCGGCGGCCACCCAGGAGGAATCGGCGCCCGCCTCGGCCACCACCACGACCTCGCTCGGCCCCGCGACCATGTCGATGCCGACGTCGCCGAAGACCCGGCTCTTGGCGAGCGCGACATAGATATTGCCGGGACCGACGATCTTGTCCACCCGGCGGATGGTCTCCGTGCCATAGGCGAGCGCGGCCACCGCCTGGGCGCCGCCCACCCGATAGGCCTCGGTGATGCCCGCCACCCGGGCCGCGGCGAGGACGGCGGGATCGAGCGACTTGTCGCGCCGGGGCGGCGAGACGAGCACGATCTCCCGGACGCCCGCCACCCGCGCGGGGATCACGGTCATGAGCACGGTGGACGGATACGCGGCCCGGCCGCCCGGAACGTAGACGGCCACGCGATCGAGCGGGCGCACCTCCTGCCCCAGTCGTGAGCCGAGCGCGTCCGTCATACGCCAGGAGCGGGGGGCGCACTCGCGGTGGAAGCGCTCGATGCGCTCTGCGGCGTAGCGGAGCGCCCGCACCGTCGCCTCGCCCACCGCGCCCAGGGCCGCGTCCATCTCGGCCGACGACACGGCCAGCTCCCCTGCCGTCAGCCGCACGCTATCGAAGCGCTCGGTGAAGTCGAGGAGCGCGGCGTCACCTTTCTCGCGCACGGCGGCCAGGATCTCCTCGACGCGACGGTGGACTTCCGCGTCGACGCCGGCGGGCGGGCGGGCGAGCGCCTTGGCCACGCCGGCCGCGCCGAGCCGAGCCGTGTCCAGGCGTCTGATCATTTCAGCCCTCGCCTCATCGTGTGCCTCGCCACTGGCTCGTCGCACGCTTCGGCTCGAACATCATTTGGCCACTTCCTGGCGCATGGCGGCGATGAGGGCGTTGACGCGAGCATGGGCCGTCTTGAGCGAGGCGCGATTGACGATGAGCCGGGCCGTCGAGGTCATGATCTCGGCGACCTCCACGAGGCCATTGGCCCGCAGCGTCTCGCCCGACTGGACGAGATCCACGATGCGCTCGGCCAGCCCTACCAGGGGGGCGAGCTCGATGGAGCCGTCGAGGCGGATCATCTCGACCTGGATGCCGCGCTCGGAGAAATAGCGCTCGGTCAGGGTCGGATACTTGGTGGCCACGCGAACCCACGACCACTTGGCGGGATCGTCGCGCTCCCAGAGCTCGCGGGGCTCGGCGACCACGAGCCGGCAGAAGCCGAAGCCCAGGTCCACCGGCTCATAGACGTCGGGCTGCTGCTCGGCCAGGATGTCCTTGCCCACGATGCCGAGGTCGGCCGCACCGTACTGGACGTAGGTGGGAATGTCGGCGGGCTTGAGAAAGATGAAACGCAGATCCCGCCCGGCGTCGGCGAGCAAGAGCTTGCGCGTGTCCGCCTCCAGGCCCTGGATGCCCATGGCGGAGAGGAGCTGGAGGGCGGGATCGAGCAGGCGTCCCTTGGGCAGCGCGACGGTGAGGGCCGGCATGGCTAGGTCTTCACCCGCTCGATCCGGGCTCCGAGCGACTGGAGCTTCCGCTCGAGCCCCTCATAGCCGCGATCCAGGTGGTAGACACGCGAAACCTCGGTGGTGCCCCGCGCGGCCAGCCCGGCCAGGACCAGGGAAGCGGATGCGCGGAGGTCGGTGGCCATGACGGGAGCGCCCTGATACGCCTCCACCCCTCGGATCACCGCGAACGGTCCGTCGGTCTCGATGAGGGCGCCCATCCGGCAGAGCTCCGCGGCATGCATGAAGCGGTTCTCGAAGATGGTCTCGGTGATCTTGCTCAGTCCCTCGGCCCGACCGAGCAGCGCCATCATCTGCGCCTGCATGTCAGTGGGAAAACCCGGGAAGGGGCTCGTGATCACGTCCGCGGGCCGGGGGCGCGTGGGCCCGAGGCAACGGACGCGATCGCCCTCGACGGTGATGCTCACGCCGCACTCCTCGAGCTTGGCGAGGGTGGCCGTGAGGTGGCGCGGAGTCACGCCCGTCAGAGTGACGTCACCGCCCGTGATCGCCCCCGCCACGAGCAGCGTGCCCGCCTCGATCCGGTCGGGAATGACGCGGTGCCGCGCGCCCCCGAGCTCGGGCACGCCCTCGATCTCGATGCGCTCCGTCCCCGCGCCCTCGATGCGCGCCCCCATGGCGGTGAGGAGCCGCGCGAGGTCGGCCACCTCCGGCTCGCGGGCGGCGTTCTCCAGCACGGTGACGCCCTCGGCCAGCACGGCGGCCATCATGAGGTTCTCCGTGCCCGTGACGGTGACGAGGTCGGTGGTGATGCGCGCGCCCTTGAGCCGGCTGGCCCGCGCCTCGACATAGCCGTTCTGGATGGCGATGTCGGCGCCGAGCTTGGCGAGGCCTTTCAGGTGCTGGTCTATGGGACGCACGCCGATGGCGCAGCCACCCGGGAGGGCGACGCGGGCCGTGCCCGTGCGGGCGAGGAGTGGGCCGAGCACGACGACGGAGGCGCGCATGGTCGAGACCAGCTCGTACGGCGCCTCGGGCGTCGTCACGCTCGGGACGGACAAGCGCGTGGCGCCGTCCGCCTCCGGCGTGATCTTGGCGCCGAGACGCTCGAGGAGCGAGGTCATGGTCACCACGTCGGCCAGCCTGGGCACGTTGTCGAGCACGATCGATTGTGCCGTGAGCAGGCTCGCCGCCATGGCGGGCAGCGCCGCGTTCTTGGCCGCGCTCGCCTCGACGAAGCCGCGGAGCGGGACGCCGCCTTCGATCACGAGCCGCGCGGGCATCAGCAGCTCATTCGTTGCGTCGCCACCCCCGTGAGGGGGACGACGGTCTTGCCTTCGGCCCAGCAGCCCTCGATGTAGCGCTCGACGCCGCGGAGATCGCGCCTCGCCCCGATGGCCGAGAAGCCCTCGGCGGCCATCAGCGAGGCGAGCGCGCCTGCCTGCTCCTCCCCGATCTCCATGACGAGCCAGCCCCCGGGTCGCAGATGGGCCGGGGCCTCGGCGATGAGACGCCGCAGCACGCGCATCCCATCGGGGCCGCCGTCGAGGGCCAGGCGGGGCTCGAAGCGGACCACCTCGGGGGGCAACGAAGCCAGCGTCATGGCGGGCAGATAGGGCGGGTTGGCCACGACCATGTCGAGGCTGCCCCGGAGCGAGGCGAGGGGGCCGAAGAGATCGCCGGCGAGAAGCCTCACGCGCGAAGCGAGCCCGAGCGCGCGCACGTTGTCCGAGGCGACGGCGAGAGCGCCCAGGGACTGGTCGACCGCGAGCAGCTCGAGATCGGGACGCGCCGCCGCCAGCGCGCACGCGATCGCTCCGCTGCCCGTCCCCACATCGGCCACCACCGCGTGATCGAGGCCGGTCAGCCGCTCGAGGGTCAGCTCGACGAGTCCTTCCGTTTCCGGGCGCGGGATCAGCACATCGGGCGTCACCGTCAGCCGCAGGCCCCGGAACTCCTCCCAGCCCAGGATGTACTGGACGGGCTCGTGACCGGTGCGGCGATCGATCAGCTCGCGGTAGCGGGCGGCCGCCGCCCCGTCCACGGGCCGCATCGGCTCGACGTAGAGGGAGAGGCGGTCGGTGCCGAGGACGGCGGCGAGGAGCAGCTCGGCGTCGTGTCGCGCGCTGTCCACACCGGCCTCGCCCAGGCGCGCGGCCCCCTCCGCGAGACTCGACGCGATCGTGCCTGGGGCGGGGCTCATGAGGGCTCCTGGAGCTTCTTGCGCTGCTCCTCCGCGGCCAGGGCGTCCACGATCTCGTCGAGGTCACCCTCGAGGATGGCGGGCAGACGATAGAGCGTGAGGTTGATGCGGTGGTCCGAGACCCTGCCCTGAGGAAAATTATAGGTGCGGATGCGCTCGCTGCGCTCCCCCGTTCCCACCTGGCTCCGGCGGTCCGCGGCGATGGCGGCGGCCTGCTCGTCCTGCGCGCGCTCGAGCAGCCGGGCCTTCAGCACCCGCATGGCCTTCGCCCGGTTCTTGATCTGCGAGCGCTCATCCTGGCAGGTGACCACGAGCCCCGTGGGGATATGCGTGATCCGCACGGCGGAGTCCGTGGTGTTCACCCCCTGCCCGCCGGGGCCGGAGGAGCGATACACGTCCACGCGGATGTCCTTCTCTTCCACCTTGATGTCCACGTCCTCGGCTTCGGGCAGGACGGCGACCGTCACCGTGGAGGTGTGCGTCCGCCCGCTCGACTCCGTCTCGGGCACCCGCTGCACGCGATGGACACCCCGCTCGAACTTGAGCCGGCTCCAGGCCCCCCGGCCCTGGATGAAAAGCACGATCTCCTTGAAGCCGCCCACTCCGGTCTCGTGCTTGTCCATGAGCTCGACCTTCCACTTCTGTCGCTCGGCGTACTTCGTGTACATCCGGGCGAGGTCCGCCGCGAAGAGGCCGGCCTCGTCTCCCCCCGCCCCCGCCCGGATCTCCACGAAGACGTTCCTGTCGTCGTTGGGGTCCCGGGGAATGAGGAGCGTGCGCAGCTCTTCCTCGAGCTTGCCCTGGCGCCCTTCGAGGTCGCGGACCTCCGCCTGGGCGAGCTCACGCATCTCGCGATCGGGCTCCTCGGCGGCCATGCGGCGGGCCGACTCGAGGCCGCCCAGGAGCTGCTTGTAGTCCTCGAACTTCTGCACGACCTCGCTGAGCTCGGAGGCGGACTTAGCCGCCTTGGCGTACAGCGCAGGCTGGGCGAGGACGGCGGGATCGGAGAGCGACCCGTTCAGCTCGCGGTAACGGTCCTCGATCTGGCGGAGCTTGTCAAACATGACGGCCCCTCGCGGGGAAGTGGGCGGACGGCGAGGTCACCGCGCGCGGAGACGGAGGACGACGGCACCTCGGGGCAGTGACAGCGTGGCGCGGCGCTCTGCCGAGCCGGCCCCTACCCCTCCGCGATCGGCTTCCTCTTGTACTTTCGCTGGAAGCGTTCGACGCGTCCGGCCGTGTCCAGGAACTTCTGCTTGCCGGTGAAGAAGGGATGGCACTTGGAGCAGACTTCCACCCGGATCTGGGGCTGGGTGGAGCGGGTGTGAATGACCTCCCCGCAATTGCAAGTGATCGTGGTGTCCACGTACTCCGGATGAATGCCAGCCTTCACGGCCCACCTCCTGATGAGTGCGAATGAAGGCTTGATGGTACCAGGACCCTGCCAAAACCGCAACAAATTGGGGATTTATATGCCGGGATAACGGGAGATACAGCCCTACCCCATCTGGCTCATCGCGCTCAAGAAGTCCTTGTTGCTCTTCGTCATCTTGACCTTGTCGAGGAGGAGCTCCATGGCTTCCACGGGGTTCAGCTGGGTCAGGGCCTTGCGGAGCAGCCACACCTTCTGCAGCTCGTCCTTCTCGAGGAGGAGCTCCTCTTTCCGGGTGCCCGTCTGCTCGATGTTGATGGTGGGGAACACGCGCTTGTCCATGAGGCGCCGGTCCAGATGCACCTCCATGTTGCCCGTGCCCTTGAACTCCTCGAAGATCACGTCGTCCATCCGCGAGCCCGTGTCGACGAGGGCGGTGGCCATGATGGTGAGAGAGCCACCCTCCTCGATGTTGCGGGCGGCCGCGAAGAAGCGCCGGGGCCGCTGGAGGGCGTTGGCGTCGAGGCCGCCGGAAAGGACCTTGCCGGAGGACGGGATCACGGCGTTGTGCGCCCGCGCGAAGCGCGTGATGGAGTCGAGCAGGATGACGACGTCTCGCTTGTGCTCGACCAGGCGCTTGGCCTTCTCGATGACCATGTCGGCGACCTGGACGTGGCGCTGGGGCGGCTCGTCGAAGGTCGAGGAGATGACCTCGCCCTTGACGGAGCGCTGCATGTCCGTGACCTCCTCGGGTCGCTCGTCGATGAGGAGCACGATGAGATAGACCTCGGGGTGGTTCTTGGCGATGGCATTGGCGAGGTTCTGGAGCATGACCGTCTTGCCCGTACGGGGCGCGGCCACGATGAGACCGCGCTGGCCCTTGCCGATGGGGCAGAGCAGATCCATGACCCGCGTGGTCAGGTTTTCCGAGTCGTGCTCCAACCGCAGCCGTTCCATCGGATAGAGCGGGGTCAGGTTGTCGAAGAGGGTCTTGTCGCGCGACTGCTCGGGCGTCTCGAAGTTGATCGCCTCGACTTTGAGCAGGGCGAAGTAGCGCTCGGTGTCCTTGGGGGGACGGACCTGGCCGGAGATGGTGTCGCCCGTGCGGAGATCGAAGCGCCGGATCTGCGAGGGAGACACGTAGATGTCGTCCGGGCCCGGCAGGTAGTTGTAGTCCGGCGCGCGCAGGAAGCCGAAGCCGTCCGGGAGGACCTCGAGGACGCCCTCCGCGAAGATGAGCCCATCCCGCTCGGCCTGCCCCTGCAGGATCTTGAAGATCAGCTCCTGCTTGCGGAGCCCTCCCGTGCCCTGGACCCCGAGATCCTTGGCCACGGTGTTGAGCTCCGTGATGGTCTTATCCTTGAGTTCGGACAGGTTCATCCTGTTGCCTCCTGCTCCACCGGAATCGGACGCGGCCGTTTCGGTGGCGTCAGACTTCTGCGGCGAGGGCCGTTTGGGACTACGCTGCGAGATGGTGATCTCCGGGGGGTTGAATGTGTACGGGGAACTTGGTTCGACTTCGATCCTCAATCTCCCACAGCGCGCGCCATTGTGTCAATTTAAAACTCAGAGGCGCATCTCGATGATGGCTTTGCCGCGGATCTCCGTCAGCCACTCCTGGAGCCTCGTCTCGTACTTCTGCTTGTACAGGATGTCGCGAATCTGGTTGCGAGCCTGCGCGAGCTGCTCGCCCGCCAGCGTCTCCTTGGAGTCGAGCTCGAAGAGGTGATAGCCGACCTGGGACCGGAAGGGCGGTGAGTGCTCACCCGGCGAGAGCCTCAGGACGGCCGTCTCGATGTCCGGGGCCAGCTCGCCCCGTTTGAGCACGCCGAGCCGACCGCCGTTCTTGGCCGTGCCGGTGTCCTCGGAATACTCGCGCGCGAGATCGCCGAAGTCCTCGCCCGCGAGCACGCGGCTGTAGATCTCGTCGGCCCGGCGCCGCGCCGCCGTCCAACCGTCCTCGCCCGAGCCTGCCCCAGGCACGAAGAGGATATGGCGGGCCTCGAAGGCCAGGCCCGTCTCGAGCTTTTCCCGGTTGGTGATCAGGTAGCGGTCGATCTCCTCCTCGGTGACGGAGACGCGCAGCGACACCTTGCGCCGGATCATGCGCTCCACGAGCAGCTGCTCGCGAATACGCTTCCTGACCGCCTCCAAGCTCAGGCCCTGGGCCTTGATCATCTCCTCGAATTCCGTCGGCGTGTTGGCCCCCAGCCGCTTCTGGATGTCTCCCATCCGCTCCGTCATCTCAGCATCGTCGACGGTGACCTTCTCGCGCTCGGCCTGTTGGATCTGGAGCCGCTTCTCGACGATGCCGGCGAGGACCCGCTCCCGGAGCTTCGCGCGCTCCTCGCCCTCGGACGGTCGCGGCAGCTTGTTCTCGTAGAGGTAGTAGGCCTCCGCCTCATCGAGCTCGTACAGGGTGACCGCATCGCTGTTCACCACGCAGATGACCCGGTCCATGACGGCCTCGGCGTCGGGCGGCAAGGCGGGGCGTGAGAGAAGAGGAGCGCGGACCTCGCTGGGGGGCGGAGCGGCCGGCGGCGGCCCCTTGGCCTTACCGATGAAAGGCATCCACGAAGGGATGGAGCAGCCCGCGAGGGCGGCGGCGACGCCTGCGACGAGGATGAGCCGGACCGCGTCCCTCACGCGAGAGACTCCAGGAGCGCGCGCAGCGCATCCCGTACGGCTTCCCAGGGGCCGGTCGGAATCACCGCCTCGAGCATGAACTCCTTCCGCATGGTCACTCCGCTGCCGCGTCGACCGAGCACGACCAAGATGCGCTCCGGCGTGACGGAAGTCGACGGGACGAAGGTCACGAGCGCCCGGCCGCCGCCCGCTTCGAGGCGCTCGACGCCGAGCCGCCGGCTGAGCACCCGCAGCCCGACCACGTCCAGCAGCGCGACGACGGCGGGGGGCGGCGGGCCGAAGCGGTCCGCGAGCTCGGCCCGCATCTGGGTGACCTCGTCATCGTCGCCCACATCCGCGAGCCGCTGGTAGATCGCGAGCCGCTGGTTGACTTCGGGAACGTACTCTTCGGGCAGCAGTGCCTCGACCCCTACCGTGATCACGGGGTCCACCGAGGCCGGGGCCGGCTCGCCTTTCAATTCTCTCACGGCTTCCGCCAGGAGCTTCGTGTAAAGATCGAAGCCCACCGCCGCGATGTGTCCATGCTGCTCCGCCCCGAGGAGATTGCCGGCGCCGCGGATCTCGAGATCGCGCATGGCGAGCTGGAAGCCCGCCCCCAGCTCCGTCATCTCCTCGATCACGCGCAGGCGTCGCTGCGCCGTCTCGTCCAGGCTGCCCGCGGCGGGCACGAGGAGGTACGCGTAGGCCTGCTGGCGCTCGCGCCCCACCCGGCCGCGCAGCTGGTAGAGCTGGGCGAGGCCGAATCGGTCGGCGCGATTGATGATGATGGTGTTGGAGGCTGGGATATCGAGCCCCGACTCGACGATGGCCGTGGAGACGAGAACGTCCGCCTCGCCGTCGACGAACTTGACCATGACCGCCTCCAGCTCCCGCTCCCCCATCTGGCCGTGCCCCATGACCACCCTCGCCTGGGGGCAGAGCTGGCGCACGAAGGAGGTCATGGAGGGCAGCGACTGGATCCGGTTGTGCACGAAGAAGACCTGGCCGCCGCGCTGGAGCTCGCGCTCGATGGCTTCCTTGATGACCTTCCGATCGAAGCCGGCCACGACCGTTTCCACGGGCAGCCGGTCCAGCGGCGGTGTCTCGATCACCGAGAGATCGCGCGCTCCGGCCAGCGACATGTAGAGGGTGCGTGGGATGGGCGTGGCGGTCAGGGTGAGCACATCGACCGAGGTCCGGAGCTGCTTGATCCGCTCCTTGTGGGTGACCCCGAAGCGATGCTCCTCGTCCACCACGAGGAGGCCGAGGTCGCGGAAGGCGACGTCCTTGGACAGGAGCCGATGGGTGCCGATGACGACGTCCACCGCTCCCGTCTTGAGCCCTTCCACCACTGCTTTCTGCTCCCGGGGGCTACGGAAGCGGGAGAGCAGCTCCACGCGGGTCGGGAACGGCGAGAAGCGATCGCTGAAGGTGTGAAAGTGCTGCTGGGCCAGCACCGTGGTGGGCACGAGGACGGCGACCTGCCGTCCATCGGCCACCGCCTTGAAGGCCGCGCGCAGGGCGACCTCCGTCTTGCCGTAGCCGACATCGCCCGCCACGAGGCGGTCCATGGGGCGCGGGCCCTCCATGTCCCGCTTGGTGTCCTCGATGGCCCGCAGCTGGTCACGCGTCTCCTCGAAGCGGAAGGCCGCCTCGAATTCCCGCTGCCACGGCGTGTCGCCCGAGAAGATCCGCCGTTCCGCCACGGAGCGCGCGGCGTAGAGGCGAAGGAGCTGCTCGGCCATCTGGCGCACCGCGGCCCGCACGGACTCCTTGACGCGCTGCCAGGCGCCCCCGCCCATGCGATCGAGCCGCGCCGCCACCGACGGCGCGCCCATGTACTTCGAGATCAGGTCGAGGCGCTCGACGGGAAGGTAGAGGCGGCCGCCCTCGGCATATTCGAGGAGCAGGAAATCCGCGTCGCGGCCCTCCGCGGCCATGGTGCGCAGACCGTGGTAGCGGCCGATGCCGTGCGCCTCGTGGACGACGAGGTCGCCCGGGTTGAGGTCGGTGAAAGCGGCGATGGCCGCGCCCCGCTGGAAGACGGGACGGCGTAGCCGCCGCCGGCGCGCGCCGAAGACGTCCTCTTCGGCGAGAAGGACGAGCCCGAGGGCGGGCAGCTGGAAGCCCGCCGCGCAATCGCCCGTGATGACGCCGAGACCCTCGGCGCTCCAGAGGGTGGCGTCGGGCCACGGCTCCAGATCGTGCTCCTGGAGGATGCCGCGGCAGCGCGCGGCCTGCGCCTCGTCGTCCACGACCAGACGCACGACGAATCCTTCCCCCCGCCAGCTCCGAATCTCCGCCGCGAGGTCCTTGAAACGGCCCTGGAAGCCGCCCACCGAGCGAGTGCCCATGGCGACCCGCGGCACGCGCCCGCCTCCGCGCTGGAGGAGCGGCAGCTCGAGCCGCGGGAAGCGACCGAGTGCCTGGGCGAGGGGCACGGCGGAGGGCGCCTCCTCCGGCGGCGCCTCGAGGAGCGCGGGGTCGTCGAGGACGACCAGCGTCTCGCCGGGCAGCCACGCGGGCAGGGCGTGATCGGCGTCGGCTCCCGCCAGCGGGAGCACCGTCAGCTCGCCGAGCGTCTCCACGGACCGCTGCGTGGTCGGATCGAAGAGCCGCAGCGAGTCGATCTCGTCGCCGAAGAACTCCGCGCGCGCGGGCCGATCGTGGGTGGGCGAGAAGATGTCGACGATCCCGCCCCGCAGGCTCCACTGTCCCACCTCGACCACGGTCTCCACCCGCTCGTAGCCGGCCGTCTCGAGCGTCCGGAGAAGTCCCTCGCGCTCCAGGCTCGCTCCCACCGTCAGCGTGAAGGTCCGGGCGCGAAAGGTTTCCGGGGAGAGAATCGGCGCACCGAGGGCGGCCGGCGTGGTGACCACCACGTTGGCGCCCCCGGTCACGAGGGCGCGGCAAACCAGGGCTCGCTCGGCGACATGGTCGCGATGGCGGCCATGCCAGGAGCTGGGCTCGGCGGGAGGAAACTCCAGAATGGGGACGCTCGCGGAATCGAGCGTGTCCCGGAAGAAGCGGAGGGCCTCGGCGGCGCGGTGACGCTCGGCGGTGCCCGGGGAGAGGTAGAGGACGGGCCGGCCGGTGTCGCGGACGAGGGCCGAGACCACGAGGGCGCGAGACGAGCCCCACAGCCCCTGGGCTTCGAGACAGGCTACTCCCTGGGCGAGGGCCGTGGAGAGCTCTCCAAGGGCGGCCCACCGGGACAGTACCGACTCCGACGCGGTCAGGCTCATGAACGAACGCTACGCGACACCACCAGGCAGCTTAGCACCCGCCCCTCGCGGGGGCGCAGCTTACGACTTGGGACCTTGCGCCAGGTAGAAACTCAGGGTCTCCAGCTCGATGGACAGATCCACGCTCTTGAACCGCACGTCCTTGGGAGCGCGAATGCGCCCCGGGGCGAAGTTGAGGATGGCCTTGATCCCGGCGGCCACGAGCTTTTCCGTCACCGGCTGGGCCGATTCGGCCGGCACCGCCACGATGGCGATCTGGAGATTGCGGCCCTTGGTCTCGCGCGCGAGGTCGCGCATGGGCAGGATGGGCACGCCGTCGGCCAGCTTCCCCGCCTTGGCGGGATCGTCGTCGAAGATGGCCGAGATCCGGAAGCCCTGGCGGGCGAAGCCCTTGTAGTGGAAGAGCGCCGAGCCCAGGTTACCGAAGCCCACCAGCGCCACCTGCCACTCGCGATCCAGGCCCAGGATGCGCTGGAGCTCGGCCTTGAGGCCCGAGACGTAGTAGCCGATGCCGCGCACGCCGAACTCGCCGAAGTAGGCGAGGTCCTTCCTGACCTGGGCGGAGTTCAGACTGAAGCGCTCGGCCAGCTCCTGGGACGAGATGGTCTTGATTCCGTCCTCTTCGAGCTGCAGGAGACAGCGCGTGTACACGGACAGGCGCCGGACCGTCATCTCCGGGATGCGGGGAATCTTGAACTGAGACCGTCGAGCC
>DASQAK010000041.1:0-4270 GCA_035635755.1 Candidatus Methylomirabilota bacterium | reverse complement strand
TGGGCCTCGCCATTGTAATGGAGGGCGACCTTGCCTTCGAGGACGTAAAAAAGCTTCATCTGGCCGGGATTGATGACGACCTTGTCCGTCTTGACGCCCTTGGCGCGTGGGCCGAGCGTCGAGACGACCGCGCGGATCTTGCCCTGGAAGAGCCCGGCGCCCAGCACGTGCCACTTCTCGGTGGTGCCATCGAAGGACACGACGGGATACTCGCTCTTCCGGCTGACGTGGAGCCGTCCGTTCCTGGTTGTCTCGAAGAGCGAGGCGATGGGCACGCCGAGGGCGCCGGCCAGCTTGCCGAGGGTGGGCAGGGACGGCGTGAGCCGACCCGATTCGATCTGGGACACCATGCTCGGCGTCATCCCCGCCTTCTCGGCGAGCTGGCGCTGCTGGAGCCCGCGCTCGGCGCGTAGCGACTTGATCCGTCCGCCCAGTGAAGTCATAGACCGGCCAGTCCCTTCAGGGCGCGGGCCACGAAGACCCGCGTCATCCTCTTGCGGTAGGGATGCGTGAGATCGGTATTGTCCAGGGGCTTGGAGGGCCGCGACGCGGCCGCGGCCACGCGCTCGATCAGGTCGGGGCCGAGCCGCTGTCCCACGAGGAGGGCCACCGCGTCGGGGGCCGGCCGGGGCTGGGAGGCGACCGCGCCGAGAGTGATGGCGGCTTCCTTGACCGTGTCACCTTCCATCCTGAGCGCCACGGCGACGCCCAGCACCGGGAAATCGAAGGATCCGCGCCGGCGCAGCTTGAGATAGGTGGAGCGCCAGCCTTCGGCGGGCTGGAGCATGATCTCCGTCACCACTTCGCCCGGCTGCTTGCTCAGGTACTGGATGCCGTCGTCCTGGTAGAGGGCGCTGATGGGAATGACGCGCTCTCCTTTCGGGCCCACCAATCTCACCTTCGCGCCCAGGCTCCAGAGCACGGGCGCCGTGTCGGACGAAGACACCGCCCAGCAGCGGTGGCTGCCGGGGGCGACGAGGCAGATCTCCCCGTCCTTCTTTATGCAGAAGTTGACGGCCTTCCGCCACTGGTAGGACTGGTTGTAGTAGTTGCAGCGCGTGTCCACGCAGACGTTGCCGCCGATCGTGCCCATGTTGCGGAGCTGCGGGCTCGAGACCAGCCCCGCCGCCGTGGCGAGAGCCGGATAGCTCCGCGCGATCTCGGCATGCTCCGACACGGCGGTCAGGATGGTTCCCGCGCCGATGGTCATCCCCGTCGCGGCCGAGCCTCGAACGCCGGTCAGGTCGCGAATGCCGCGCAGGCCGACGAGCACGGAAGGCTCGAACTGGCGGCGCTTCATGTTGGGATAGAGATCGGTGCCGCCCGCCACGAGCATGGCCTCGGGCCCGTGGTCGGCCATGAGCTTGACCGCATCCGTCACCGAGACGGGGGCCAGGTACGTGAACGGCGGCAATCGCATCATTTTCCGAAGGGCCTCACGGCAACCGCACTCACGGACGGAGGTAAGTGCCGTCGGACCGTCATGATCCGAATGGCCTCACGGAAATATCCTCCGCGGGTAGGCCAAAGGCCGACTCCACGGCCCGCGGCTCCGGAAAGGTGAAGAGGGGCAGCTTCTCGGGGCCCACGCGGGGCGTCTTGCCCTGCCGCTTCAGATCGAGGGCCTTGAGCACCTTGTCGGGGGTGACGGGGATCTCGTCGATGCGGATACCCACGGCGTCGAAGACGGCATTGTTCACGGCGGGAATCACGGGCAGGAGCGGCCCCTGCCCCGCCTCCTTGGCACCGAACGGCCCTTCGGGATCCTCGCCCTCGACGAGAATGGTGTGAATCTCGGGCGTCTCGAGGGTGGTCGGGCTCTTGTACTCGAGCATCGAGGGCGCCTTGTGCACGCCCTTCCTGAAGACCTGCTCCTCCATCAGGACCTCACCCAGGCCCATGTACACGGAGCCCTCGACCTGGCCCTCCACGAGGAGCGGGTTGAGGGCGCGGCCGATATCGTGGGCGATCCAGATCTCCGTCGGCTTGACGTCGCCCGTCTCCGCATCCACCTGGACCTCGACCACGCAGGCCGAGTAGGAGTAGCAAGGCGAGGGCCCCACGCCGCCGCCCTTGTACTTGCCCGCGCGCTTGGGGGGCGCGTATGAGCCCGGGAACGCGAGGACGCCGTGCATGCTCTCGCCGAGCACGACCGCCTCCGGAAAGGAGACGCCCTTGTCCTCCTCGCCCTCGACGAAGACTCGGCGGTCGCGCGCGACCAGACGGTCGGGTGTCACCTCGAGCTTCCTGGCCACTGCCTCGAAGATCTTCTCGCGGAGCCGCGTCGCCGCCTGGATGGCCGCGTTACCGGCCATGATGGTCACGCGTGAGGAGTACGAGCCGAGATCGACGGGCGTCAGGTCGGTGTCGGCGGGGAGGACGCGGATGTCCTTGGGCTGGATGCCGAGAACCTCGGCGACCAGATAGGCCAGGACCGAGTCCGAGCCCTGCCCGATATCCGTGGCGCCGGAGAACACGGCCACGAGCCCGCTCCGGTCCGCGCGCACGACGACGCCCGAGTGAGGCATGTCGTTCCAGTAGATGGCCGTGCCCGCCCCCGTCATGTACGACGAGCACGCGATGCCAATGCCGCGGCCCGAGGACAGGCTCCCGCGCTTCTCACGCCAGCCCGAGGCCTCGACCACCCGGTCGATGCACTCGCCGAGCCCGATGGTGGTCACGGTCAGGTGGTTGGCCGTCTTGGTGAAGGGCTCGGCAAGATTCCGGCGCCGCATGTCCGCGGGATCGAGGCCGAGCTGCTCGGCCGCCTTGTCGATCTGGCACTCCATGGCGAAGCGCGGCTGCGGCGTCCCGTGGCCGCGCTTGGGGCCGCAGGGCGGCTTGTTGGTGAAGACCCGCGCGCCCTCGAACTTGTAGACGGGCACCTTGTAGGTCACGGTCTGGAGCGCGCCCGTGTAGAAGGTCGAGGCGACGCCGTAGGAGCCGTAGGCGCCGCCGTCGAGCCAGGAGCGGAAATGCATGCCCGTGATGGCGCCGTCCTTGGTGAAGCCGGTCTTGACCCACATGAGCACCGGGTGGCGCCCGCGGTGGACGTAGAAGACTTCCTCGCGGGTCAGGGTGAACTTCACGGGCCGGCCCGTGAGCTGCGAGAGCTTGCACGCGGCGATCTCGTGGGCGAAGGGATCGAGCTTGCCCCCGAAGCCGCCGCCCACGGGAGCCGCCACCACCCGGATGTGGGCAGCCGGCATGTCGAGGATCTTGGCAAGCATGCGGTGGACGTAGTGCGGCGTCTGGGTCGAGGACCAGAGGGTGAGCTTGCCGTCCGCGCCCCAGTGCGCGACCGCGGAGTGCTGCTCCATGGGCAGATGCGTGTTGCCCTCGAAGAAGAAGGCGTCCTCGCGGACGAGGTGAGCGGCGGCGAAGGCCGCCTCCACGTCGCCGAACTGGAGAGAGACGGCCTTGTGGACGTTGGGGCCGTCACCGTACTCGTGGATGCGCACGTCCTGGTTGCCCAGCGATTCCTCGATGGACATGAGGGGCTTGAGCGGCTCGTAGTCGACCTCGATCAGCTCGGTGGCGCGCTCGGCCGTCTCCTCGTCCACCGCGGCCACCGCAGCCACCGCGTCGCCGACCATGCGGACCTTCTCGACGCAGAGGGCTTCCTCGTCCTGCGACACGGGCAGGATGCCGAACTTCACGCGCGGCAAGTCGTGCCCGGTGATGACAGCGTAGACGCCGGGCAGGGCGGCGGCTCGGGAGGTGTCTAGCCTTTTGATGCGGGCATGGGGGTGCGGGCTACGAAGGAGCTTGCCGTGGGCAAGGCGAGGCAAGACCATGTCGTCGGCGAACTTGGTCTCTCCGGTCACCTTGGCCCAGGCGTCGATCTTGGGCAGCGACTGGCCGACGATCGAGAGCTTGCCGTTCTTCATGCGCTCACCCCTCGCATCCGAAGAGCGGCCAATTCGACGGCGTCGAGAATCTTGGTGTAGCCGGTGCACCGGCAGAGATTGCCGGCCAGGGCCACCCGCACGTCATCACGCGTCGGCGTGGGGTTCTCGACGAGAAGCGCCTCGGCGGTGAGGAGAATGCCGGGGGTGCAGTAGCCGCACTGTGCGGCGCCCAGCTCGGCAAAGGCCTGCTGCAGCGGATGAAGCTGTCCGCCGTCGGCCATCCCCTCCACGGTCTTGATCTGCCGGCCCTGGCATTCGACGGGCAGGGCCAGGCAGGACAGCACCGGCTCGCCATCGACCAGGATAGTGCAGGTGCCGCACTCACCGAGCTCGCAGCCGTGCTTGGTGCCGGTAAGATT
>DASQAK010000040.1:0-11687 GCA_035635755.1 Candidatus Methylomirabilota bacterium | reverse complement strand
TGGGCACCGAGCGCTCGCCGGCGGGCCGGCACGTCCTGCAGATCCTCAAGGAGAATGCCGAGCTCGCCTGGACGAAGAAGATCCCGTACTGCCAGGACACGGGCTTCGTGATCTGCTTCATCGAGCTCGGCCAGGACGTCCACGTGACAGGGGGGAGCCTGACCGACGCCATCAACGAGGGCGTGAGGCAGGGCTACACCGAGGGCTATCTCCGAGCATCGATCGTCCGTTCGCCCTTCGACCGCGTGAACACAGGAGACAATACGCCGGCCGTGGTCCACATGGACGTGGTGCCGGGCGCCACCATGAAGATCATGATCATGGCCAAGGGCGGGGGCTGCGAGAACCGCTCGAAGTACAAGATGCTCACCCCCGCCGAAGGTGTCGAGGGCGTCAAGGACTGGATCCTCGAGTGCATCCGGACGGCGGGCCCCGACGCGTGTCCTCCGCTCATCGCCGGCGTCGGCGTGGGCGGCACCTTCGAGAAGGCGGCCCTGCTCTCGAAGAAGGCGCTCTTTCGCGAGCTCGGAACGTCCAACCCGGACCCGGCCGTTGATGCGCTCGAGCAGGAAGTTCTCGACCGCGCCAACCGGCTCGGCATCGGCCCCCAGGGCTACGGCGGGGACACCACGGCCTTCGGCGTCCACATCCTGGCGTATCCCTGCCACATCACGAGCCTGCCCGTCGCCGTCACCATCGAGTGCCACGCGCACAGGCACAAGGAAGCGACACTGTGAGCGAGACGTCTCTCATTTCCCCCTCTCCCTTCCAGGGAGAGGGCCGGGGTGAGGGTGGGATGCCGCGCGCTGCTGGGCCCCTCACCCTGGCCCTCTCCCCAGAGGGGAGAGGGAATTGGCAGCGGTGATCACCACGGCGGCGGACGGGGTCAAGGAGGTGACGCCGCCGCTGAGCGACGCCGACGTGGAAGCGCTCAAGGCGGGAGACCGCGTCCGCATCACGGGCGTGATCTATACGGCACGTGACGCTGCCCATGGTCGGCTGCTGCCGCTGATCGAGGCGGGGAGGCCGCTGCCCTTCGACGTGCGCGGCCAGATCATCTACTACACCGGCCCCTCGCCGGCGCGGCCGGGCGACGTGGTCGGGTCGATCGGACCCACGACGGGCGGCCGCATGGACAAGTTCACGCCTGCGCTGCTGGAGCTCGGCCTCAAGGGGACCATGGGGAAAGGCGCGCGCTCGCAGCCGGTGAAAGACGCGTTCATGAAGTTCAAGGGCGTCTATTTCGGCGCGATCGGAGGAGCGGGCGCCGTGCTGTCCCGGTTCGTGAGGAAGGTCGACATCGTCGCGTACGAGGACCTCGGGACGGAGGCCATCCGGCGCATCGAGGTCGGGAATTTCCCGGCCATCGTGATCAATGACTGCCACGGCGGCGACCTCTACCAGGAAGGAATGACGCAATATGCCCGGTAACGACGCGCACCAACACGACGTGCTGATCATCGGGGGGGGCGGAGCCGGGCTCCGGGCGGCCATCGCCGCCGTGGAGGAATCGGGGCGGCTCTCCATCGCGGTCCTCTCGAAGGTCTATCCGATGCGCAGTCACACCGTGTCCGCCGAGGGCGGGGCGGCGGCGGTCATGCGGGACAACGACAGCCTCGACACGCACGCGAAGGACACGATCTTCGGCAGTGACTTCCTGGCCGACCAGGACGTCGTGGAGGCCTTCGTCAAGGAAGCGCCGGGGCAGATGATCCAGCTCGAGCACTGGGGCTGCCCGTGGAGCCGGGATCCCGACGGCCGGGTCAGCGTCCGCCCCTTCGGCGGCATGACCGTGAACCGGACCCTCTACGCCGCGGACAAGACCGGCTTTCACATGCTCCACGCGCTCTTCCAGACTTCGCTGAAGTACGACAGCATCGTCCGCTACGACGAGTGGTTCGCGACCTCCCTGCTCGTGGAGGACGGTCGAGTGTGCGGCGTGGCGGCCGTCAATGTTCACGACGGCACGGTGTCGGCAATCACGGCCAAGGCGGTCATCCTTTGCACGGGCGGGGGGGGCCGCGTCTTCCCGTTCACCACCAACGCTGCCATCAAGACGGGCGACGGCATGGCGCTGGCCTACCGCGCCGGCGCTCCCCTGAAGGACATGGAGTTCGTGCAGTACCACCCGACCGGACTGCCGGGCACGGGCATCCTCATCACGGAAGCGGCGCGGGGAGAAGGCGGCCACCTCAAGAACAAGGACGGCTACCGCTACCTCCAGGATTACGGCCTCGGACCCCCCACGGACAAGCCCGTGCACCGCAAGATGGAGCTGGGGCCGCGCGACATCCTTTCTCGCTGCCACATGCAGGAGTACCAGAAGGGACGGACGTTCGAGGGTCCGCATGGCCACTACGTGCACCTCGATCTCCGCCATCTCGGCGAGAAGCTGATCGACAAGAATCTCCCCTTCGTGCGCGAGCTGGCGAAGAACTATGTCGGGATCGATCCCGTGTACGAGCCGATTCCCGTGCGCCCGGTGGTGCACTACATGATGGGCGGGATCTCCACCGACATCAATGCCAAGACGCCCCTGGAGGGTCTCTACGCCGCCGGCGAGGCGGCCTGCGTCTCCATCAACGGCGCCAACCGCCTCGGCTCCAACTCCCTCACCGAGCTGCTCGTGTTCGGGGCCCGCGCGGGCCGATCCGCGGCCCGGCACGCCCTGGAGCGGCCGGCGGTCAAATCGAATCCCGTGGCGCAGCTGGTGAGCGACGAGCGGAAGCGGCTCGATAGCCGGTTCCTCAGGGCCGACGGCCGGGAGCGCATCGCCGACATCCGGGAAGCGATGCAGAAAGCCATGGAGGACGGCTGCGGCATCTACCGGGAGCGGGCGAGCATGGAGGCGACGTGCAAGATCCTCCGGGAGCTGCGGGGGCGCTTCGCCCGCATCGGCCTGTCGGACCGGGACGCCGTCTTCAACACGGAGCTCATTGCCGCGCTGGAGCTCGACTCCATGCTGGACGTGGCGGAGGCCGTGGCCAACTCGGCGCTGCTGCGGGAAGAGTCGCGCGGGTCCCACACCCGCACCGACTTCCCCAAGCGCGACGACGCGCGCTTTCTCAAGCACTCGCTCGCCTACCGGACTCCCGACGCCCCGCGCATCGACTACCTGCCGGTCACGATCACCCGGTGGCCCCCCGAGGAACGGAAGTATTAAAGGAGGAGCGATGACCGAAGAGACCATCACGCTGGAAGTGACCCGCTACCGGCCCGGCCACGACAGGGAGCCGCGTACCGAATCCTTCTCGGTGCCGTACCGGAAGGACTGGGTGGTCCTCGATGCGCTCAACCACATCAAGGACCGGGTAGACGGATCGCTCACGTACCGGTGGTCCTGTCGCATGGGGGTGTGCGGGAGCTGCGGGATGATGGTGAACGGTGTCCCCAAGCTCACATGCTCCGCGTTCCTGCGCGACTACCACCCGGGGCCGATCCGGGTGGAGCCCCTGGCGAACTTCCCCGTGATCCGCGATCTCGTCGTCGCCCTCGACGATTTCCTGGAGAAGCTCCGCCGGGTCAAGCCGTGGCTCATCCGCGAGACGGAGAAGCCCGTGGCGGAGGGCGAGTATCGTCAGACCCCGGCCCAGCTCGACGCGTACAAGCAGTTCAGCATGTGCATCAACTGCATGCTCTGCTATGCGGCCTGCCCCGTCTACGGGCTCGCCCCGGCCTTCGTCGGCCCCGCCGCCATCGCGCTCGCGTACCGGTACAACCTGGACTCGCGGGACGAGGGGTATCGGGTGCGCGAGCCGATCCTGAGCGATAGCGTCGGCGTGTGGGAGTGCACGTTCGTCGGCGAATGCTCGGTGGTGTGTCCGAAAGGCGTCGATCCGGCCGCGGCGATCCAGCGTTCCAAGGTGGCCGGCGCGAAGGACTGGGCCATGTCCGTGCTCATGCCGTGGGGTGGCCGGAAATGAAGCCACGCGCGCCTGGAACGGGCCACCTTCGGTGCGAGCCGGGCTCGCGGAGATCCCTATGAGCGAGGCGCGTCCCGCCCGCCCCGGCCTCTACTACCCGAAGCTGCCGGCGACCTGGTGGCTCCGGCGCCCGGGGTATGTCCGCTTCATGCTCCGGGAGGTGACCAGCGTCTTCGTCGCGATCTTCGTCGTGGAGCTGCTCGTGATCGTCCACAAGATCGGGCAGGGGCCTCAGGCCTACGCGGACATGGTGGCAAAGCTGCAATCTCCGGGGTGCATCGTCTTCCATGTGATCGCCCTGGCGTTTGTTCTCTATCACACGATCACGTGGTTCCAGGCCACGGGCGTCGTTCAGGTGGTGCGAGTGGGCGACCGCCAGGTGCCGCCCGCGCTGGTGGTCGCCGGTAACTACGTCGCCTGGGTCGTGGCCTCGCTGTTCATCCTGTACTGGCTGCTCGTGAGGAGCTGAGGCCATGTCGCCCGGCAAGACGATCGAGCCCCTCTGGTGGAGCCTCTTCTCGGCGGGAGGTGTCGTCGCGGCGTTTCTGGTCCCGGTGCATCTCTTTCTGTTCGGCCTGGCCATTCCGCTGGGATGGGTGTCCGTGAGTCACGCGCGGCTGCTGGCGCTCGTCGGACACCCCGTCGTCAAATTGTATTTGTTCGTGCTCATCGCGCTCCCGCTCTACCACTGGGCCCATCGCTTCCGCTTCATCCTGGAGGACCTGGGTCTTCACGGACTCCGGATGCCGCTCGCCGTCCTCTGCTACGGCAGCGCCATCGTGGGCACCGTGGCCACCGTGTGGGTCCTGATCCGGATATGAGCGCCCGGCCTCCGTTTCGAGCGTGAGCCGAAACCGGCGATGAAGATCCACGAGTATCAGGGCAAGGCCATCCTGCGCGAGTTCGGCGTGCCCGTGCCGAGCGGGGACGTCGCCGACACGCCCGAGCAGGCCAAGGCGATCGCGACCAGGCTCGGGGGCAGGGTGGTCGTCAAGGCGCAGGTGCACGCGGGCGGGCGCGGAAAGGCGGGCGGCGTCAAGCTGGCGGAAGATCCCGCGGGTGCTGAGGCCGCGACCCGCCA
This sequence comes from Candidatus Methylomirabilota bacterium, assembly GCA_035635755.1. Classification (GTDB taxonomy): domain Bacteria; phylum Methylomirabilota; class Methylomirabilia; order Rokubacteriales; family CSP1-6; genus AR37. The sequence goes on along the minus strand of DASQAK010000040.1, from coordinate 6,683 downwards.
GATCCTCGGCATGATGCTCAAGACCCCGCAGACCCCGCCCGAGGGCATCAAGGTCCTCAAGGTGCTCGTGGAGGAAGCCTCGCCCATCGCCACCGAGCTGTACCTCTCCATGACCCTCGACCGCGGCCGGGGCACCCACGTGGCCATGGCCTCCCAGGCGGGAGGCATGGAGATCGAGGAAGTCGCCGCCACCCATCCCGAGAAGATCATCCGCGAGTGGACCGATCCCGCCCTCGGTCTCCAGGCTTTCCAGGCGCGCAACCTCGCCTTCGGCCTCGGGCTCTCGGGGGATCAGTTCAGGGCGGCGGTCTCGCTCATCCTCGACCTCTTCCGCGCCTACGTGGACAGGGACTGCTCGCTGGCCGAGATCAACCCCCTCGTGGTCACCAAGGACGGCCGCGTGCTCGCCCTCGACGCCAAGCTCAACTTCGACGACAACGCCCTCTACCGGCACAAGGAGATCGTGGCTCTCCGGGACATCAACGAGGAGACGCCGCTCGACGTGGAGGCCTCGAAGTATGGGCTGAACTACATCAAGCTCGACGGCAATGTCGGCTGCATGGTCAATGGGGCGGGGCTGGCCATGGCGACCATGGACATCATCAAGCTCGCGGGGGGCGAGCCCGCGAACTTTCTCGACGTGGGCGGCGGCGCCTCCCCCGAGCAGATCGAGAACGCCTTTCGCATTCTCTCGTCGGACCCATCCGTCAAGGCCGTGTTCATCAACGTCTTCGGCGGCATCCTCCGGGTGGACCGACTGGCCGAGGGCATCATCGCGGCCGTGAACAAGCTGGGCCTGAAGCTGCCCGTGGTCCTGCGCGCGGAAGGCACGAACGTCGAGCAGGGCAAGAAGATGCTGGCCGACTCCGGGCTCGCGCTCGTCATGGCCAACGACATGGGCGAGGGGGCCAAGAAGGTGGTCGAGCTCGCCCGGACCGCCGGATCGCGATGAGCATTCTCGTCGACAAATCCACGCGCGTCCTCGTCCAGGGCATCACGGGCAAGGAGGGCGCCTTCCACGCGCTCCGGTGCAAGGAGTACGGGACCAATGTCGTGGGCGGGGTGACACCCGGCAAGGGCGGGACGACCCACGAGGGCTTCCCGGTCTGGAACACGGTCGAGGAGGCGCGGGCGGCCGCCGGCGTCGACTGTGCGCTCATCTTCGTGCCTCCGCCCGCGGCGGCCGACGCGATCATGGAGGCGGCGGACGCGGGCGTGCCGCTCGTCGTCTGCATCACCGAGGGCGTGCCCGTCGTCGACATGGTGCGCGTCAAGGCCTTCCTGGCCCGGACCACGAGCCGGCTCATCGGCCCGAACTGTCCCGGCCTCATCTCGCCCGGCAAGGCCAAGATTGGGATCATGCCGGGGCACATCCACAAGGTAGGGCCCATCGGTGTCGTTTCGCGAAGCGGCACGCTGACCTACGAGGTCGTGCACCAGCTGACCCAGCGCGGGCTCGGCCAGTCCTCCTGCGTGGGCATCGGGGGCGACCCCGTCAACGGCACGAGCTTCATCGACGTCCTCCGTCTCTTCCAGGACGACGCGCAGACGGAAGCGATCATGATGATCGGCGAGATCGGCGGCACCGCCGAGGAAGAAGCGGCCGCCTTCATCAAGGCCCACGTCAGGAAGCCGGTGGTGGGCTTCATCTGCGGCCAGACGGCGCCGCCCGGGCGGCGCATGGGCCATGCCGGCGCCATCATCGCGGGCGGCAAGGGCACGGCCGCCGAGAAGATGAAGGCCATGGAGTCGGCGGGCATCACCACCGTCAAGAGCCCCGCCGACATGGGCGCCACCGTCGCCAAAGTTGTGGGTAAATGAATTTCGAGCCGAAACGGGCCGACGAGCCAGAGGCGTGGCACTTCGAGCTGAAGGGCGAAGCCCTGAGACGAGGACTGAGTAGATACCCGGTGAGGCGAGTGCTGAATAGACTCGTCGGCAAGAAATAATCAGAAAAGGACACGTCGCCCACCCATGGCCGTAGAGCGCACGCTCACCATCATCAAGCCCGACGCCGTGGCCAAGAGCGCCTCCGGGCAGATCATCGCCCGCTTCGAGCAGGCCGGCCTGAAGGTCCTGGCCGCCAAGCTCGTGCACCTCTCACCCGCCCAGGCCGCGGGCTTCTACATCGTCCACAAGGATCGCCCGTTCTACGGGAGCCTGTGCGCGTTCATGACCCAGGGGCCGTGCATGCCCATGGTCCTGGAAGGCGAGGGTGCCATCGCGCGCCTGCGCGATCTCATGGGCGCCACGGATCCCGCCAAGGCCGCCCCGGGGACCATCCGGAAGGATTTCGCGTCCTCGATCGAGGCCAACGCCGTTCACGGCTCGGACTCGCCGCAGTCGGCCGCCTTCGAGATCCCGTACTTCTTCGGCGCGACGGAGATCCACTCGCGCTAGACGGGCACGCCAACCTTCCTCGGCGACCGTTGGAGGTAGGACTAATCTAGCGGTAGGTTGCCGCCGTATGACCGAGTCGCCCCGACGAAGCTGTCAAGGGGAAAAGCGCGAGGCAGTGACTCTTGGTGTATCCATCTGCGTACATTGACCCCTGCCGAAGGTCTCGGAAAGCTTCGGAGTCACTCACGGTCAGGAAACAAGCGGAGAGTCCCGATCATGATGGCAGTGGATACATCGTTGCAATTGCACTTGGCTTGCGAGCGTGGGACGGTAGGGCGTCAACCACATTGATCGAAGTCATGATGCGCTGACGTTCGGCCAGACTATGGACGGGGAGACTCCGCCTTGATCTCTGAGCCGCAAGTACCAGAGATGCACGCCGATGGCTGAGCGGCCCTCAGCGCTTGAGGTGCGTCTCGAGAAAGCTCACCGCGTCGGGGACGTACACGGGATAGCCCTCGGCTCGGGTGAAGAGGAAGTGCCCGTTGTCGCGGAAGGCAGGATAGACCTTCATCTCGACGCTCTTGCCCGCGCGCTTGAGCTCTCTCTCGAGCTGACGTCCCTCGCCCTCGTGGAGCATCATGTCGTTCTTCGACCACAGGATGAGAACGGGCGCCTCGATCTTCTGCGCGCCGCTCTTCCAGACCCCTTGCACGAGCGGCCAGCCCTCGTCGACGCCGCCCTGCCCACTTTGCCGATACCCGCCCGCCATGCTGATCACCGCCTTGAAGCGCGCATCTCGAGCGGCGGCCATGATGCTGACGAGGCCGCCCAGCGAGACGCCGCCCACGGCCACGCGCTCCGGGTCCACGAAGGGCAGTGTCAGCAGGTACTCGAGGGCGGCCACCACGTCGCCCGCCTCCTCCTCGGCCCCACGCATGACGTCCGCGGCGCGGCGTCCGCTATATCCGCCCGAGCCGTGGCCCTGGCTGTAGGTTGTGGCCGCTCCCTCGGAGCCCATGTACCCCCGGCGCGCGAGAACGAGGGTCACGAAGCCCGTGCGCGCCAGGATGTCGGGCAGGGAACCCTTCGTGATCTGTGTCCGCGGAGGTCGCGAGGCCTCCTGGGTCGTCATGGAGCCATGGTTGCTAATGTAGGCAGGAAAGGGCCCTGGCCCCTCGGGACGGCCGAGGAGCGCGCGCAACTTCAGCGCGTCGCTTGGGATACCCACGATTTCTGTGGTGTAGGGCGCGCGCGTCTGCGCAGAGACGCTGGAAGCCACGAGGAGCAGGACGCACGCCGCCGGAATGACGCGCATGCGGGAATTATACGAGCAGCGCTCGCGAGCGTGAAATCAGGGTGAGCGACGAGTTCTTCCCTGCCGTCTTGGGTATGCGCCAGCGCTGGCTGGCCGGCGTCGGCGGCATCGGTGTGGGCTTCGGGGTGCCCTTCGCCCTCAGCATCGTGCTTCTCGCCATGAGCGGGGATCCGCTCTTCGTCATCCTGCCCTTGCCTTTCCTGGGCACGCTCTGGATGGTCCAGGGGCTGGCGCCCGCCGGCTATACGCTGGACGAGAACGGGGTGGGGCTCGAGCGACGCTGGCTCCGGCGCGTGATTCCGTATACCGCCATCGCCGCCGTCGATCGGCAGCCGCGCGCGGTGGGCGGGCTCGGCGGCGTCGGCCTCAACGGTCTCTTCGGCGCCCACGGGCTCCGCTGGAACCCGCGCACGGGCCGGCACTATCTCTTCATCGCCAACACCGCGGACCTCGTGTGGCTGCGCGCGGGCGGCGGACTGATCGCGCTCTCGCCGGAGCGCCCCGACGCCTTCGTGGTCGAGCTCAACCGGCGGCTCGCCCGGCGCGACGCTGCCACCTGATCCACACGAGAACGAGCGCGCCGAGCACGGCGACCACGGCCACGCGCTCGAAGCCGCCCGCCAGCCTGCGGAGCTTCTCGATGTGATCGCCGAGGCCGTAGCCGATGCCGTAGCCGGCGAGCGCCGGGCAAGGGACATAGAAGATGGCTCCCAGAAGATTGGCGACGAAGAACTTGGTGTGCGACACGCCCACGATCCCCGCCAAGGGGCCCGCTACCGTGCGCAGGCCCGGAATGAAGCGGGCCACGAAGACGGCCCACGCGGAATGCTTCACCATGATCCGCTCGTACTTCGCCTTCCTCTCCGGGGAGAGAGGCAGGCGATCGAGGAGCCGCCGACCGTAGTGTTGCCCGGCCCAGAAGCCCAGGTTGTCGCCCACGCTGGCGCTGGCGATGCCGACCAGGATGACGAGGGGGAGATGGAGCCGTCCTTGCGAGGCGAGGTAGCCGCCCAGCACGAGCACGGACTCCTCGGGCGCGGGCACTCCCGCATTGCCCAGGAGGACGACGACGAAGATCGCCCCGTAGCCGATGTGCTGGAAGAGCTCGGTCAGGTCCGGCACGTGCGCCCCGCGCGCGAGGACATCATGGGAGGATAGCACGGCGAGACCGGGGGGCTGGATTGACACGGGCGGGCGCGCGGAGGTCAACTGGCTCTCATGCGCATCCTCGTGGTCGAGGACGACCGGAAGGTCGCGAGCTTCATCCGCAAGGGGCTCGAGGAGGAAGGGCACACCGTGGATGTCGCGCCCGACGGCGAGGCGGCCCTCACCCACGCCCTCGATGCGCCGCCCGACCTGCTCGTGCTCGACGTCATGCTGCCCAAGCGCGACGGCTTCAGCGTGCTCAAGGCGCTCCGCGCGGACGGGGTGAAGGCGCCCGTGCTGATGCTGACGGCCCGTGATGCCGTGAGCGACCGCGTGGCGGGCCTCGACTCGGGTGCCGACGACTATCTGACCAAGCCGTTCGCCTTCGAGGAGCTCCTGGCCAGGGTGCGGGCGCTCCTCCGCCGCGGCGGAGAGCGCGCGAGCGCGGTGCTGCGCGTGGGCGACCTGACGCTCGATCCCGCCACGCGCGAAGTGCGCCGGGGGACGCGGCGCGTGAGCCTGACCGCGCGCGAGTACACGCTGCTCGAGTACTTCATGCGCAGCGCGGGCCGGGTGCTCTCGCGCTCCATGCTCGCCCAGCATGTCTGGGGGCTCGACTTCGACCCCGAGAGCAATGTCGTGGACGTCTATGTCGGGTATCTCCGGCGCCGCATCCAGGCCGGGGGCGAGCCAAAGCTCCTCCACACCGTGCGCGGGGCGGGCTACGTCCTCAGGGTGGACGCGTGAAGCCCCTGTCTCTCCGCGCGCGTCTCACGCTCTGGTACGCGGGAGTGCTCGTGGCCATCCTGGCCGTGGTCAGCGCGCTCTCCTACTCGGTGCTGCGCTGGAGCCTGCTCCAGCAGGTGGACGCGTCGCTGGGCGCGGTGGCCCAGATCGTCCGGGAGACGGACGAGCGCGGGGCGGGCGGCTCAGAGGTCGAACGGGCCATCCGCGAGCTGCTCGGGCCCGGCTTCTCTGACCAGTTCTTCCAGTTCCTGGATCCGGAGGGCCGGTCGCGCTTTCGCTCGGGCTCACCGCACCCGGGCAGCCTGCCCCTGTCCCTCGAGGCGCGCCTGAACGCCGCGCACGGCCGGCAGACCATCGAGACGCTGGAAGATCCGGCGAACGGACCCCTGCGGGTCCTGACCGTGCCCGTGCAGCGGGCCGGGCGGTCCGTCGAGATCATCCAGGTCGCGGCTCCGCTCGCGCGCACGCGCTCTGCGCTGTCCCGCTACCTGACCACGTTGCTCGCCCTCGTGCCGGTGGCCGTCGGCCTCGCGGCCGCGGGGGGCGCCGTCATCGCGGGCCGCGCCTTGCAGCCCGTGCGCGAGATGTCGCGCGCCGCCCGGCAGATCACCGCCGAGGATCTGGGTCGCCGCCTCGCGCGCCGCGGCGCCGACGACGAGATCGACCACCTCGCCGATACGCTCAATGCCATGCTGGCCGGGCTCGAGGCCGCCTTCGCCCAGTCCCGGCGCTTCTCCGCCGACGCGGCGCATGAGCTGCGCACCCCGTTGACCGCTCTCAAGGGCGAGATGGAAGTGGCGCTCCGGGCGGCGCGCTCGCCGGAGGAATATCGCCGGGTCCTCGCCTCGAGCCTGGAAGAAGTCGAGCATCTCATCCACCTGGCCGAGGACCTCCTCATCTTCTCGCGCTCTGCGCCCGGTCTCCGGGCTCCGACCGCTCCCGTCGATCTCGAGCCGCTCCTCCTGGAGGCGCTCGAGACGGGCGCCCGGCGGGCCCAGAGCGCGGGGGTCACGATGCGCGCCGACACCTTCGAGCCGGCCACCGTCCTCGGCGAGGCCGGCGCCCTTCGCCGCGCCGTCTTGAACCTGGTCGACAACGCGATCAAGTACACGCCCGCGGGGGGCAAGGTCGA
>DASQAK010000039.1:0-8747 GCA_035635755.1 Candidatus Methylomirabilota bacterium | reverse complement strand
GGCGGATCCTCGGCAACACGGCGGCGACCAGGTGCCGGACGGCGTCCACGTTGGGCCGGTAGGACATGTTGCCGGTGAAGATGATCCGGTTCCGGGTGTAGCCGCGGCCCGAGGTGGGAGCGGGCTGGAAGTACTCCAGGTCCACCCCGTTCGGGATCACGGAGATGGGCGTGCGCACGTACGAGGCGAGCTCGTCGCGCTCGCGCGGGGCATTGACCGAGCACGCGTTGAACTGGGCGCCCAGCCGGCGCTCCGCCTCGCGCACCCGCTCGCCCTCGACCCGGAACCCCCACGAGAAGGGGAAGGAAGCCGTCTTCGAGTACTCCATCCACTTCGCGGAGTCCGCATCCCCGAAGTCCATCACCTTCCGGGAGCCCCGGTGCGTGGCGACATAGGGCCCCATGGAGGAGCAATGGACGAGGATGGCGTCGAAGCCGCGCGTGGCGAGCAGGCGCTGGACGCTCCGCGCGAGGGCGGGTGAGTGGAAGTAGCCGAAGGTGGCCGGCCGTCCCGTGAGCCCGAAGAGACCGAAGCGGGCCCAGCTGCCGAGCCACGACACGCGCCCCACGTGCAGGTCGGGGCAATACCGGCGGAGCTCCTGGGCATCGGCCCACTCCTGGGGCGTGCGCGCCAGCGTGGCCACCGTCACCTCGTGAGACCGCGAGAGGTGGCGGATCATGTTGAACGGACGGATCTTCCCTCCGCGCTTGGGCGGATAGGGCATCCGGTGGCAGAGGAAGAGGATCTTCATGGCGAGGCGAAGGGGGCACCCAGTGGCGCGTAGCGAAGGCCCGCCACGTCATGAAATTCCTGGATGTCGAAGAAGCGCCAGCTGTCGAACAGGAAGGCCGGCGCTCGGAGGCGACGGGCCAGGGCCGGGATACCGGCGCTGCGATAGCCGGGGTGGTTGTTCATGATGATGACCCCGTCGGCGTTGTCGAAGCCCTCCTCGAGCGTGCAGGCGCGGACCCCGAGGTCGGCGATGACCTTCTCCGGCGTGACGAAGTCGTGCCCCCAGATCTCGACGCGGGAGGACTGCAGCCGGCGCATGAGAGGGATGGCCGCCGATCCGCGGATGTCTTCCGTGGCCGGGCGCCCCTTGAAGGCGAAGCCCGTGATGAGGACCTTGGCGCGGGCCGGGGAGCGGCGAAGGCGGCGCAGCTCGTCGATGATGCGCGTGGCCACGTGATCGGGCAGGGCATGGTTGATCTTCCGCGCTTCCTCGATGACGCGCGGCTTGAAGTCGATCTTCTTGAGGCTGTCGATCAGGATCAGCGCGTCCTTCTCCAGGCACGGGCCGCCCACGAAGCCTGGCTGGGCCACGTTGGAGCGCGCATAGTCCACGTTGGCGGCATGGATCATCTCCGCCGCCGACAATCCCATCCGCTCCGCGATGAGGGCGACCTCGTTGGCGAAGGCGAAGGTGAGATCGCGATAGGTGTTGTTGATCAGCTTGATCATCTCGGCCGTCTCGAGGGAGGACACCCTCACGATCTTTGGCGTGATCCGCCGGAAGAGCGCCTCGGCCCGGTCCGCGCTCTTCTCGTCGAGACCGCCCACGATCTGGGGGAGGGATCGCATCTCCGGGATCGCCTTGCCCTCGATGGTCCGCTCCGGGCAGAAGGCGAGGCCGAACCGTCGAGCCGCGCGGGTGATCTCGGGCAGGACGACGCTCCGCGTGGTGCCGATGCTGACCGTGCTTCTCAGGATGATGAGCGGGTTCTCCCCGAACCCCGGGGCGATTCGCTGCACGGCCATCCGGACTCGCTCGAGATTTGGCCGCTGCATCCCGGCTTCGAGAGGCGTGCCGACCGTGATGATGTAGACGTCCTGACCCGCGGGCGGGCTCGAGGTCAGGGTCAGCCTCTTGTGGAGATGTTTCGCGAGGAGCTCGTCCAGCCCCTCTTCGCGGAAATCCGTGCTGCCCGTCGTGTTCACGTGGGTGACGAAATCGTCGTTGGTGTCGTACCCGGTCACCTCGAATCCGACTTCGGCAAGCAGGGCGGCGAGCGGCAGCCCGATGTGGCCGGTGCCTACCACGCAGACTTTCCTGGGTCTATCGATCATGATCAGCTCCTGATGCTCTGTGAGAGTTCGACGAGACGCCCCGTGGCAGCGGCTGGGCGTTGGCCAATGTGTGGTTGACGCCCCGGCGGCGATCCCGCCGGGCGGCTCTCAGCGCGCTCATCTGACGGTCTCCCGGCCGAGGGCGGCATAGACGGTGGGCGCCAACCCTGCGGCGGCGGCGAGCCCGTCCGCCATCTCCACATCCGTGGAAGCCGGAGTCGCGATGCGAACCAGGATCGACTCCGCGCGCCGGGCAAAGATCATGTCGCGCATCAGGGCGAGTCGGAAGCGGTACTCGTTTCCGAACACGCGGTTGCCCATCTGGTGCCAGTACACGACGAGCAGACGCCGCGAGTCTTGGTGGAGGACGACGGCGGGAAGCGCCGTCGTCCCCACGGAGGGCCCGCCCAGCGGCGCGGCAAACGAGACGGGCTCGATGAGATTGACGCCACGCTGGGGGTAGATCTTGTTGACGGATGCCTGCCGCGCCTCGTCATTCTGGCCAACGAACAGCCCCACCGATACCCAGGCGACCTGACGGCCATGGCGATACGTTCGACGCACCGACAGCGTTTCATTGGGGTCCGACGGCAAGGTTTCCTCCGGGACGTTCCCGCCCTCGGACCATGCGCCGAGCGTCGGGGGAAACGCGAGCACGGAAACCGAGTTCTCGGCGCCTCTCACCGATGGGGCCATCTGAAGGACGATGGCCGCCCCGGCAAAGAGGATCAAGGTCACGCCGAGCCGCCAGCCCACCCTCATGGCGGGGCCTTTCTCCAGACACGCGTCAGAAGCGCGTCGAGGGCGACGAGCAGGAGGACGGTGGCGAGAAAGACCGAGGTGCCGTTGAACTTGTGGATCACGTTGTTGAGCGCGATGGGGCCAAAGTAGTAGGCGCTGAGCGATGTGAGGATGAGGCGGACGAGGTTCGAGAGAAGTCCGAGGGGGGCCGCGGCGAGCGTGAGGGCGACACGGCTCCAGGCCGGCCGCGCCTGCATCTGGGCATAGGCGGCGCCGAGAGCGAGGAGGGCGGCGATGGCGGGGACGCTGCTGCACTCGTCGGCCACCTCGAGCGTCATGTTCGGAAGATGAAGCAACACGCCGTCCCGGAGAATGGGCACGCCGAGCCATCCGAGGGCGGCGGCGGTGAGACCGGCGTCGAACAGACGCGACTGGTACGTGAGCACCTTGAGCGTCACATAGGGAAGGGGAATCATGAAAAGCAGGTAGGCGATGGCCAGCCACGTGTGACGGGCCACGCTCGTCCCCCCCAGAAAGATGACCGTTCCCAGCAACACGATGGGCAGGGACAGTCTCGCGACGAATGACTCCCCCCCCAGCGATCCGATGACCAGCATGGAGAGCCCGAAGGCTATAACGGGCAGGCCCGCTAGGGATCCCTCGAGGGGAGTTTCGGCGAGAACGTGTCGCTGGCGCCACAGGAGATAGGCGGAGATGAGGGGTACCGCGAAGCCGTGAGAGAGGCTCGGGAATTCAGCCCACTCTGCGGCCATGCCGACCACGAGCGGAGCATAGAGTCCCAGGGCTGCCGCCACCGCGACGGCCAGCGCGAGCCAGGGAAGGCGATGAGCGACGCGCAGGGCGGGACCATCAGCGACTTTTTCTCGGACGCCCGCGCCGTTCCCGGATTGGGGCTCGGCCACCACTCCGTCGCCGACCTTTTCACGGACCACGAGCTCGGTCACGCCTTCTCCTCCGGGAACAGGAGAGTCACGGTGGTGCCCTGTCCCTCCTGACTCGAGACGTCGATGCGGCCGCCGTGAGCCGTGATGATCTCGCGCGCCTGGTACAGACCTATGCCCCAGCCGCCCTTCTTCGTGGTCTGAAATGGCACGAAGAGCGAGTTTCGTATGAACTCTTCGGTCATGCCGCAGCCGGTGTCGGTGACGGCACAGGCCACCATCTCGTCCTGACGGCAGACGGAGAACGTGATGGTGCCTTCACCGTCCATGGCCTCGGTGGCGTTGGTGAGCAGATTCTGTATGACTCGCTGGATGACGTCCGTATCCCCCCGGATGAAAGGCACGGGATTGAGGTCGAGAACCAGGCCCAGGCGCGGATTCATGGGGATGGAGCCCACGGTGTCGCGGACGAGCTCGTCCAGGGGCACGCTCTCGAAATCGAGGTCGCTCGCCGCCTGACGGCTGGAGAGCCGGCCCACGAGCTTCTGCATCCGCTCGACCGTACGGGTGAGGGTCGTGAGGGCGCCCACCCGGAATTGTGGATCGTCGAAGTGCTGCCGCGCGTTCTGGCTCAGCATCGAGAGCGCCGAGACGGAGTTCTTGAGATCGTGGATGATGAATGACGAGAGCCGGTTGAAGGCCTCGAAGGTACGGGCCTGGGCCAGGCGCTCGGAGAGCTGAACGGTCGCGATGGCGCTGCCCGCTTGCTCGCCGAGCGTGGTGAGGAGATCCAGGTCTTCCTGTGTATAGAGGGCGCCGGTCTGCTCGGATCCGACCAGCAACACGCCGACGAGCCGTCCGTGGGTGTGCAGGGGGACGGCCAGGACGAGGCCCCCGGCAAACAAGGCTTCCGCGTGACCATTCCCGAGCTCGGCCACGTAGCGGGCTTCGGCCGTCTTCTGGCGGGAGAGGAAATCGTCGGCAGTCGCGGCAAGCGTTTTCGGGACGGGCCCGGCGTTGAGCACGGTGTGCAGCCGAAGGGCGCCGTCAGCTTCGTCCGCCAGATACAGGGCGGCCTTCCGGGTCCCGATGGTGTCGGTCACGCTGCGGAGCAGCTGAGCGGCGAGCCCGTCCAGGGTGACTCGCGCCGTCAGACTCGCCGTGAAGGTCTGCCACTGCTGGCGGTAGTCGTATTTCTCCGCGTAGAAGTTGGTACTGATATATCGCTTGACCCGCCAGCGCAGGTTCTCCGAGAGCGCGAGGGCGGCCAGCCCCATCACCGCGGCAAAGACGACCAGAGTGCCGAGCAGCGCGGCTTCCGGAATGCCCAGGGCGTTCAGAAGCCATCCCGCGGCGCCGGCCAGGAAGAGATAGAGACCGCACAGACCCACCACGATCGACCGGTAGACCAGGTGTCGCGAGACCGTCAGGTCCGTGCGGAGGATATCCGAGCGAAGCAGCCCGACCGCGACGAACAGCTCGCCGATGATCAGGGCGATGGTGCCGACGAGGAGGCTGTGCCGATCCCACACGTGAAAGAGCAGAATCTGGCCGAGCAGATAGAACCGGACGGCAAAGATGCCCCCGAGACCCAGGGCCAGGTACTTGAGCCGCCACCGGACGGAGCCGTGTGAATTGCGCAGACAGGGTTCGAGTCCGTACAGCACCGCGATGGTGGCGAGCAGCTCGACGGCGACTCCGCCCTGGCCGAACACGCTGAGCTCGGCGTACTGGAAGGGCCCCAGGACGTTCGGCACGAAGAAGAAGGCCCAGAAGACGTTGATACCGGCGACCGCGGCGAGCCCCGCGCTCCCCAGGGCCATGGAGAGCCACCAACCGCGCGGCACGCGAGCGTCAGCCTCGCGGCCGGCCAGAAAGGCGAAGAAGCACCAAGGGATCGGGGTGAGGAGCGCCGCCGACTGGAGCGCGGCCACCCATCGGGCGTGGCCCTCATCCGTCTGGGAGTAGAACAGCAGCCCGAGGACGAGCAGCGATTCGAGGGCGAACGCGATCATCCCGGCGGCGAAGGTGACCTGCCGCGCGCGTCTGGGGGGTCGGAGCAACGAGATCCCGGCCAGGACCAGGCTGATGACGACGGCGATGAGAGGCGCGCCGGTCAGCATGCTTTCGCGCCCACCAGGTATTCGCGAAGCCAGAGCTCGAGCACCATGAGCGCCCAGATGTGATGCGCGTGATCTCTCCAGCCGGTCTGATGCTCGTCCCACATCCGCTTGACGGCCTCGGGCCGGACGTATCCACGGTGCGCGGTCTGGGCGGAGAAGAGGAGATCGCGGGCCATGTCGCGCAGCTCGCCTCGGAGCCACGCGCCCAAGGGGATGGAGAAGCCCTGCTTGCGCCGGTTCACGTCGAGGCTTGGCAGGCGCCCGGCCAGGTGACGCTTGAGCAGGAACTTGGACACCGCCCCGCGATACTTGAGCTCGGGGGGCAAGGCGGCGGCAAACTCCACGACCTTGTGATCGAGGAGCGGGGACCGCACCTCGAGCGAGCACGCCATGCTCATCCTGTCCACCTTCACCAGGATGTCGTTGTGGAGCCAGGTTTTGAAGTCCACGTAGAGCACTCTCGAGAGGGGGTCCATGTCTCGGCCCCGCTCGAAGTGACGGGCGAAGGCATCGAACGGATCGTGGTGGCGCGTCTCCGCCAGGAACTCCGGAGAGCAGATCGACTGCTTTTCGTATTCCCGGAAGATGGACAGATCGTTGAAGTAAGCGCGCTCGAACGACTGCCCCAGGTTCAGCAGCACGAGCTTCCAGCGCAGGGGGCGTGGGATCCAGTCGGCGCGAGGGTAGATGCGACCGAGGGGGGTGAGGACAGCCCGGCGCACCGGCTCGGGGAGGAGCGGACGGAGCCGGCTCTCCAGCCGATGGACGCCATAGCGGCGATCGTAGCCAGCGAAGATCTCGTCCCCCCCGTCGCCTGATAGCGCCACCGTCACCTGCTCACGCGCCGCCTTGGAGACGTAGTAGGTGGGGAGGGCGGAGGAGTCGGCGAAAGGCTGGTCGAGATGCCAGACGAGCCGCGGCAGATCCTCGACGGCGTTCGGCCGCACGAGAACCTCGTGGTGCTGGCTGCCCACGGCCTGGGCGACCAGGCGGGCGTGTTCGAGCTCGCTGTGGGTGCGCTCGGCGAAGCCCACGCTCGTCGTCACCAGCGGCCGGTCCGACTGACGGGCCATGGAGGCGACCACGGCCGACGAGTCGATGCCGCCGCTCAGAAATGCTCCGAGGGGAACATCGGCCACCATACGGACTCTGACCGCCTCGTCGAAGATGGGGGCGAAGGCCTCGAGGGCCTCCTCCGGGCGCGACGGACCCGTGGGCCGGAAGTCCACGTCCCAGTACTCGTGAAGGCTCGACCGTCCGCGCTCCCAGACGAGGAAGTGGGCCGGCGGAATCTGATAGATGCTCTGGAACACCGTGCTCGGGCTCGGAATGTTCCCGAAGGAGAAATAGTCGCTGAGAGACTCAAGGCTCAGCCGGCGCTTGATGCTCTGATCCTGCAGTAGCCCCTTGATCTCGGAGGCGAAGACAAGACGCTCTCCGTCCGCGTGATAGTAGAGCGGCTTCTTCCCGGCCCGGTCCCTCGCCAGGAGCAGGCGCCGCCGCGAGTCGTCCCAGAGCACGAACGCGAACATCCCGCGCAGCCGCTTCACGCAATCGACTCCCCACTCCTCGTAGGCGTGAACGATCGACTCCGTGTCCGAGCGCGTCTTGAACACGTGTCCGCGGGCCGACAGCTCACGCTCCAGCTCCTTGAAGTTGTAGATCTCGCCGTTCAGGATGACGGCGCACGTGCGGTCCTCGCCATAGATCGGCTGGTCTCCGCCGGCCACGTCGATGATGCTGAGCCGACGGTGGCCGAGTCCCACGCCGGGTCCAAGATGGACGCCGCCGGCGTCGGGGCCGCGGTGGCGCATGACGCCGGTCATCCGATCCAGGAGCTCGCGGTCCACGGGGTGGCCGGCGTCCACGAAGGCAAAGCCCGCGATGCCGCACATGCTAGGCGGCCCTCGTCTCGGCGCCCGGGCTCTTGTCGGCCCAGCGCCGCATCCAGAGCTCGAGGCACAGCAGGGCCCACAGGCGCGCCGAGCAGTCCCGCCGCCCCGCCTCATGGGCCCGCAAGAGCCCTTCGACCCAGGACGACCGGAAGATCCCGCGCTCGCGCGTGCGGGGAGCGAGCAGCAGGTCGTGGGTCATGTCGCGGAGCTCGGTGCGGAACCAGGCTCCCAGAGGCACCCCGAACCCCATCTTCCGACGGGTGAGAATCTCCGCGGGAAGCCGGGTGGCCATGGCTTGCTTGAGGATGTATTTGCCCGTTCCGTCCCGCAGCTTGAGCGAGCTGGGGATCGTCGCGACGAACTCCATGAGGCGGTGGTCGAGAAGCGGCACTCGAGTCTCCAGGGACACCGCCATGCTCGTCCGGTCGACCTTGGCCAGGATGTCGTCGGGCAGGTACATGTTGATGTCGATGTGCTGGAAGGTCGAGATCGGGTCCAGGGCCCCCTCCTGGGCGACCAGGCGGGCCAGGGACGCGGGTGCCGAAACCCGCGAGGCAACGGGAGCCCAGTCGTCGGACAGCGCGCGGCGGAGTGTCTCGGGCCGCTCGTGGGTGATCAGGCGGGCGTACCGCTCGAGCGGAGCGGCCCCGTGGAGCCCTGTCCAGGCCTGACCGGGAGCTCCCACCGGCAGCAGTCGCGAGGCCAGACGAAGCAGGGGCCGGGCGAGCCGGGCGGGGTTGTGGTCCATGCGCGCCGCCAGGGCGAGGGCCTGCGCGTAGCGCCGGTAGCCCGCGAAGCTCTCGTCCCCCCCGTCTCCGGAGAGAGCCACGGTGACGTGCTCGCGAGTGATCTTGGACACGTAGTAGGTCGGTATGGCAGAGGCGTCCGCGAAGGGCTCGTCGAGATGCCAGGCGAGCTTGGGCAGCACATCGAGCGCCGCGGGCTTCACCACCAGCTCGTAGTGATCCGTTCCGTAGCGGGCCGCCACCTGGCGCGCGAAACGGAGCTCGTCGAAGTCC
>DASQAK010000038.1:0-24627 GCA_035635755.1 Candidatus Methylomirabilota bacterium | reverse complement strand
CTCGAGACACTGCTTGAGGCCAGCCGTCAGCTCTCGACATTCCTTCCCCTGGAGGAGCTGCTGGGGAAGATGGCCGAGGCGTGCGGGTCTCTCCTCGACTCGGATTCGGTAGGCATCCGAGTGGTGGAGGGCGATGATCTCGTGCTCATGGGCGTCTGGGGCGATGCCCAGACGGCCATGCCGAACGCGAAGATCAAGATCGGCGAGAGCCTGACCGGCACCGTCGTCGCCACGGGCGAACCCCTCCTCCTGTCGGACCCCGCGAACGATCCGCGCATCGCCCCGGCCAGCCGCGTGGCCTACCTGCGCGGCGGCTATCGCGCGTTTCTCGGTGTGCCCCTCAAGGTCGGTGACCAGGTGCTGGGGGCGCTGAGCATTCGCACCCTGCGCGCGGAGGGCTTCTCGTCGGAGGATGTGTCGATCGCAACCGCCTTCGCGGCTCAGGCGGCCATCGCTCTCGAGAATGCCCGTCTCTACCGGGACGCGGAGGCGCGCGCGGACAAGCTCAAAACCCTCAGCGCGCTCACGCGGCTGATGACCTCGGCCGAGGGCGCCTCCGAGGTCTGTCAGGCGGTGGCGCGGGCAGCCACCACCCTGCTCGGCGCCGCAAGCACTCGCGTCTCGGTGGCGGATCCCGTGGCACGCGTGCTTCGCACCGAGGGCGGCTTTAGCTTGGATCCCCAGGTCGAGCAGATCGTGACCGAGGTACCGGTCATCCCGTATGGCGAGGGTCTGACCGGACGCATCGCCGAGTCGCGGACGCCCGACTACATCCTGGACATCAGCAATGATCCCAAGCTGCGGAACCGGCGACTGTCCACGGTGGCCGGGCTCCGCGGCTTTGCCGGCCTTCCCCTGATTGCCGACGAGCAGACCGTAGGAGTGCTGGCGCTCTTCTTCCGCGAGCCGCGGTCCTTCACCTCGGAAGAACGGGAGCTTATCGCGATGCTCGCCGACCAGGCCGCCATCGCGATTCGCAATGCCCGGATGCGGGAGGCCTTGCAGACCCATCAGAACCACCTGGAGACACTCCTCGAGGTGAGCCGCCAGCTCTCCAAGATCCAGCCGGTGGAATCGCTGCTCACCACGATATCCGAAGCGTGCGGCCGGCTTCTCAACTCGGAATCGGTCGGCTTCCGGCGCGTGGAAGGCGAAGAGCTCGTGCTGGCCGGATCGTGGGGCGACGCCAAGGAAGTCCTGATCACCCCCCGGCTCAAGTTCGGAGAGAGCATCGCCGGGCGGGTCGCCGTCGGCGGCGAGCCGCTCCTCGTGGCGGACCTCGCGAACGATCTACGGGTGACGGCGACACATCGAGAGAGCTGCTCTCGACGCGGCTACCGAGCCATGCTCGCCGTGCCCGTCAAGGTCGGAGAGCGCGTGATGGGCGTCCTCACCATTCTCTCCCGTCGGCCGGAGGGGTTCTGCGCCGAGG
Source organism: Candidatus Methylomirabilota bacterium (assembly GCA_035635755.1). GTDB lineage: Bacteria > Methylomirabilota > Methylomirabilia > Rokubacteriales > CSP1-6 > AR37. Next base: position 23,195 of record DASQAK010000038.1, on the reverse strand, counting down.
ACCTGATCATCGCCACAGCCTTCGCCGCGCAGGCCGCGGTCGCCCTCGAGAACAGCCGTCTCTACCACGAGACCCAGCGGGCCTACGAAGAGCTCGCCCAGACCCAGGATCAGCTCGCCCAGGCCGGCAAGATGGAAGCCATCGGGCATCTGGCGGGCGGGGTCGCCCACGACTTCAACAACCTCCTCATGGTGATCATGGGCCGGACGGAGATGCTCATGAAGGACCTCGGCGAGGCGGACCCGAGGCACTCGACGGCCCGGATCATCGAGCAAACGGCGCTCCGGGCCGCCGACCTGACGCGTCAGCTCCTCGCCTTCAGCCGGAAGCAGGTGCTGAACCCGGTGGTGCTCGATCTGAACGCGGTCGTCTCGAAGATGGGCGAGATGCTCCGACGATTGATCGGAGAGGACATCGCCCTCGTCACCGGCCTGGGCTCGTCCCTCGGGCATGTGAGGGCGGATCCGGGACAGATCGAGCAGATCATCATGAACCTGGCCGTCAACGCGCGTGATGCGATGCCGGAGGGAGGACGGCTCACCCTCGAGACGGCCAACATCGATTTGGACGCTGTCTATGCCCGCAAGCACGTGGGAGCGCGCCCCGGGGCGCACGTGATGCTGGCCCTGAGCGATACCGGGACCGGCATGGATGCGCAGACGCAGGCCCGAATCTTCGAGCCATTTTTCACCACAAAGGGGCCGCGCAAGGGTACCGGGCTGGGCCTGGCCATGGTCTACGGCATCGTCAAGCAGAGTGGCGGAAATATCTGGGTCTATAGCGAGCCGGGGCAAGGCACCACCTTCAAGATCTACCTGCCTCGGATCGAGGACCCGGCCGACGCGGGGCAGGGCGGAGTGGCCCTCGCCGAGCCCGCTCACGGCATGGAGACCATTCTCCTCGTCGAGGACGAGGACGCGGTCCGCGATCTGGCCAGCGACATCCTCGCGGGCTGCGGCTACACGGTCCTGGAGGCCCGCCACGGCGCGGAGGCGCTCAGGATCAGCGCGGCACACGCAGGGAAGATCGACCTGATGCTCACCGACGTGGTGATGCCGGAGATGAACGGGCGTGAGCTGGCCGAGCGGCTCGCGGCCCAGCGGCCGGAGACCAAAGTCCTCTACATGTCGGGCTATACGGACCATGCCGTGGTGCACCACGGGGTGCTCGCTCCCCAGACGGAGTTCCTCCAGAAGCCGTTCACCGAAGCCGTCCTCGCCCGCAAGCTACGCGAAATCCTCGACGCCTAGCCGCCTGCGCGGGGTCAGGTCGACCCTGGTTTGACAGGTCACGCCTAACGGGGGTCAGCACGCCTAGCGGGGGTCAGGTCTTGACAAGCCGTGACCCCGGCCACGGTGTCTGGGGCGATTGACAGGTCCGGGGCCCATCTCCTATCATGGCGCGCATTCAAGGTCGACGTTTCCCTCACGGTAGAGGAGACCTCCCATGAACCGGCGCTCATTCCTTGCTGGCACTTCCGCAGCCGTGGCCACCGCCGCTTTCCCGGCTGTCCTTCGCGCGCAGGGCGGCGACCCGATCCGCATCGGGTGCCCGCTGCCGCTGACCGGGCCCTTCGCGGCCCTGGCCGCGGACATGCAGCGCGGCGCGCAGCTTGCCGTGGACGAGCTCAACGCAAAGGGCGGGATCATGAGCCGCAAGGTCGAGGTGCTCTTCCGCGACGACCAGCTCAAGCCAGCGGTCGGCGCCCAGCGCACGAAGGAGCTGATCGAGAACGAGAAGTGCCTGTTCGTCGTGGGCGGGCTCGCCGCGCACGTCCAGATGGCGATCAACGAGCAGACCAAGAAGTCCAAGGTTCTCTTCATCTCCACCAGCCAGTCCGACGAGATCAGCGCCAAGCCCGACACCAGCCCCATCACCTTCCACGAGGCCCTCAACCCCACCATCACGTCCCGCGTGATGGGCACCTGGACCGCCCAGAACCTCGGCAAGAAGTGGTGGATCATCTACGCCGACTACGCCTGGGGCAAGCAGAACAACGCGGTCCTCCAGGACACGCTTCAGAAAAACGGCGGCACCCTCCTCGGGGCCACCCCGTATCCGCTCGGCAGCGCCGAGTTCTCCGCTCACCTTCCCAAGATCCAGGCGGCCAAGCCCGACGTGCTCATGTCGGTGACGCCCGGCGCGGACAATATCGCCTTCCTCAAGCAGGCGCGGAGCTTCGGCATGGACAAGTCCATGAAGCTCGCCCAGCCGCTACTGTGGATCTCTTACCTGAAGGAAGGCGGACCGGAGCTCTACTCAGACATCTACGGCTCGATCAACTGGTACTGGGAGCTCCAGGACACGATCCCCTCCGCAAGGAAGTTCGTCGAGGCGTCCATGAAGAAGTTCAATATGCCGCCCGGCGACTACGGCGCGTACTCCTACTCGGGGGTGCTCGAGGTCGCGCGCGGAGTCGAGCTGGCCAAGTCGACCGACTCGGAGGCCGTCGCGAACGCGCTCCGGAAGAGCCCCGTCTACGACCACTTCAAGGGCAAGCAGTGGTGGCGGGCCTGCGACAACAAGGCGATGCAGGACATGTGGATCGTCAAGGGGCGCGGCCCCGGCAAGACCAAGGGCGAGTGGGGGCTCATGGACATGGTCGCGAAGGTGGCCGCGGACGAGAAGAACGACCGGACCTGCGCCGAGAAGGGGTTCGTCTAGGTCCTGATGGAATTCTCGCTCGCCGCGGTCCTGCCCCAGATCTTTACTGGCCTGGTGCTGGGAATGATCTTCGTGCTGCTCGCCATCGGCCTGTCGCTGATCTTCGGGCTCATGACCGTAGTGAACTTCGCCCACGGGGCGCTCTACATGCTGGGCGCCTACTGCACCGTGTTCCTCCTGGGCTTCACACACAACTTCTGGGTGGCGCTGCTGGTGGCGCCGCTCATGGTGGGGACGTTCGGGCTCCTCGTCGAGCGCTTCCTCATCCGGAGGCTCTACGGGCGGGGCCCGGACGATCCGCTGCTCCTCACCTTCGGGCTCTCGCTCGTGCTCATCGAGACCGCCAAGCTCATTTGGGGGAAGATCGGGCTCACCCTCGATCCCCCCCGTGAGCTGGGCGGGGCCGTCAACCTGGGCTTCATGGCATTCCCCGCGTACCGTCTCTTCGTCATTGCGGTCACCGTGGTCGTGCTGTTCGCCCTTTGGGCTTTCCTCACGAGGACCAATGTCGGCCTCGTCATCCGCGCGGGCTCGCGCGACCCGCTCATGGTCCGCGCCCTCGGCATCGATCTCAGTCGCATCTGGCTGCTCGTCTTCGGCATCGGGTGCGCCTTGGCCGGTCTCGCGGGAGCGCTCGCCGGCCCGATGCGGGGCGCCTACGCGGAGATGGGCGTCACCATGGTCATCGAGTCGTTCGTGGTCGTCGTCGTGGGCGGAATGGGCAGCCTTCTCGGCGCGGTGGTGGCCGGGATCATGATGGGGCAGGTGGTGGGCATCACCACCTTCTTCACGCCCAAGCTCGCCGAGATCATGGTCTTCGTCGTGATGGCGTTGGTCCTCCTCGTCCGGCCCAGCGGTTTCTTCGGTGAGGCCGGGCTCATGGAGTGAGGGTGCCCGGCGCGGCTGCCGTCGCTCGATGGCTGGGCCGCCATCCGGTGGGGGCGTTCGCTGTCTTCTTCGCCGTCTTCCCGTTCCTGGTCCCGTACAAGGCGCTTGCCTCGCAGGTGCTGATCTTCGGCCTCTTCGCGCTGGGCTTCAATCTCCTCTACGGCTATACGGGACTCCTGTCCTTCGGCCACGCCGCCTACTACGGCCTCGGCGCCTACGGCACGGGCATCGCGCTTGCCAAGCTCAAGCTGGGCTCGCTCTGGCTCGGGCTCGCGGCGGGGCCGCTCTTAGCCGTTCTGGGCGGCGCGGCCATCGGTTTCTTCTGTCTGAGGCGCCGTGGCATCTACTTCGCAATGCTCACGCTGGCCTTCGCCCAGCTCCTGTACTTCATCGCCTTCCACCTGGCCGACATCACGGGCGGCGACGACGGACTGCGCGGCATTCCGCAGCTGCCCGTGAACCTCTTCGGCTGGAAGATCAGCATCGAGAGCCCGCTGGCCTTTTACTACTTCGCTTTCGCGCTGGTATGTCTCTCGGTTGCCGGGCTCAAACGGATCCTCGACTCGCCCTTCGGCTCCGTGCTCCGGGCGATCCGTGAGAACGGCGACCGCGCGGCGGCGTGCGGCTATGACGTCCGGCGGATCAAGCACCTGTCCTTCGTCTTTTCCGCGCTCTTCGCGGGCCTCGCGGGCGCGCTCGACGCCCTCCGCCTGGCTGTCGTGCCCGTCGAGTCCCTCTACTGGGTCACGTCGGGGCAGGTGGTGATCATGACGCTCCTTGGCGGCGCGGGCACGTTCTTCGGCCCCTTCGTCGGCGCCGGCACCTTCCTTCTGCTGGAAGACCGGCTGAGCGTATTCACCGAGCGCTGGCCGATCGCCATCGGGCTCATCTTCATGACGTTCGTCCTATTTCTGCCCAAGGGCATCTGGGGCACGCTCACAGGAGGTCGCCATGGCCATCAAAGTGCTTGAGCTCCATCACCACGGCATCCGCATCGGTCCATCGGAGCCCGACATCAAGAAGGCTCTCTCCTTCTATCACGACGTGCTCGGACTCGATCCCGATCCGGGCCGGCCGCACATCCCGACCATCGACGGCTACTGGATGGACGTGGGGGGCACCGCGCAGATCCACCTCATGGGCGTGGACGGCCAGTCGAAGTTCGCGGAGGGCCCTGGCAAGGATCCCTCGCACCCTCACGTGGCCCTCGCCGTGCCCGACATCCAGGAGGCGAAGCAGGAGCTGGAGCGGCTCGGCACGAGCTTCTGGGTCACGCGCGGCGTCGTCGGCCCCGAGTCCCAGCAGATCTTCATGCACGACCCCTTCGGCAACATGATCGAGCTGCACCAGATCGGCACCTGCCGCTGCATCACCAAGTCGCGCAAGCCCGTGGCGTCCATGGGCTGAGCCCGGCTCGGGCGATTCGACGATGCAATGGCGCAGGATCATCGTTCGTCCGACGGCCACCGTCTGGTTGGTCTGGGAGATCGCCGCAGTCTTGGTTACTGTTGTCCGGCCGGTACTCTGGTTCGTCGGCTTGGGCTCGAGACCATAGAAAGCGAGCGCGGCTTCAACTTCGTACTCCCTCACCCTGCCCTCTCCCCGATAGGGGGAGGGATGAGATTGAAGATCCCTCTCCCTCCGGAGGGAGAGGGCCGAGGTTCGAGCTGAAGGGCAAATCCCCGAGGCGAGGGCTGAGTAGATCAGGGTGGGGCTTTATCCTCGCAGATGAGCGAAGACTAAACTCCGAGGAAGCGCTGCTGGATGGCGGGATTTCTGCGGAGCTCGTCGGGAGTTCCCGTGAACTGCACCTGGCCCTGGTCCATCACGTAGAGGCGATGCGCGAGGGCGAGAGCGACCTCGAGCGTCTGCTCGACGAGCAGGATGGACGTGCCGCTCTTGTTGATGGAGGCCAGGATTTCCGTGAGGCTCTCGACGAGCAGGGGGGCGAGGCCTTCCGTCGGCTCGTCCACGAGCATCAGCTCGGGGCGGGCCACCAGCCCCCGCGCGATGGCGAGCATCTGCTGCTCGCCGCCGGACAGAAGCCGGCCCGGCTGATTCTTGCGCTCGCGTAGCCTCGGGAAATAGTCGAAGGCGGTCTCGACCACCGAGTCCTGGTCCGGCGTCCTGGCTCCGAGCATCCCGAGCTGGAGATTCTGCAGCACCGTCAGGTTGGGCAGCACGCGGCGCTCCTCGGGGATCCACGCGATGCCGCGCCGGGCCACCTCGTGGGGCTCCCGGCGCGTGATGTCCTCGCCGCGGAAGTGGATGGAGCCTCGGGAGGGCTTGGCGATGCCCATGATCGTCCGGAGCGTCGTGGTCTTCCCGGCTCCGTTGCGCCCGATGAGCGCGACCACTTCGCTGCGCTCGAGAGTCAGCGAGATGCCCTGAAGGATGTGCGCCTCGCCGTAGTGCGTGTGCACGTCCTGCAGCGCAAGTAAGGTCATTCTACTCAGCCCTCGCCTCGCCGCTCTCCTCGCCTGCGGCTCGTCGGCAGCGTCTCAGCTCGAAAGGCACTCAGCCCTCGCCTCGCCGCTCTCCTCGCCTGCGGCTCGTCGGCAGCGTCTCAGCTCGAAAGGCACTCAGCCCTCGCCTCGCGACGCCCAGGGCCGCCGCTCAGCTCGAAAATCAACGACCCGCTCCCAGGTAGGTTTGCTGGACGAGCGCGCTGTTCCGGATCTCTTCGGGGGTGCCCTCGGCCAGGACCTGGCCCTGGTGCAAGACCGTGATGCGGTCGGAAATGCCCATCACGAGCTTCATCTTGTGCTCGACGACGAGGATGGTCCGCCCCTTGGCGAGGGCGCGGATGAGCACCATAGTCGAGTCCGTCTCCTCGGGGCTCATGCCCGCCGTCGGCTCGTCGAGGAGGAGCAGGGTCGGCTCGGGCGCGAGGGCGATGGCGATCTCGAGATGACGCTTCTCGCCATGGGAGAGAAAGGCGGCCACGCGCCCGGTCTTCTCGCCGAGGCCCACCGAGTCGAGGACGACCCGGGCGCGCTCCCGCGCCGCGTTCAGACGGTCGGCCCGCGACCAGAAGTCGAAAGCATGCGCATACCCCTGCGCGGCCACGCGCACGTTCTCGAGCACGCTGAGATGCGGGAAGATATTGGTGATCTGGTAGGACTTGGCGATGCCGAGCCGGGCCACCGTGTGCTGCGGCAGCCCGGCGATCTCCCGGCCCTTGAACTGGATGCGCCCCGAGCTCGGCGCCATCTCGCCCGAGATCAGGCGGAACAGCGTCGTCTTCCCCGCCCCGTTGGGGCCGATGATCGAGCGAAGTTCACCCGTGCGAACGGTGAGAGTGACGTCCTGCACGGCGGCGAGGCTGCCGAAGTTGCGACAAAGCCCTTCGGTGCGCAGCAGAACGTCGTCCATTGCGGGTGAGTAACACGGCCCCTCGCGCAGTGTCAAGACGAGGAGGTATTGGCTCTCCCCTCACCTCCCCTCTGCCCAGAGGGGAGAGGGATGAAGCTCAAGAGACGAATCCCTCTCCCCCTCGCGGGGGAGAGGGGAGGGTGAGGGGGCGGCGGCGCTGGACGAATGACAGGCCTTTGCACTACGATAGCCGCGGGTTTCGACGCGTCAAGGAGGAATGCCATGCTCGCTCGGCTGACTGCCCGGCTCTCCGGCGGCATGCAGCCGCGCGTGGCCCTGGCGCGGGCGCTCGTCTACGAGCCGCGGGTGCTGCTCCTCGACGAGCCGCTGGCCGCCCTCGACAAGAAGCTTCGCGAGGAGATGCGCGCCGAGCTGCGGGAGATCCTGCGCGCCGTCGGGATCACCACGATCTTCGTGACGCACGACCAGGGCGAGGCCCTTGGCCTCTCCGACCGCATCGCCGTGATGCACGCGGGAAGAATCGAGCAGCTCGGCCCCCCGCGGGAGATCTACGAGCGACCGGCCACGCGCTTCGTGGCCGACTTCATCGGCGCCTCCACGGTCGTGCGCGGCCGCGCCATCGCCTCGGACCGCGTCGAGCTGGCCGCCGACGTGTCGCTGAAGGTGTCCATCAGCCCGGCGCTCGCCGCCGGGCAGGAGGTCGAGCTGGCCATACGCCCGGAGCGCGTCAGCATCGTGGTCGTGCCCGGTGACAACGTGGTGACGGCACGGATCGTCGGCGTCACCTACCAGGGGCTGCAGACCGAGGTGACGGCGGAGATCGTCGGAGGCCAGCGGCTCCTGGCCTTTGTCCCCGAGCCCGCGCCTCCGGGCCTCGTGCCGGGGCGGACGCTCCTCCTGCATCTGCCCGCGGAGGCCTTCATGTCTCTCACGCCGCGAGCGGCGACCGCATCCGGGCAACGGGGGCTGACATGACCGGAGCGCGCCAGATCGTGGCCGGCCTCGAGAGCGCGGGCGTGACCATCGCGGCTTCGGTGCCGGACACCTGGATAGGCAAGCTCGTGGAGGAGGTACGCCGCTCGTCGGCCATCCGCGTGGTGGATGTGGCCCGCGAGGAGGAAGCGGTGGCCGTCGCCTGCGGCGCGAGCCTGGCGGGTGGGCGCGGCGCCGTGCTCATCCAGAACGCCGGCCTGTTGAATTGCGGTGGCATCCTCGCGGGCCTGGTGGAGCTCTACCGTCTCCCCTGCTTCTTTCTCGTCTCCTTCCGGGGCGACTCGCGCGACCCGATCTACTATCACGAGCCCAAGGGCCGCGTGACGGAGGCCACGCTCCAGGCCTGGCGACTCCGGTATGCCGTTGCCGATCGTGGGCGCGATCTCGCCGCCCAGGTCAGGCAGGGCGTGGAGGCCGCCGCCGAGTTCGCGAGCCCGTACGTCCTGCTCATCAGCGGCGAGGATCTGGCATGAGCGCGCGCAAGCCGCTGCTCGACGCGCTGGTGTCCATGCTGACGCCGCGCGACGTTCTCGTCTCTTGCCTGGGCGCCAATGCGCGCTATCTGCCCCACATGAAGGTACCCAGCCCCGTGTTCGCGCTCTGCGACTCCATGGGGGCGGCCATTCCGCTGGCTCTGGGCATGGCCCTCCAGCGTCCGGATCGTCATGTCATTGCCCTCGAGGGAGACGGCTCGCTCCTGATGAGCCCCAATGTGCTGGCCACCGTGGCCGCCGCCCGACCTGTGAACCTCAGCATTCTGCTCTGGGTCAACGGGCGCTATGAGTCTTCCGGCGGCCAGGCGCTGCCTCCCGCGCCCGTCGACTGGGCGGCCCTCGCCCGCGCAGCGGGCATTCGCCACGTGGAGAGCGTGCGCGACGTGGCCGGCCTTCGCGCGACCTTTCCGAACGCGCGATCCGCCGGCGAGCCGGCCGTGCTCGTGGTGGACGTGGCTTTCGATCCCGCCGAGGCGATCCCGCCCTATTCCGAGCGACCCGGCGAGATTCGAGCGCGCTTTCGACTCGACTGATTGCGCGGAGCTCGGCGAGCCGGGTCGCATTTTTGCCCGATCCTTCTGACCTTCAAAGAATGACGATCACAGAAGTTCTTTCCCGCGAGAATTCCTTTCCTCCTGGGTAAGAGAGTCGCCAGGCTGGCCACGGCGATTCTCACTAGCTGAAACGACGTCGCCAGAAGATCCGACGCGTCGATTCCTAACCGCCCTCCAACTATCGCGACAGGACCGTGGCATATGCCTTGTAGCTTCATCTCATCTCGAACGCCTTCATTCACAAGGAGGTCACCAGTGAGCAATTACGTACTACGGATAGTGATGGTCTTGGCTCTGATGATTTCGCTGAGCGCCGTCATGTCGGTGAACGATTCATCGGCGTGGGGCAGCGGAGGAAGTAGTGGTGGAAGCGGTGGCGGCGGGGCCGGAGGCGGCAGCGGTGGAAGTGGTGGTGGTGGAGGTGGCGGAGCAGGTGGAGGGGGTGGAACTGGTGGAGGGAGCGGCGCTGGTGGAGGTGGTGGAACCGGAGGAGGCGGCGGTGGAGGTACGGGAGGTGGCGGTGGTGGCGGGGCAAGCGCCGGCGGTGGTGATGGCGGAGGTGGAGGAGGAAGCTCTACCGCAATCGGGGCCGGGAGCCTCCCCGGTGACGCGTGGGTTGCCGGAGACGCCGAGACCGGCAAGCGCCTGGCATCGACGGGAGCATTCTCCTTCAGCCGGCCGCCATCCCTGTCTCTCTTCGGGCTGACCAGGGCCCAGGAGCGCACCTGGGACGCGTTTCGAAGCTGCGCTCCCAACGGAGCGTTCCTCGATCAGCTCCGCGTCGACGGGTCATTCACGTTCCAGGCGACCCTGCAGTCCGACGTGCACGCGATCAAGACCTGCATGACCCGTGTCGGCTATCGGTTCGAATACTGAGTAAACCCGTGGCTCCTGATCGCTAGCGCGCCTTCCGGTTCGCCGCCGCGGTGTCCGGCCGCTCCCGCATGTCGGGGTTCTCCAGGGAGGCGAGAAAGGCCTGTCGCGTGATCTGGGAAAACCAGCGGCCGGTGGGTGATTCGATGAAGATGACGTAGCGCCCGAGCTCGGCGTCGCTCAGATCACGATAAGTGAACAGGAGCGAGGTCATGATGCGAAACCGGTAGCTCTCGTCGATGGCTGGCTGCCTCTCCAGGCCACCTTGGTCCAGAACGCCCCGAGAGACGAGGGGCGTCACGGTCCTCCGAAGCGCGACGACGGCCGCCGCGGCCACGGTGGCCGCGCTATCCGTGACTTCTCCGGCCCGTTCCAGGCGGTGGATCAAGGCGAGCCGGGCCGGAGCCGGGGGCGCGGAGGGAAGGTGATTGATGAAGCCGGCCAGCTCCGATAGCCCGTCCGCCGTCGAGGATGCGTTCTCGAGGGCGACGATGCGCTGGGAGAGCGAACTTCGGAGCCACGTCAGAAGCACGCCGGTTTGCGACTGGCCGAGGTGCCGCGCTAGCGATTGGTACATGTTGCCCCGAAGCATGTCTGCGTTGAATCGCCGCGCAACCATGTTCTCGGCCCCGGCGGGCGGACGGAAACCCAACATCCTCCACTTCTCGAACTCGCCATGGATCATCGCCGCCACCAGACCGACCTGAACGTCGAGACCGGAAAGCCGCATCACTTCCACCGTGATGCTCTCGATGCGACTCAGACCCACGCCTTCCACGCGCGTGGAAACGTCCGCTGGGTCGGCGGGAGCAGATCTCTGCGTCTTCGGCTCGGCGAGAGGGCCGGCCTGTTCCGGGTTCACCTGCCGTTGATAGGCTTCGAACCGCCACGGGTTATCGCTGTAGTTGACGACACCATCATTGTCGACCCACCGATAGATCGCCGCCGAGGCCGAGCCCCCCGTGCCGAGAAGGAACAGCGCGGCCGCCACGATCAAGGCCGCGTGGCGTATCACCGCCCGCTCCGTGCCTGGGAGACGGGAACAGCCATGCGATCGAGCTCCGCCGCTCGCTCGGCCTGTCGGGCCTCTCGCAGGGCAGCCGCCACCTCTTTGACGAGCGCGCGATCGTTCGGATGGTACCGGGCGTAGGCGGCGGTCTGCGTCGCCGCCTCTGCCCAGCGTCCGTCCCGGAGCAGCATCCCGATGAGCCGCTTGCGGGGCGTCGCCGCCGAGGGGGCCGCGGCGACGAGCGGCTCCATCTCGTGCTCGAAGTCGAGGCGCATGCTCTCCACCCACGACAGCCCGAAGAACCCCGACCGGATCCGGACGCGCACGTGCTGACCCTCGCTCAAGAGCGTGTGGACGACCTGGTCGCGCTCCGGGAAGATGAGCACTCGCTTGAGCCCGTCCCGGGCGTCCCAGGAGCGAACATCCGCCCACCAGAGCGATGTCCCCGACACTCCCCACACGCTCACGATCTCGCTCCGATGCTCGGTGGCATCCGCCCGATCGAACGTCCCGTTGAACGTGAGGGCGATGGCCAGGGCGCAATAGAGTGCGGTGACGGCGACGACGGCCCGATCCCCGATCGTCACGGCTCGCTCGACAGGGCGCCAGCGCCGCACAGCCAGGTCGAGAAGACGCATGGCCGTGACGGCGACCAGCCCGGCAATACCTAGAACGAAGAGCGCGAAGAGAGCTTGCCCCGACAGCCAGCCCAGGAGCGTGAGCCACGTCCGGAGGACCGGCATGTTGACGAGCAAGGAGGCCACGAACCCGAGCACGGGGGCGAAGACGTTCAGGATCATGAGGTTGAGGACGGCGAGCGGCGCGAAACGCGCGGCAATCTCGAGCAGGTGGGTCGACACGGACGACGGGGTCGCGCTTGCCACCCGCCGCGCGAGAAGCAAGGCATCCAAGGCCAGCACGATCACGCCAACCAGGGCGGCCAGGGCCAGGAGCCGGTTCGAAGCCCGGTACGTCCCCGCGATCATGGCAAACCAAAAGGTGAGGACGCAGAGCAGGAACAGGGAAAAGACGCGCAGGCGCAACAGCCGCCGTGCCGCGCGATCAATGGAGCCGCTCATGGCCCTTCTCCTCGCCGGCCCTGAAGAGCCGCCACGCGCTTCGCATGCTGCCGGGCGCCGGCCGGATCGCCGAGAAGCACCAGGGCTTTGGCGAGCTGGGCATGCGCCTCCGCGTTGGTGGCGTCGAGGGCGATGGCCTGTTGCATGAGCGTGGCCATGCCGAGGGGATCGCCGAGCCTGGTGACGAGGATGAGCTCGAGGTCCCGAAGGTAGAAGGGATCGGTGGGCGCCGCTTCGAAGGCCTTGGTGATCATCTGGTACTGGACAAGCGGATCACCCTCCTTCTGTGCCTCCACGGCGAGCCAGCGCAGCGCTTCCGCGTGACGGGGATCCGCCGCAATGGCCTGGCGCATGGCACGGCGCGCCGCCTCGTACTCTCCTCGCTTGTCGTGCATGATCCCGAGCGTGAGGTAGGCGTCGGCGGGGCGGTCGCCCGCGGCGATCGCTTGGCGCGCGTAGCTCATGGCGGTGAGGCCGTGCCGCTCGTCGAAGATGCGGAGGTAACGGTGCAAGTGCGCGAGCAGGCAGAGAGGCTGCTGTCCCGGCGGCCGCTCACGCAGCTCACCGGCCAGCTCCATGATGCGGTAGAGGACCGCGTCGCGCCCGCCGGCGGAGCCGGCTCGGAGCGCACGATTGAGGCTCTGGATGGCCGCGCCGGGATCGCCCGCGCGCGCCATGGCGACCGCCCCCAGATAGAGGGCGTCCACGTGGTCGGGGTTCCGGCGAAGAACGGCCGCGAAGGCCCGGACCGCCTCGGGCGGCTTCCCTCGCTCGAGGGCGAGCTCGGCGAGCGTGATCTGGGGCTCGAGGGCAGAGGGCACCAGGGCCAGCGTGGTCCTCGCTCGGCGCTCCGCCTCATCGAGGTCGCCTGCGCGCAGGGCCCAGTAGCCGGCGGGATCGTTCGTGTATGGCAGAGTGACCTGGCCACGCAAACCCGCCTGATACGCTCGGGCAGCCTCGCGGTAGTTCCCCGCCAGGTAGTGCGCCAATGCGCGAGGTCCCGTGCGGGACACCTGGACCAGATCCCAGCTCAGCTGGCTCAGGTGCCAGTAGGCGATGAGCCAGAGGAGCATCAGGGCCGCAGCAACGACGACGGTGGGGCGAATCCGCAGCGGGGAAGGACGCGAGCTGGTAGACCGGTCCACAGCGGATGATCGTGCACGCTCTGTGCCACGGGAGAACGCGCAAAACCCTTGAGTTCATCCCCGCTTCGGGTCTCCCCGCCGTCAGTGTGATGACGAATTGCGCGAGTGTGACGCCCAAGATTGACACCGCCAGTGTGCCGCATGCTGCGTCACTCGATCGGGCGGGGCGCCGTTCACCCAGAAAGTTGACTTCGTCGAGGAGCGTTGATCATAGTGCCTGCATGGAGGGTGAAGTCCCGCGGCCGACCGACGGGTCGTCGTTTTTTCGAAGACCACTGGCGCCGCTAGCGACGGCGCCCTCGGCGGGGAGCGCCGCCAGCTCCACGAGTCCGCCCGGCGCCTCTCGTCCACTGGCTTCTCCACCCCCTCCGCCCGAGCCCGCTCCGCCGCCACCTCAGGTGCCTCCGAGAGGCCCGCAGAGCCCGGAGGCAACACGACCGATGGGAGGACCACCCGGCGAGTCGGCGGTCCGGCAGCCGAGCTTCCGCGGCGAGGGCGGCACGCTCTTCGGGATTCACATCGTCAATGTGCTCTTCACCCTCGGAACTCTCGGCGTGTACTACTTCTGGGCCAAGACACGGACACGTCGGTTCCTTTTCAGCCAGACCGAGTTCGAAGGCGATCGCTTCGCCTACCACGGCACCGGCCAGGAGCTCTTCATGGGGATGCTGAAAGCTCTCCTGGTCTTTGGCGTTCCCCTGCTCGTGCTGCGCGTGATACGTGAAGACCTCGATGTCCACACCGGCATCAAGATCATGGCCGGTATCCTGTCTTCCGTGGTGGGAGTCTCCTTCGTGCCCGTGGCCATCGTGGGGGCCCGCCGCTACCGGCTCAGCCGCACGTCCTGGCGGGGCATTCGCTTCTCGTTCCGCGGCCGGATGTGGCCGCTGCTGAAGATCTTCATCAGCGGCACCCTGCTGAGCCTGGTGACTTTCGGCTTCTACTATCCTTACTTCCTCGTGCGCCGCCAGACGTTCCTTCTCTCCCAGAGCTATTTCGGCAATGAGCGCTTCGATTTCTCCGGGAACGGCCGCGATCTCATGGAGCCCTTCGTGCTCGCCGTGCTCCTGACGCCTTTCACGCTCGGGTTCTACTGGTTCTGGTGGGCGGCGAGCAAGCGGCGCTATTTTTGGGGGCACACGCGTTTCGGCGCGGCGAGCTTTCGCTCGACGGTGACAGGGGGCGCGCTCCTCGGGCTCTATGCGCTCAACGCCCTCATCCTCCTCTGCACCCTCGGCCTCGCGTGGCCGTGGGTCAAGGTTCGAAATATCGACTTCGCCTACCGATACCTGACCCTGGTCGGCCCGCTGGATCTGGAGCGGATCCAGCAACAGGCTCAGTTTCCGTCCACCATGGGCGAGGGACTGGCCGGATTCTTCGATACCGGCTTCGATCTCGCCTGATCCTTCCCCGAGCGTCCCATCCAGACTGACTGGCCGGCCGCCTACCTCGACGGAGAAACGGCCATTCGTCACCGGGCCACCGTGCGCCTCATGCGCCAGGGCCTTGAAGTCACGCCGGCGGGCGGGCGGACGCGGCTCTGGCCCTACGCCGAAGTTCGGCAAACCCAGGGCTCCTACGTGGGCGAGGAAGTCCGGCTCGAGCGCGGCGGGCGGATGCCGGAGATCTTGGTCGTGGAGGACCTGCGTTTTCTGCAGAGCCTCCATGAGCTGGCGCCTGAATTCTCGAGGCGCTTCCACAACCCGGCGAGGCGGGGTCGGCGCCTGCGACTCACGATCCTGGCGGCCGCCGGGGTCATCACCCTCTCCGCGGCGATCTATCTCTGGGTCATCCCGTTCCTGGCCGCCAGGGTGGCCATGCGGGTGCCCGTCGCCTGGGAGGAGCAGCTCGGAAAGAGCATCGTCACGTATCTCGCTCCACCCGCGAAGCGCTGCGCCGATCCGAAGCTCGTGGCGGCCATTGACACCATCGTCGGCCGGCTCACCGCGAGCGCGCCCGGCTCGCCCTACACGTTCCGTGTCTACATCGTGGACGTCCCCGTCTTCAATGCCTTCGCGGCGCCGGGTGGTACCGTCGTCGTGTTCCGGGGGCTGCTCGAGCGAACAGACTCGCCCGAACAACTCGCGGGTGTGCTTGCCCACGAGCTCCAGCATGTGGTTCAGCGTCACTCGACCCGGGCCATCGTCCAGCACACGTCGTCTGGCCTTTTGATCGCCGCCCTCACGGGCGATGTGACGGGCCCGCTCGCCTACGGCCTGGAGGCGGCGCGCGTGCTGGGCCAGCTCCGCTACAGCCGCGATGCCGAGGAGGAGGCTGATACCGAAGGACTGAAGATGCTGCTGGCCGCTCGGGTGGATCCTGCCGGCATGATCGCGTTCTTCAAGGCGCTCGACAAGAAGTCAGACAAGGAGTCGGATGCGCTGAAGTACCTCTCGACTCACCCGAGCGATCGCGACCGCATGGCCGCCCTCACGGCCCTCGCCGCCAAGCACCCCCTGCAGCCTGTCAAGCTACTTCCGGAGGAGGACTGGAGCGAGCTCCGGAATACCTGCGGGGCCGCAGGCCCAGCCCGGTAGAAACGGGACAGGTACTAGCCGATGAAGAGGCCGCCGTTGGGGGAGAGCCACTGGCCGGTGAAGAAGGCGCTGTCGTCGGAGGCGAGGAAGAGGGCGGTCTTGGCCACCTCCCCGGGCTCCGCCCAGCGGCCGAGCGGGGTGCGCGCCACGGTGGCCGCGCGCATCATCGGCGAGATGGGCTGGGTCATGGGCGTGTCGATGAAGCCGGGGCAGATGGCGTTGACGCGGATCTTGCGCGAGCCCATCTCGCGGGCGACGGCGCGGGTGAAGCCGAGGATGCCCGCCTTGGCCGCGCTGTAATGCGGCACGGTGTCGAGCCCCATGAGGGCGGCCACGCTCGACATGTTGATGATGGCGCCCTGGTTGCGCCGACTCATCAGCTTGAGGGCCTCGCGCGTGCAGAAGAACGTCCCGTTCAGGTGCACGGCGATCATGCGATGCCAGGCTTCGTCGCTCATCTCCTGGGTGATGTCCCAGTGGGTCTGGATGCCCTGGCCGCTCAGCATCTCGGAGATCCGGGCGTCGGACCGCTCGCGTAGCCTGTCGCGATTCGTCGTCGAGGTTCCCGCGATCCCCGCATTGTTCACGAGCACGTCGAGCGTCCCGAACTCGCGTTCGATCTCGGCGAACATCGCCTTGACCTGCGCGCTATCGGCCACGTCGGCCTGGATGGCGCATCCCCCGGAGGGGATCGCCGCCACCGTTTCCTTCGCGGCCTCTTCACGCACGTCGTTGGCGATGACGCGCGCGCCTTCCTCGGCGAAGAGCTGCGCGATGGCGCGGCCGATGCCCGAGCCCGCGCCCGTCACCAGGGCGACCCTGTCCTTGAGCTTCATGCCTCAGCGATCCAGCCAGGCCGCCATGAGACGCCCGCCATAGTCGTGGCCGATGTTCGGCCCGAAGTTCTTGACGTAGGACTCCCAGGCGACCACGGGCATCACGGAGGGTCCGTAGATCACGTAGACGTGCTGGGAGATATAGCGCTGGATGTCGTAGACGATCTCGCGGCGCTTGGCCACGTTGAAGGTGCGGCGCTGGAGCTTGATCATCTCCGTCAGCTTGGGATCATTGACGCCGGAGGCATTGAGGGCCTGCCCGGGGACGAAGTATCGGTAGAGATAGCCGTCGGGATCGGCCCAGGCGCCGAAGAGCCCGCTGCCCATCTTCTCGAACCTGCCGAAGATGGTGCTGGAGACGAAGGCGCCGTACTCCTTCAGCTTCAGCTCCGCCTCGATCCCGGCCTTCTTCCAGTTGGAGAGCCCGACCTGCACCGCGTCCAGGTAGTCGGGGCCATAGCCGCCCGTGGTCTCGAGCGTGGTCTTGAATCCGCTCGGAAGACCCGCCTGCGCGAGGAGTCGCTTGGCCTCGCCGGGATCGAAGTCGTACAGCCTCCGTCCTTCCGGGGGGAGCTGATCGATGGGAATGGACCACTCCTTGAGGGCGGCGGGCACGGCCGGATTGGGCACGCCGTGCCCCTGTGACCAGGAGTTCGTCTCGAGCACTTCCTTCCAGTTGGTCGCCACGGCCAGGGCACGGCGCACGCGGACATCCTTGAAAGGATCCTGCTCGAGCTTGAACCACCAGATGCCGCCGAAGACGACGAGGTGGTCTTGCATCTGGAGCCCGGGCTTGCGCGGCTTGACCACGTCGAGGTCACTGCGGCGAACGACCATGCCGTACTCGGGAGCGAAGTCGAACTTGCCGGCGAGCCACCCGGCCAGAGCCGTGCTGGGATCGGTCTCGAGCGTCATGTCGACGCCGTCGACATACGGCAATCCCGGGATGAAGTAGTTGGGATTGCGCACCCAGATCAGCCGCACGCTTGGCTCGTAACGCTCGAGCATCCAGGGTCCGGTGCCGATGCAGCTCTCGGGCTTCTTCAGGTCGCCGAACTGCTCCACCGCCTCCTTGGCGATGATCCAGGTCGAGGTCGAGGCGAGCGCGTCGAGGAACCAGGCGAAGGGCTCCTTGAGGGTGAACTTGACGGTGTGCTTGTCGACGGCCTCGATCTTGTCGACCTGCTCGAGCAGGCCGCGGTTGGGATTAGCGGGCAGGAGAAAGCGCTCATAGGTGTACTTGACGTCCTCGGCCGTCAGCTCCCGCCCATTGACGGGCGGCTTGGGATGCCATCGCACGCCCCGACGGAGCTTGAAGAGATACGTCGTGTCGCTGGGCTGGCTCCACGACTCCGCGAGGTCCGGCTCGATCGGGGACGTCCCCGACTTGACGGACGGCCCCGCCTTGACCTTGACGAGCCGGCTGTGGGTGAAGGACATCGCGACCATGGTGGGAAAGGCCAGGGTCTGCTGCGGATCGAAATGGACGGGATTGACGTGAAGGCGGACGCGGAAGGTGCCGCCCCGCTTGGGAGTCTGGGCCGCCGCCGGCTTCGGATCCAGGAGCGGAAGCCCGGAGCCGGCGGCGACGGCCGCCCCTCCCAGCTTCAGCAGATCGCGACGGCTTATCGATGAGACCTGCGGCTCGTCCATGAGCGTTCCTCCTCGTGCGTGCCGGTCACGTCTGCGGCCTGTCTTGCCTCGTGTTGGCGTTCATGCGGGCGGCTCCGGGCGGGAGGATCGGTTCCGACGCACATGAGCCTGCACGTTCTTGACCACACCTCGCTCCACCTCGATGCGCACTTCGTGGGAAACGATATTCCAGCCTTGTACGGTCGAGAGCCAGCCGATGAGACGGCGGGTCATGGGCTCCGCGCGCCATCCTCGGTAAACCAGCGTCCGATGATCCGGATCGTCCAGGCGCTGCTGCTCCTCGACCTCCGGGCCACAGAGGGCGAGGACCTCTTCGACCGTCGTAACGCCCGGCCTGATGCGTTCGAGCACCTCCCCGTCCAGCAGGACGCCCCCCTGGCGTGATCGCCCCACGCCGCGCGGCGTCCACTGGATGCGCGCGGTGAGGCTGGCGACCACCCTCGAGGCGGCGCGACCGAGTATGGGACCGAGAGCGGGGCCGGCGGCCAGCAGCAGCAAGGGTATCGCCACGAGCAGAAGGCCCTGCAGCCGGGAATAGTATCCGAATTGCACCTCCAGGTGCTGAGGAACCGTGCCCTCGGTGGCTCCCAGGAAGAGGGAGACCACCTCTGTGGTCTCGAGAGTCTCGCTGAGGCGTCGGATGCTAGTAGGTGGATAGATCTCCGCGATGCGCAATGAGTCGGATTGCCCGAAGTGGGCCACGAGCTCGGCGGGGGCGTCGGCCAGCCGCAACGCGCGGTCGCGGTGCTCGGCGTACATCGGGAAGACGGGCCGGTCGCGAACCTCGTGGAAGGAGAGCTGGAGCTCGTGGCGGTCACCCGCGAAGAGGCTCTCGATCCAGCCGACCCGTTTCGGCTTGATGATTCCGGCCACCCGCATGCGCAGCTCCATCATGAAGACGCGATCGGCCATCTGGGGCAGCCACGGGATGCGAATCCAGGTCGCCGGCGGGCTCAGCCCAAGCGCGTGACTGTCCTGCACGAAGGTGACGAACGGCAGCTCGCCCACGAGCTTGGGCGCCGCGTCCGCCCCCTGCGCGTAGAGGTTGAGGGCGTAGAGGGGTAGCCGGCCACCGCCGGTGGCGGCGAAGCCGCGCTGCTCGACATACTGCTCGAGAGTCTTGTCGCCGGGCTTCTTGTCAATCGAACTCGAAATCTCCCCGGGCCAGAGGAGGAAGAGATCCTGCTCGATCCCCCCGCGACTCTTGCCGGACGGCACGTCGAGGGACCAGAGGACCGACACGTCGACGGGCCCGAGGGCCGGGGTGACGGTGGCCCGCACCGTCAGGGGCCCGACCGCGAATGGCGCGTCCGGCTTCGCGGAGAAGAACATCTGCGCGGGCGCGGAACAGGGAGCGGCGGCGAGCGAGACGATGACGAGGAACAGCGCGACGCGCGGGAGCCGGTACTGGGCCAAGTTGCGAGCCAGACGAGGCCCGAGGGAGCCTGCAATGCGAGGCGTACCTGTATGTACGTTGAGCGTTGCAGGCGACCGAGAACGAAGTCTGGCGAAGCAAATTGGCCCAGTACCCACGGGCGGATGATAGCAGACCTGTGCTAGGCTCTGGCCCATGCGCGCAACCTCCGTGCTCGCCGAGTTCATCGTCAAGAGCCGCTGGGAAGACTGCCCCGTCGCCGCCGTGGACGCCGCGCGTCGCGCCATTCTCGACTGCGTGGGCGTCATGCTCGCGGGCTCCGCGGAGCCGGCGGCGCGGATCGTTCAGCAGATCGCGGAGAGCGAGGGCGGCGCACCCCTCGCCACCATCGTGGGCACGCGGCGACGCACGGGCGCCGTGTGGGCCGCCCTCGCCAACGGCACGGCCGCGCACGCCCTCGATTTCGACGACACCAACTTCGCCATGCTGGGCCACCCCTCGGCTCCCGTCCTCTCGGCGGCCCTCGCGGCCGGGGAGCTGGCGCTCGCGGACGGCCGCGCGCTCGTGCACGCCTTCCTCCTCGGCTTCGAGGTCGAGACGACGCTGGCCGAGGTGATCAACCCCGCGCATTACGAGAAGGGCTTCCACGCCACGGGGACGCTGGGGGCGCTCGGCGCGGCGGCCGCGGCCTCCCGGCTCCTCGGGCTCGACGCCGCGCAGACCCGGACCGCGCTGGCCATCGCGGCCACCCAGGCCTCGGGCCTCAAGGAAAACTTCGGCACCATGACCAAGCCCTTTCACGCCGGCCACGCGGCGCGCAGCGGAGTGCTCTCGGCGCTGCTGGCCCGCGAAGGCTTCACCGCCTCCGAGCAGGCCATCGAGGGACCGCAGGGTTACCTCGCCGTCCTGAGCGCCGGGAAGCGAGAGGAGAGCGCCCTCGAGCGGCTGGGCGCGCCCTGGAAGATCCTGACCACGGGCGTGGCCGTCAAGCCCTACCCGTCCTGCGCCTGCACCCACTCCATCATCGACAGCGCCCTCGAGCTCCAGCGGACCCTCCGGCTCGCGCCCGACGATATCGCCCAGGTCACCATCGGCGTGCATCCGAGCGTGCCGCGCATCCTCATCCACTCGAGCCCGAAGAGCGGGCTCGAGGCCAAGTTCTCCGGCGAGTTCTCCGCCGCGGCGGCCCTCTGCGAGGGCAAGGTCGGCATGCAGACCTTCCAGGACGACAAGGCCCAGGATCCCGCCATCCGGGAGCTGATGAAGCGCACGCGCATGGTGGTGGATCCGGAGATCCCCAGCGAGCTCGAGCGCCACATGTGGACGCGCGTCACGCTTCAGCTGCGGGACGGCCGCGAGGTCGCTCTGGGCCCGCGCCCGGTGCCGGGCCATCCCAGCCATCCGCTGACCATCGATCAGCTTCGGGAAAAGTTCGGCGACTGCGCGCGGCTCGTCCTCGCCGAGGACCGCGTCGACTCCGTGCGCCAGATGGTCGAATCTCTCGACGGCTGCCCCGACCTCCGGAGCCTGACCGCGATTCTCGGCTAGACCCGAAGCTCGCCCTCGAGCACGGGCACCACACCGCCGCCCACTCTGATGTCGGTCACGGCGCCGCCGCGCGTGGCGAGCCGGATGTGCACGAAGCTCTGCCGGCCCATCTTGGCTCCTTGCTCGCTCACGATCCTCACGTCACCTGACCCCCTTCACCATCCCGTTCAGCACGAGGTAAGCGCCGAGCGGGCCGCTGGCGGAGCCCGTGGCCGGGTCCTCCAGAATGCCCGAGCTGTGCGGGCCGAACATGCGCGAGTACACGCGCCCCGCCGAGGCGTCCGGATCGGGCGCGAAGACGAAGATGCCCATGCGCGGCCTCTCGCCCATGGCCTCCAGCATGGCGCGCACGTCGAGGACGGCGCGGTCCACTGTCGCCTTGTCGCGCAGAGGCACGAAGAGAAACTTGTTGCCGGTGGAGCCGGGCTGGATGGGTGCGGCGGGCCAGAGGTCGGCCCCCGTGAGGCCGAGGGCGCGAGCGACCGCCTCGCGGTTCTCGAGGGCGGGATCGAAGGTCGCGTCCTGCTGGCGCATCCAGATGAAGCTCGGGCGCGCCGGATCGCCTTCGAGCTCGACGGGCACGGGTCCGATCTTTTCTTCGAGGGTGAAGCGCGCCGCGCCCGTGGGCGCTATGCCCCGGGCGGCCAGGACCCACGTGGTGCCGATGGTCGGATGCCCGGCGAAGGGCACCTCGCGAGCCGGCGTGAAGATCCGGAGGGCAGCGACGCACTCGGGACGCGTGGGCGGGAAGAGGAAGACGGTCTCGGAGAGATTCATCTCGCGCGCGATCTGCTGCATGAGGCCGTCATCGAGCCTGCGCGCGTCGAGGAGCACCGCGAGCGGATTGCCACCGAACACGCGGTCGGTGAACACGTCGACCTGCACGAACTTGTACGACGGCATGGCGGACATCGTACACGACCACCCCTGATTTACTCACTCGCCTCAGGGCTTCGCCCTTCAGCTCGAAGAGCGGCCCTCTCCCCTGAGGGTAGAGGGATGAATCCAAGATCTGAGTCGACAAAAAATCCCTCTCCCTGTGAGGGGGAGAGGGTTGGGTGAGGGGGTGGCCCCTGCCTCAGCGCGCGGCGGCCACCATCAATGGTGACAGGCCACGCACTCCAGCGGCGCCTTGCGCGGCTTCTTGTCGTCCGCCGTCGGCGGCCGCGGCGCCGAGCCCCAGGCGTCGGCCACGGGCTGGGCCGCCTGCACGCCCTTGTCGTTCACCGCGCGATGGCACTCGACGCACCAGCCCATGGTCAGCTTCGTGGGCGGAATCGCCATCCCGGAGAGGTTGGCCAGGTCGTTGACGATGTTCTGCCCCGTCTTGGCGTGCACCTGCTCCATGGCCTCGATGCGCCCGTGACAGGTCTGGCACTGGAGCCCCGCCGCGATGTGATTCTTGTGGGGGAACTGCGCATGCTCGGGAATCTTGAAGATGCGCACCCACGGGATGGGCTGCTGCTTTTCCCAGTACGCGTGAAGCTTCTGCACCTGATCGTTGCCCTGGGCGGCCACGATCTTGTGGCACCCCATGCATCGCTCCACCGACGGCAGGCCGGCCGAGCTGCTGCGCCGGGCGCCCGTGTGACAGTACTGGCAGTCGAGGCGATACGACCCCGCGTGGATGACGTGGCTGAACAGGATGGGCTGGACGGGACCCTCGCGCCTCTCCGCCACCGGCAGCACCCGCTCGGGTTCGTAGGGCGGATTGGCCAGGGTACGGACATACGCGATGACTTCGTCGATCTGGCGATCTCCCAACTGTGGCTTGAAGGGCGGCATCAGCTCGGACAGCCCGACCGACTGGGGTCCATTCGCGATGATCTTGTGCAGGAAGTGATCGGGGAGCGGGTTCATGACCAGGCCGAGCGTGAGATTCTGCGGCTTGATGGGAAGGTTGGCGCCGCCCTGGCCATCGCCCAGGCCCGCGTCGCCGTGGCACGAGGCGCAATACTTCGCATACGTCTGCCTGCCCCGCTCGATGATGGCCTTGTCCTTGATGGCCCCGTGCCCACCGCCGGCGTGCTCGACTTTGGCCGGCTCCGTGGAGGCCGTCTTGGCGACGGAGGGCGCGGTGGCGGCCTGAACGCGATTGGCTGACATCCGGGCGGCCAAGCTCGGGAAACCGACCAGGAGAGCGATGAAGGCGATGGCGATGACGAGGCCGACGGCGGCAGAAGGCCGCAACAAACGATCCATTCGAGTCTA
>DASQAK010000037.1:0-13265 GCA_035635755.1 Candidatus Methylomirabilota bacterium | reverse complement strand
TGGGCCTCGGCCTGCGCAACATCATCATCAGTTTGTCAGCGGCGGGCTGGGTCGTGTATGCTCGCGTCGTCCGCGGGGAGGTCCTGTCGGTGAAGCAGCGCGATTTCGTCCAGGCCGCGGCCGCCCTCGGCACGAGCCGGGTGCGCATCCTGTTCCGCCACATCCTCCCCAACGTCGCTCCGTCCATCATCATCGTGGCGAGCTTGCAGTTCTCGCAGTTCATCGTGGCGGAGGCGGCCATCTCGTTCCTCGGGTTCGGGGTGCAGCCGCCCACGCCGGCCTGGGGGAGCATGCTCTCGGAGAGCCGCGACTTTCTCTACGTCGCCTGGTGGCTGGCCGCCTTTCCCGGCGCCGCGCTGGCCCTGACCGCGCTCGGCGTCAACCTGGTCGGTGACTGGCTCCGTGACGTCCTCGACCCCAAGTTCCAGGTGTAGGAGCAGGCAACATGGCCGGGGCCGTGGCGACGAGAAAGGGACGGCCCGAGGACGTCGAGCGGGTCCTCGAGCTGTGGAGACAGGCCGAGGCCACGCCGAGCGCCACCGACACGCGGGAAGGCTTGACGCGGCTCCTCACCGAGCCCACGGCCGTCCTTCTCTTGGCAGAAGCCGACGGCCGGGTGGTCGGCACGGTGATCGGCGGATGGGACGGCTGGCGCGGTAACATCTACCGCCTCGCCGTGCTGCCGGAGTACCGGCGCCGTGGGATCGCGGGCGCCCTCATGCGCGAGGTGGACGCGGTCCTCGCGGGCCTGGGCGCGCGGCGGATCACCGCCCTCGTCGAGCACGACCATGCATGGGCGGTCGGTTTCTGGAACGCGCTCGAGCGCGCCGGCTACCGGCACGACCCGGCGATGACACGATACGTGAAAACGTTCTAGACAGGCACAGACAGCACAGGCAACAACGTACAAGGAGGATGCGCTCGTGCAATTCCTGAAAGTCTTCGCAGCCATGCTTGCCCTCCTGGCCTCCGCCGCCCCGGCCCTTGGCGAGGATCGAATGAGAGCCGAGGAAATCATCGTGGCCTTCGCCGCGGAGCCTCGGACGCTTCTGCCCGATACCATCGTGGACTGGACGACCAACAACATGGTCGAGCACATGTACGATCGGCTCGTCGACCGCGACCCCAAGACCTACAAGCCGATCCCCATGCTCGCCACCTCGTGGAAGGTGGTGGACAACACCACGTGGGAGTTCTCCCTGCGCAAGGGCGTCAAGTTCCACAACGGCGAGCCCTTCGATGCTCAGAGCGTCAAGGCGACCATGGACTACATCAAGGACCCCGCCAACAAGACTCACTACCTGCCGCGCTGGACGCTGGTCAAGGAAGTCCAGATCGTCGATCCCTACACGGTACGCTTCATCACCGAGAAGCCATGGCCGGGGCTCATCGACCGCATCTCCCTGCAGGATTTCCTGCCCATGCCGCCCAAGGCCCTCAAGGAAGGCATCCAGGCCCTGGCCGCCAAGCCCGCGGGCACCGGCCCCTTCAAGTTCGCGCAGTGGGTGCGGGACGAGAAGCTGGTCGTCACGCGGAACGACGACTACTGGAAGGGCAAGCCCGAGCTCAAGAAGGTCACCTTCCGCTTCATCCCCGAGTTCAGCGCGCGCCTCGCCGCGCTTCTCGCCGGCGAGATCGACATCATGAAGGACGTGCCGCCGCACGCGGTGGATCTCGTCAATGCCAGCGGCAAGGCGACGGTGCGGGCCACCGTCTCCTCGCGCATCAACTATCTTGCCCTCGTCAACCTCAAGCCGGGGCCGATGCAGGACCTGAAGGTGCGCAAGGCCATCGCGCAGGCCGTCAACGTGGACGAGCTTATCCAGAACGTGCTGCGGGGCCGCGCGAGCAAGATGTGCGGGGCGCTCTCGCCCATCAACGTCGACTACTCCCCTAAAATCCAGTGCCTCAAGTACGATCCCAAGCAGGCCCAGGCCCTCTTCAAGGAGGCCGGGGTCGATCCGAAGACACTCACCCTCACCCTCGACACGCCCTCGGGACGCTACCCGCTCGACAAGGACATCTCGCAGGCCATCGCGGCCCAGCTCGGCCGGCTCGGCATCACCGTCAACGTGGTGGTCAACGAGTGGGGCACGCATCTCGACAAGATCAAGAACCGCACGACCGGCGACATGTTCTTCCTCGGCTGGGGGCCGGCCCTCGATGCCCAGAACACCATCGAGCAGCTCTTCCAGGGCTCCATGACGTATTCGTCCTATGGCGGCAACAAGGCGCTCGAGGACAAGATCCAGACGGCCGTCACCATCGTGGACCCGCAGAAGCGCCTGGCCGCCTGGGCCGAGCTCCAGCAGCTGGTCGCGGCCGAGGTGCCGTGGGTCTTCCTCTGGCAGCAGCACGACCTCTACGGGGTGGCCAACTGGGTGGAGTGGCTGCCTCGGGCCGACGAGAAGGTGTGGATGTTCGAGGCGAAGATCGCGAAGAAGTAAGGAGACGGGCCAATGGCCATCACAATCCTGAGGAACGCGTTCCTGATCGACTGCACGGGCAAGGAGCCCGCCGACGGCGCCGCCGTCGTGATCGAGGGCGAGCGGATCAAGGACGTCATCCGCTCGGGCAAGGTGGGTCCTCTCAAGGGCAAGATCACCACCCTCGACCTCAAGGGTCGGACGCTGATGCCGGGATTGACCGACGCGCATGTCCACATGTGCGCCGTCGAGGGCAATATCACGGACCAGCACCGCCTCCTGCCCCCGAGCCTCATCGTGGCCAAGGCCATCCGCCGCATGGAGCAGGCGCTCCTGCAGGGCTTCACCACGGTGCGGGACGCGGGCGGGGCGGACTACGGCTTCCGCGAGGTGGTGGCCCAGGGAATTCACCCCGGCCCGCGCATGCTGATCTCGGGCCAGTACCTCTCGCAGACGGGTGGGCACGGCGACAAGCGGCGTCGCGCGGAGTGGCACGATCCCATCGAGTGCTGCACGGGCATGATCGGAATCATCGCCGACGGCCCGGATCAAGTCCGCAAGGCCGCGCGCGAGACCCTGCGCCACGACGTCGACCAGATCAAGATCATGGCCTCGGGCGGCGCCATGTCGCCGGGCGACGAGCTCGACACCACGCAGTACACCATCGAGGAGATGCGCGCGGCCGTGGAAGAAGCGGAGGCCGTGGGCAAGTACGTGCTCGCCCATGCCTACTCGGGCAAGGCCGTGCGCGCCGCCGTGAAGGCCGGCGTCCGCTGCATCGAGCACGGCAACCTCATCACCTCCGAGGCCGCGCAGGAGATCAAGAAGGCGGGCGCCTTCCTCGTGCCGACCATGGTCACCTACGAGGCGATCTGGCGCGAGGGCAAGAGCTACGGCATCGGCGAGCACCAGATCCAGAAGATCAACATGGCCCGGGAGAAGAGCGTGGAGGGGCTCGCCCACGCCTACAAGGCCGGATGCAAGATCGGCTCGGGCTCGGACCTGCTCGGCGACATGCAGGCCCACCGCGCCACGGAGCTCGAGCTCAAGGGCCAGGTCATGAAGCCCATGGAGGTCCTGCTCTCGGCCACGCGGGTCAATGCCGAGATCTTCCGCATGGAGAGCCAGATCGGCTCGGTGGAGCCCGGGAAATACGCCGACCTCATCGTGGTCAAGGGCAACCCACTCAAGGACCTGCGCGTGTTCCAGAACCAGGAGAACCTTCACCTCATCATGAAGGGCGGCCAGGCGTACAAGCTCGCTCTGTGAGGTCGGCCGCGGGCGCCGCCGCCGTCGCCCTCCTGCTCGTCATCCTGCTCTGGGCGTCGAACTCCATCCTGGTCAAGATCGTCCTGCGGGAGATCGACCCCCTCACGTTGACCTGGCTGCGCTTCGTGATCGCCGGGCTCTTCTACGTCCCCTACGCGGTCCTGACACGCGCGGAGGCGCCGCGCTACACGGGGCGGGAGGGGATGATGCTGCTGGCCGCCGGCATCGCCCTCGTGCCCGTCTTCAGCTTGACGCTCTACTGGGCGCTCAGCTACACGACGGTGGCGAATACCGCGCTGGTGCGGATGACGGAGCCCGCCTGGGTGCTCCTCCTGGGCGCGCTCCTGCTGGGCGAGCGCGCGACGTCACGACAGCTCGGCGGGTTCGCCCTCGCCCTGCTCGGTACCCTGGCCCTCGTGCTCCTTGGGCAACCGCCGAGCGGCGGGGGCGAGCACCACGTCCTCGGCATGATGTACATGGGTGCCAACTCCTTCGCATGGGTCGGCTACGTCCTCTGCTTCAAGCATCTGCTACGCCGTCACAGCGTGACGCAATTGACCACGCATGCCGCTCTCGTGGGCAGCGCCGCGCTCTTTCTCGTCACCGGCTGGACGCATGCCTCGCCGGTGGCGCGTCAGGCCCTGGCCATGAGCGCGCTCGCCTGGGTCCTCGTGATCGCCATGGCGCTCCTCGTGACCATCACCTC
Source organism: Candidatus Methylomirabilota bacterium (assembly GCA_035635755.1). Lineage (GTDB taxonomy): Bacteria > Methylomirabilota > Methylomirabilia > Rokubacteriales > CSP1-6 > AR37. Next base: position 8,864 of record DASQAK010000037.1, on the reverse strand, counting down.
CAACCAGCTTTTCGCCTATGGTCTCCAGCGCGTGCCCGCGGGCGTCGCCACGGCCTACTCCTATCTCATTCCCGTCGTCTCGGCGGGCGGCGCGTGGCTCTTTCTCGGCGAGCCCATCACCAAGGTCGTGGTGGTCTGCGGCGCGGTCATCGCCGTCGGCGTCTACCTGATCAACCGGGATTGACTCAGTAAGCACAGTCTTAACTTGACGCTGTGCGATCCAACTCCTAAACTCCGCGCACCATACGAGGCCACCGTCGCCAACGGAGGCGCGAGATTTCTGCACTCTCGTGAGGACGCCGACCATGCCAAGCTCGCCCAAGAGCCCTGCCCACGTCTTCGGGCGCACCCGTCCCTCCCAGGGGGGGACTCAGCTCAGGCTTCATACCACCCCGCCGCGAGATACCCACTATCGACCGTTCAGTGAAGGGCCGGGCAAGCCGCCGTACCAGCTCGACATCAAGTCGATTCTCCCCGCCGGCAGCTACAGCGCCATCGCGAGGAAGAAGAAGCTCACCTTCCATTTCAACGGTGACATGGGCGGCATTCAGTACGCCGTCCCTCAGGAGCTTGTCGCGAAGGGCATGGAGGCGGACTTCCATCCGGGGAGCGATCCGAGCGAAAACCCGGCCTTCCTCTACATCGTCGGTGATTGCGTGTACTTCAACGGCGAGGTCAAGGAATACTACAAGCAGTTCTACCAGCCTTACGAGTTCTATCCCGGCCCCATTTTCGCCGTTCCCGGCAACCATGACGGCGAGAATCTTCCTGATGACGATACGCTCAAGGGCTTCACCCGAAACTTCTGCGCCAAGCGTCCCGTCAAGATGCCTGAATCAGGCGATTCGCTCCGCACCGCCATGGTGCAGCCCAGTGTCTACTGGACGCTCCTGACGCCGGTGGCGAGCTTCGTGGGTCTCTACACCAACGTTCCCGCGGGCGGCGAGGTGCGACAGTCGCAAACGGCCTGGCTCGTGGCGCAGCTCAAGACGCTCCCCCAGGATCGGCCCCTCATCGTCACCATGCACCATCCGATCTACTCCGCGGACGATTACCACTCCGGCAGCACGATCATGAAGAACATGCTCGAGGGCGCGGTGAAGAGCGCGGGAGGACGACACCCCGAGATGGTGGTGGCGGGCCACGTGCACGACTACCAGCGGCTCACCAAGAACATGCCCAACGGCGTTCAGGTGCCGTACCTCGTGACGGGCGCGGGAGGCTACCACAATTTACATCAAGTAATGAAGGTAAACGGCCAACACCTCGTACCTCCCGTCGTCTTCAACGACAAAGATGGGGACCCCGTGACCCTCGAGCGCTACTCGGACGATCGTTTCGGCTTTCTGAGAATGGAGATCACGAACCGGTTGATCACGGGACGCTACTACACGGTCCCAAGACCCCAAGAACCGTACAGCAAAGGCAGCCAGCTCTTCGACTACTTCGAATTCGACTGGCGCAAGAAGCGCTGGATCCCCAACGCGTTCTAGCGGCCGATCCTCGACGTGGTTGCCGCGGCGCGAGAGGGCTTCGCGTCAGCTCGCTCCCATCTGGGTGCCGCCGTCGATGTTCAGGTTGGTCCCGTACATGAAGCTGGCCGCGCGGCCCGAGGCGAGGAAGAGCACCCCGTTGGCGATCTCCTCCGGCTTCGCCATCCAGCCCAGGGGAATACTGCCGGTGACGCGCGCCCGCTGCTCCGCGGTGAGGGGGGCGTGCATGGGCGAGTCGATGGGCCCGGGGTTGACGCAGTTGACGCCGATGCCCGTCCCCAGGAGATCGCGGGCGACGTTGCGGGTGAGTGCCACCACGGCGCCCTTCGACGCGGTGTAGGCCGCGGTAGCGATGCGGCCGCCCCCGCAGTTCGAGTTGAGCGGCGGCCCCTGGGCGACGCGAGGCGAGAGCTGAGTTGATCCGCGCTGTCCGAGCCGATGGTGATAATGCGCCCGCGCTTCCGCGGGATCATCCGCTTGACCGCTTCCTGGATGCAGAAGAAGGTGCCCTTGGTGTTGACGGCGAGCACGCGATCCCACTCCGCTTCGGTCATCTCGGCCAGGCTCATCGAGCTGATGATGCCGGCGCACGTGACGAGAATCTCCACGGGTCCGAACGCCTCGTCGCACACCGCGAAGAGGGCGGCGATATCATCGAGGCGCGTGACGTCGGTGCGCTTCACGCGCGCCTGGCCGCCAAGCTCGGCGGCCATCCGCTCGAGTCCCGCGCTGTCTCGATCACCCAGCACCACCCGCGCCCTTTCGCGCACGAGCCCGCGGGCCACAGCCTGACCGAGGCCACTGGCCCCGCCCGCGACTACGGCGGCCTTGCCCTCCAGCCCAAGAAACTCATTCATCGTTCAGGCGTCCGCGAGGAGGCGCACCTCGACCTCACGCCTTCTCGGTCGCTCGAACTCCATGAGCACGATTCGCTGGAACTCGCCGAGGGCGAACTTGCCGTCCCGCACCGGCACATGGACGCTCGGACCGACGAGGGCGCTGAGGAAATGCGCCGCCACGTGAGCCCGCGAGTCGTGCCGGAAGGCGATCGGTGGCGTCAGCGTCTGGAGGATGTCCATGATGTCCTCGGGGACGCCGGTCTCGTTGGTCACGACCATCAGCCCCGCCGTCGTATGCCTCAGGAACAGGTGACAGCTCCCGCCCGACGCCCCGCCGATGAGCGCCTCGACGCGGGCCGTGATATCGACGACCTCCTTGGCCGACTGCGTCTGGAGCTCGATGGTGATGGGCATGGTCGTCGTCATTCCCGTTCCTCCTGATCCCTGAACGCTCTGCTCCGGTGGGTCACGGCAATGCCGTGACGGTTACGCTCTCTTCCTCGCCACATCGAGGATGGCCACCCGGAGCCGCCCGGTCAAGGGGCCTGATCCCGCGGTCGATCCGCATAGCGCTTGAGCCGCTTGAACCAGACCAGCTTGTCCCGAAAGCCGGGATACGCGGCGTTCAGTCCACTCGGATTCGGGAGCACGAAGACCCGGGCGTCACCCACGCGTTCCGGCTTCGGTCCGGCGCCCGGGCGCGCGCGCGGCCCGAAGAACGCGCGATAGACGGTGACGCCGACGAAGGCGACGATCTCCGGCTTCACGCGCGCAATGACGCGCGCAAGCTGCGCGCGCCCGGCCTCGAACTCGCCCCTGGTGAGCTCGGAGGCCGCGCGGGTCGCCCGCGGAACGATGTTGGTGAGAGCGAGGCCGCACGACGGCAGCCGCGCGTCGTCCTCGTGGGTGAAAGCGTCGGGGATCAGCCTCGCGGTGTAGAGGAGCCGCCAGAACGGGTTCCCGCGCCCGGCGAAGTGGTGGCCGACCTCCGCGGAGCGGAGCGATGGATTGATGCCAACGAAAAGGATGCGCGGCCGCGCGCAGAGCCGGGCGGGGAGGCGCTTCACGGGCCGGACCCCCGGGGACCTAGGCCTCGTGCACGGTCGCGAGCACCGAGGGCAGGGCCGCCAGCACCTCCCGGAGGCACAGGCGAACGCGGGCGATGTTCGCTTCGGCCTTCTCGGGAATTCCCCCGCGCGACACCTGAGCGATGAACTCGTCGCGGGTGGTCGTCATCAAGAGCGACGCGTTGATCTCCAGCTGAAGCGCGTGGACACGCCGGGTGTGGGGCTGCCCGAAGGTGGCCACGATGTTGCCGCCCGTATAACCGCTGACGTTGTCGTGCACCTCGAAGCCGTGGCGCGTGAAGGTCCCCGCCACGGCCGCCGCGAGCTGCGGGGCGCACGTGGCGTCGTGGCGCGTGCCGATGATGACCTGATGGTCCTTCATCCGGCGCGGACTCCCCGTGTGGCCATCGAGGAGCATGGCGTAGCCGTAGGCGTGCCGGAGCTGGGTGAGCAGATGCTCCAGGGCGGCGTAGTACGGATCGTAGAGGGCCTGCAGGCGCTCTTCGACGTCGGCGAGTCCGAGAGGGCGCGTGAAGATGGGCACGTCCCGCATGGTATGGGTGCGCACCACCCCTCGCCGCGAGCGCACCTCGCCGTCGTGGTGCTCGAAGTCGTCGCGGCGGCGATTGACGTCGACGAACATTCGCGAGAACGGCGTGGCGAGCACGGTGGCCCCGTGCTCGTGTAGCTCCCCGTAGAGATCACCCACGAAGGTGTCGGCGAATCCGTAGGCAAAGGTCTCGAACCAGGGCTCGCTGTAGTCGTCGCGGGTGATGTGGGGCAGCGGCTCCGTGCCGTAGTGGGGCACGCTCACCAGCACCGGGTTGCCCTTCCCCGGCGAGGGATGCCTGACGATCGGGAACGATGGCTCCATGGCTAGCTCACGTCTCAGGGGGGCAGTCTATACCATCACGTTGAGTGGGGACCCGCCCTGGACTATAGTCTCCGCGGGCCCGCGTCGCGTGCGCCGCTGGGCCAACCCTTCACGAACGAGCGCATCCGCATCGGGCTCCTGGCCATGGGGCCACCCTCCCCTACGCGCTGTGGATCCTCCGCGCCTTCTTCCAGTCGATCCCCGTGGAGCTGGAGCACGCCGCTCTCATCGACGGGGCGAATCGCGCGCAGGCCCTCTGCTACGTGGTGGCGCCCCTCGCCCTCCCCGGCATCATCGCCACCGCCATCTTCACCTTCATCGTGGCCTGGAACGACTTCCTGTTCGCCCTCGTGCTCATCGGCCGGGACGAGCTGAAGACCCTCGCCATCGGCATCAACGACTTCTTTCACATGGCGGTGGTGGACTGGGGGCTGATCATGGCCGCCGGCGTCATGGTCACCATCCCCGCCCTCGTGTTCTTCGTGGCCATCCAGCGCTATCTCATCGCGGGCTGGGGCGCGGACGGCGTCAAGGGATAGCCGTCGGCCCCGCGTCCATCTGACGGTGGGCGCGAGAGAAGACCGAAAAGGCCAGCAGCCCCAGCGCGCCGAGCACGATCGCCAGCACGCCGAGGGCCGTTTCCATGCCCGCGCGGTCGACGAGGGCGCCGATGGGCGGGCCGACGATCACGAAGGACAGCCGGAAGAGCAGCGCGGCGATCGAGAGAACGCTTGCGCGGTCCTCCGCGGGCGCGTCCTGCTGCATCACGTTGGCCAGGATCGGCCCCTGCAGGCCTCTGATAGTCATGAAGCAGAGATAGAAGGCGATGCCCCACGCCACGTGGCTCAGGGCGAGCCCGGCGTACCCCACGAGGACGAGCAGACAGCAGACGAGGAGGCTCGCGCGCGTGCCGAGCGCGCCGGCCACGCGCCCGCTCGCCAGCGATATCGCGGCCAGCCAGATGTGCGCGCCCGCCCACAGCGGTCCGAACCACGCGGGCGGGATGCCGCGCGCCTGCATGTAGGGCTGGATCAGCCAGATCACCACGAACGTCGAGAGGCCCAGGGCGACGTTGAGGGCCAGGGCCGCGCGGAGCCGTCGATGGTGCCAGAGCGTGAACCCGAGGATGTGCAGGGCCCGGCGCGCGTGCGAGCGGGGGTCGGCGGAGGGGAGCCGTGGCGTCTCGCGCAGCATGGTCGCGATGACGAAGGCCAGCGCGGCGCTCGGCACCTGGAGCCAGAACGGCCAGCGCGGGCCCATCGCGTACAGCCACCCGCCGGCGGCGGCGCTCAGCGCCTCCGACGTCTGCGACACGGCGCGGGCCGTCCCGTCCCAGCGCGTGTATCGATCGCTGCGGCCGGCCGCCTCCAGCGACACCCACAGGAGCGCGCGGTCCGCGCCGGACATGAAGGCGCTGGCCGTGCCGAGGACGGCCTCGGCGACGGCGATCGCCCAGAAGGTCGTGCCGCGGGTGTAGACGAGCCACCCCGCGATCAGGAGCGCCGCGCCCACGAGCAGCGAGGCGCGGTACCCCACCCGATCGGCGAAGTACCCCGAGGGGAACTGGAAGAGCACGATGGACAGCCCGAATATCGCCTGGAGGATCATGATGTCGGTGAGCGACATCCCGATCTGGTCCTTCCAGAAGAGGGTGACGATGGGGATCGGGAAGAGCACGAACTCGATGGCGGCGAAGGCGATGAGGAGGCGCGCGTTGGTCATGGCGCGCGCTCCCGCTCGCTCGGATCCTCTCGTGCCGTTCCCGGTGGGTGTCACGGTCTGTTGGTAAGTATCACGAGCGCGCCCTCCCGGCCAGAGGAGCGCCCTGGCCTTTTGCTTTGGTCACCTCGGATCGCTTTGGTAGACTCGATCGCGATCCCTTCTGTCCCCCGCACTGCGAGGAAAACGCGCGATGATCCAGCGGCTCTCGAAGAATCTCGGCGTCTACGAAGGCGAAGCGCCCCCGGAGACGGGGCAGCTCGAGGTCGACGGGTACGCGGTGGTCCGCGGCGTCTTCACGGCGGACGACGTGCAGGCGCTACGCCGTGAGATCGATTCGGTCTTCGCGTCGTATCCCGCGGAGCGGGGCCGCACCGACGAGTTCCGCTACGAGATGTTCAACCGCAGCGCGCTCGCCCAGGCCGCCCTCGCCCACCCGCGGATCCTCGCCGTCATCGAGCCGCTGCTCGGCCACGACTGCCACGTGATCGCGAACACCGCCTGGCGGAACTCCAGGGAGTTTCCCGGCGGCCCCTGGCACTGTGATTCCGGCCCGCACATCCCGCGGCCCGAAGGCGTCGAGTGGGACGAGCGCATTCCGTATCCGGTGTTCGCGATCGGGGCGCACCTCCTGCTTCTCGACTGCGAGGAGGCCGACGGGCCTACCGCCGTCGCCCCGGGGAGCCATCGATCGGGTCGGCTCGCCCCGCGAGATCGGAAGCACGACCCGACGTTGACCTATGACGGCCGTCCTCCCGCGCTCCTCGTCGGCCGGGCGGGCGACGTCGCCCTCTTCGTCTCCGACGCGTGGCACCGGGGCACTCCGGCCACGGGGGGGCGCGGCCGGTATTTCCTGCAGGTGCACTACGGACGGCGCGATCTTGCCCAGCGTGTGCGGACCACCGCCCAGGTGAACCACGTGGCCCCGGAGGCGCTCGCCCGGGCCCGCGGCGCGCGGCAGCGCTCGATACTCGGACTGCACGACCCAGCCTTCTACGACGGCTGACCTGCGTCACTCCGCCTCGCGACCAGGGTCGGCGATAATGCGCCCATGCGCGGCGGGGACTACGACGCGATCGTCGTGGGCGCCGGCCACAACGGCCTGGTGACGGCGTGCTACCTCGCCCGGGCGGGGCTGCGGGTCCTCGTGCTCGAGCGGCGCTACGTGGTCGGCGGGGCCTGCGTGACCGAGGAAACCTTTCCCGGCTTCCGCGTCTCGACGGCGGCCTACGTCAACAGCCTCTTTCGCGAAGAGATCGTGCGCGAGCTGCGCCTCGCCGAGTACGGGTTCGAGGTGCTCGCCCGCCAGCCGTCGTCGTTCACACCGTTTCTCGACGGCCGCTCTCTCCTGCTCGGGTCGGATGCCGACCTCAACCGCCGTGAGATCTCGAAGTTCAGCGCGCGAGACACCGAGCGCTACCCTCTGTACGAAGCCATGCTCGATCGGGTGGCGGCCTTCGTCGAGCCGACGATCACGGCGACGCCGCCGAACGTTCTGCGGCCCGGCGTGCGCGACCTCTGGTCGCTCCTGACTCTCGGCCGATCGTTCAGCCGTCTCGGCGCGGCCGCCTCCGACGCCGTGGAGATCCTCACCGGCTCCGCGCGGGACCTGCTCGACCGCTGGTTCGAGTCGGACGAGCTCAAGGCGACGCTGGCCACCGACGCCATCATCGGCGCCATGGCGAGCCCCTCGATGCCCGGCACCGGCTACGTGCTCCTTCATCACGTCATGGGCGAAACGGGGGGCAAGCGGGGCACGTGGGGCTACGTCCGTGGGGGCATGGGCGGTCTCACCCGGGCGCTCGCCGGGGCCGCGGGCGATCTCGGCGTGGACATCCGTTGCGACGCCGAGGTCAGCCGCATCCTGGTCCGGGCGGGTCGCGTCACGGGCGTCGCCCTCGCCAGCGGCGACGAGTATCGTGCACCCATCGTCGCCAGCAACGCCGACGCTCGCGTAACCTTTCGCCGTCTGCTGGGTGCGGGAGAGCTTCCCGCGGAATTCGTGGCGGCGGTGGACCGGATCAGCTACGAGAGCGCCTCGCTCAAGATCAACGTGGCGCTCGCCGAGCTTCCGAGCTTCCGCGCCTGTCCGGGCGTCGAGGCGGGACCACAGCATCGGGGCACCATCCACGTCTGCCCCGGTCTCGACTACATCGAGCGCGCCTACGACGACGCCAAGTACGGCCGCCCCTCGGAGCGCCCGGTCCTCGAATGCACCATCCCCTCGGTGGTGGATCCCACGGTGGCGCCCCCGGGCCGGCATCTCATGTCCATCTTCGTGCAGTACGCGCCCTACGCGCTGCGGGCGTCGAGCTGGGATGACATTGGCGACCGCTTCGCGGACCGGTGCTTCGATCTGCTCGACGAGTACGCGCCGAACTTTCGCCGCGCGGTGCTGGCCCGTCAAGTCCTCACGCCGCTGGATCTCGAGCGCACGTTCAATCTCACGGGAGGCAACATCTTTCAGGGCGCGATGACGCCCGGCCAGCTCTTCTCGTTCCGGCCCGTGCCAGGCTACGCAGGCTACCTCACTCCGCTGAAGGGTCTCTACCTCTGCGGGGCCGCCGCGCATCCGGGAGGCGGTGTCATGGGGGCGCCGGGCTGGAACGCCGCGCGCGAGATCCTCCGCGCGCGCCGGCTCCGGTACTGGGTCAAGTTGCGAGCCAGACGAGACACGAGGGAGCCAGCGACGCGAGGCGTACTCCCTGTACGTTGAGCGTCGCTGGCGACCGAGTAACGAAGTATGGCGAAGCAAATTGGCCCAGTACCGTATAGTCCGAGAATGCTCGCCTGGCTGGCCAGGCTGCATCCCTTCCAGACTCCCGACGCACGGCGCCTCGCTTTCCTGTTCGCCGTCGTCTACTTCGCCCAG
>DASQAK010000036.1:0-9088 GCA_035635755.1 Candidatus Methylomirabilota bacterium | reverse complement strand
GTCCCGAAGAGCAGCACGAGGCTGCAGACGAGGAGCCCGATGATGAGCGAGCAGAGGAAGCAGCCCATGAGGAACAGGGCCAGGGAGCCCGGGCCCGCGCCCATGAAGTCGAAGCGGAAGGCCCAGGTGCCGATCATGGCCATGAGCACGAAGACCGTCACGCCGCGCGCCACCCCCACGAGCCAGGAGCCGATGGCCATGTGCCGGATGCCGATGGGGGTGAGGAACTGGTGCTTCATGGACTTCGACCAGATGTCGAAGAGCACCGCGTAGGCGACGTCGAGCTGGCACACCTGGACCGTCGAGAGCGCCACCGTGCCGACGAGGATGAAGGCCGTCATCTTCGCGTCGAGGGCGAGGAAGCGGGTGAGGAGGCCGTGCGAGAGCATGGCCACGCCCGGCCAGAAGGTGAGCTCGAAGACGAAGAACACGTTGCGCCGCGCCATGATCACGTTGCGCCGGGCGAAGGCCCAGGTGCGGACCACCTCCACGACCCACGTCTCGGGGAGGCGCTCCCGGGGGAGGGCGTCAGCGCGCAAGCTCAACGAAGACCTCCTCGAGCTCGGGCTCGCGCACCTGGCAATCCCGCACCAGCACGCCCTGCTCGTGCAGCCAGCGGAGGATCTCGGGCAGGCGCTTGTCGAGGGCGTCCACCGTGTACTCCATGAACTCACCGCGGGCGTGGCTCTGCAGCACGCCGGGCAGGCCGGCCAGGCCCTGCGGCGCCACCGGGTCGAGACGGAGCGCGATCACGTCCCCGATGCGGATCTGGCGCTTCAGCTCGTCGGCGGTGCCCTGAGCCAGGATGCGCCCATCCTTGATGAAGGCGATCTGGTCGCAGAGCTCCTCCGCCTCGCGCATGTAGTGCGTGGTCAGGATGATGGTCGTCCCCCGCTCGCGCCGGAGGGCGGCGATCTGCGCTCGCAGTCGGATGGAGACGTCCGGGTCGAGGCCCAGGGTCGGCTCGTCGAGGAAGAGCACCTCGGGGTCGTTGAGGAGGGCTTTGGCGAGGGCGAGCCGCTGCTTGAGACCGGTGGAGAGCGCGTTGTACTCGATCTTGGCGTGGGGCCCCAGCTCGCACTGCTCGATCAGCTCGTCGACGCGGCGCCGCAAGCGGCGGCCCCAGAGGCCATAGAGCCCTCCGTAGAAGGTCAGGACCTCGGGCGGCCGGAGGCTCCACACGAAGGACGCGTTGCCGCTCGCCATGTTGAGCCGCCGCCGGATCGCCCCCGCCTCGCGCACGACGTCATGGCCGAGGATGGTCGCCGTGCCCGAGTCGGGGAGGAGCAGCGTGGCCAGAATGGACAGGAGCGTGGTCTTCCCCGCCCCGTTGGGTCCGAGCAGGCCGAAGATTGCCCCGCTTGGAACCTGCAGGCTCGCGCCCCGGAGGGCCTCCTTGCGCCGGCGGCCCAGCCATCCGCTCCGGAAGGTTTTCGTAAGGTCTTTCGCGTCGACGGCGAACATGGACCGCTAATCCTACCACGCGGCTTCGGCGGGCGGCCACGCCGCGCGTTGAATCGCCTGAAGCCTTCTGGTAGAACCGATGCGTGGAGCCTACTGTGGACGATCCCGGCGTGGGGAGCTGCGCGGTCAGCGCGCCGCCCCCGGGCCAGACCGCGAAGTTCCGACTCGAGCGCCGGGGCAAGGTCGTGGAGGGCTTCATCATCAACGTGGACGGGAGCCATCGCGCCTATGTCAACCGCTGCCCCCACGCCGGCACGCCGCTCGATCTGTGGCCGAACGAATTCCTGACGGAGGACGGGCAGCATCTGATCTGCGCGACCCACGGCGCCATCTTCGAGCCGCGGAGCGGAGTATGCGTCGAGGGTCCCTGCCCCGGCGCCGCCCTCGAGCCTCTCGTGGTGGAGGGCCAGGGCCCGCGCCTGGTGGTGCGATGGCGGAGCTGACGCCCGAGGACGAGTCGGCCGAGATCCAGGAGACCAATGCGCGCTTCTATCGAGCGCTCGAGGCCCGCGACCTCGAGGCGATGGAGGGCCTCTGGCTCCACGCGGATTACGTCCGTTGCGTCCACCCCGGCTGGTGTCTCCTCACGGGCTGGGAGCCCGTGCGGCAGTCGTGGGAGGCGATCTTCAAGGACACCCGGGAGCTGCGCTTCACCCTCTCCGACATCGTGGTGCGGATCGCCGACAACGTCGCCTGGGTCACGGGCACCGAGAACATCCTCACCCAGTCCCAGGGCAACATCTCGGTGACCGCGGTCCTGGTGACGAACGTCTTCGAGCGCCGCGGCACCCGCTGGCGCATGGTCCTGCACCACGCCTCCCACATCCTGACGGGCGAGCCCGACTCCACGGCATGACGGGCGCCCCTCCGGCGCGAGGGGGTGCCCCAGGCGATCGCGTTGACTGGGGCTGCGGCGTCATCGTGATCTCCGGAGCCCTATTTCTCGTCGCTCTGTTCATCGTGGCCCTCGAGATCCGCGGAGCGATACGATCGAACACGACGATCCTCGCGCTCTATCTAGGCGTCACGTTGTGGGTGACGGTGGGAGCGGCAGCCTGGTGCAAAGACCGGTATAACTTCCCCGGAGCAATGTCGCAGATCGTCTGCTTGGCGGGCTCTACCTCTTGAATGCTATCGCTGGCGTCGTCATGAGCCGCTGGAGATTCTGCATTCCTTACGAGATAGCCTGTCCAGGCCGAATCATGATCATCATGTACGCAACAGTGGTTGGGCTCGTCGTTCTCGCGATCCGCGCCTTCAAGGAGCGCGGAAGGTCACCCTTCGTTTGAGCTGGAAGACCCCGCGTCAGACGGTGAGACGTAGGCCTTTGCGGGAAAACGGCCAGAGGAGGAGGAGCCAGAGCGCTACGTTGGCGGCGGCCCAGGCCAGCGAGGTGGCGGCCGGAGACGCCCACGGCGCGAAGAATGCGTCGAACAGGACCGTCTGGAGCGGATGCGGCCGACCATCGGCACCTAGGATACGCGCGCGGGCCAGGAGTATTGCGAGAAGCGTGGAGAGAAAGAAGACGGCGAGGGCGTTGACGCCGAGGATACGGAAGGGCCCTGTCCACCATCGCGACCGCTTGATCTCGATCAGCCAGTAGCAGGCGGCGAGCGCGAGGAGCGCCGCGCCCGCCGTGAACACCACGTAGGAGCTGGTCCACAGTGACTTGTTGATGGGGAACCACCGTCCCCATACGAGGCCGATCACGATTCCCGCCACGCCTGAGAGGAGGAGCCTCCTGGCCATGGCGCCCGACACACGGGCGCCCCGCAGCAATTGGCCGGTCAGCACGCCGAGGAGCGTGGTGGCAATGGCCGGGATGGTGCTCAGAATGCCCTCGGGATCGTAGACGCGCCCGACCCGCCAGATGTGGGCACCCAGCACGCTCCGGTCGATCCACGCGGCAAGGTTGCCCTCCTTGCCGAGATCGCCGGCGCCAAAGCCCGGGACGGGGATCAGCGTGAGCGCCGCCCAGTAGGCGAGGAGCGCGACCGTGGCAATCAATAACTGGGCGCCCCGGCCAAGGGTCAGGAAGACGACCGCGGCCACCAGGTAGCAGACAGCAATCCGCTGGAGAACGCCGGGGATGCGGATGGTGGCGAGATCCATGCTCGAGATCGCGTGCAACACGAGCCCGAGGAGGAAGATCACGAGCGCTCGCCGGAGCACCTTCATCACGACCTGTCCGCGCCCGTGGTCCGCGTCGAGCCGCCGACCCAGACCGAATGGAATCGCCACGCCGACGATGAAGAGGAAGAATGGAAAGATCAAATCGGTGGGAGTCCAGCCGTGCCAGTCGGCGTGGCGCAGCGGGCCATACACCGCGCGCCACGTCCCCGGGTTGTTGACGAGGACCATGGCCGCCACCGTGATCCCCCGGAAGACATCGAGCGACAGCAGCCGGCGCTCGGGATCACTGAGGCGGGCAACGGCGGGCATGGATGCATTGTCCGACAGACTTCGTCCGCATGGTAGGCTGCCCCCATGGCGCTCACCGCGGACGTCGTGATCATCGGAGGCGGGGTGACCGGGGCGAGCATTGCCTTTCACCTGACCGCCCGTGGCGTGCGCGATGTGATCGTCGTCGACAAGGGCTTCCTCGCCTCGGGCGCCACCGGCAAGAGCTCGGCCTGCGTGCGCCAGCACTACTCGACGACCGAGACCTGTCGGATGATTCGCTACTCGCTCGACGCCTTCGTGCGCTTCGAGGAGCTGACGGGCGGCGGCTCGTGCGGATTCCGGCGCACCGGCTATCTCCTCGGCGTCGACGAGCGGATGCAGAAGCCCATGGAGGCCTCCGTTGCCCTCCAGCGTGGGGTCGGCATCGAGACTCGGCTCGTATCGCCGTCCGAGATGCGCGAGATCGAGCCTCGGCTTCGCGTCGAGGACCTCGTGGGCGGCTGCTACGAGCCGGACTCCGGGTATTGCAATCCTGCCGAGACCGCCCAGGGCTTCGCCCGCGCCGCCCGCGCGCGGGGCGCGCGCATCCTCGAAGAGACGGAGGTGCTCGCCATTCGCACCGAGGGCAATCGCATTCGCGGCGTCGACACGAGCCGCGGGCCGATCCAGGCGCCACGTGTCGTCAATGCCGCCGGGCTCTGGGGCGCGCGGATCGGCGCGATGGTGGGCGTCGAGATCCCGATCACCGTCTGCCGTCACAAGATCAACATCGTGACGTGGCCGGAGGCGGCCCAGCGTCCGCATCCCATGGTCTACGACTTCGTGACCAACATCTACACACGGCCGGAGCTCTCCGAGCACATTCTCGTGGGCGGCCTCGACGCCGAGGAATCACATGATCTGGCCGACCCCGACCGCTACAAGGAGGGCGTGAGCCTCGACGAGTCGATGAGTGCGCTGGCCCGCGTGAGTCATCGCTTCCCCGTGCTCGCGGAGGGACGCATCGCGCGCGGCTACGCCGGCTGCTTCGACGTCACGCCTGACTGGCATCCCATCCTGGATCGCGTGGGACCCGAGGGGAGCTTCGTCGCGGTGGGGTTCTCCGGCCACGGTTTCAAGCTCTCCCCGGCGGTGGGCCAGATGATGGCTGCCCTCGTCGCCGAGGGGCCCGGCGCGCATCCAGATCTCGACACCTTCCGCCTCTCGCGCTTCACCGAGGGCAAGCCCATCCGCGGCACCTACGGCGACTGGCTCATGTGTTGACGGAAGCTCTCCAAGAGGAGATGGGGGCCCGCCCGGTACTTGACGCGGAACCGCAGCTCGGGGACCGAGGCGACCCCCGTGATGGTCACCACGTCTCTGTCCTCCTGCCGCATCCGCACGTCGGGGAGGCCGCGCCAGGGGTATGACTCCGCGTTGACGAGGGCGTACTGCGCCTTCTCGAGGCTCACGGGAAAGACGAAGACGAGCGGGCGGAGCGAGAGGTGCGCGACGTACTGATCCTGGGCCGATATCGAGGCGTCCCGCGGCACCTGGGCCATGGCCTCCCAGGCCTGGCGATGCTCGGCCCGAGGCCAGAAGCGCCGGACGGCGAGGTCATTCACGGTGGGAGAGGTGAAGGCCAGGCTCGAGATCATTGCAGCGGTGAGAGCCCGCGGAGGCCACGGCCCCGGCCGCGCTCGCGCGAGCCTCGCGTACCCGGCGATGGCGCCGTTCATGAGGAACGGCAAGACGAACGACTGGTACTGGGTCCGGTGGTAGAAGAGAACGGGATCCTGGCCGAGGAGGTTTTCGAGAAGGGCCGGGAGAAGCGCGAGGAGCTCGGCCGGAGCCAGGAGAGGCAGGAGGACGAGGGGGCCCAGGAGAAAGCCGAGGTAGGAGAGCCGCGGCCAGCTCCAGAGCGCTCCCAGCGTCCGGAAGGGATGCAGGAGGAGGGCGGCCACGATCTCCGGCACCGAGCGCCCGAGGTGCGCGTAGCGGCCCAGATGCGGATAGGGAGCGCCTCGGAGATAGGGAATGAGCCATCGCGTATCCACAACGAGCAGGGCCACGGCCGCCACCGCGGTGACGCCGCCCCAGAGCCAGCGCCGTTTCGCGACGGCGAGCCAGACTCCCAGGCCGACCACGGGGATCGTCGCGTCTTCCCGGGTGCCGAGAGCCAGCACCACGGCGAGCGTGAAGAGCGAGGGGCTGTCGCGCTCGGCGAAGTAGATCGCGGCAAGGAGGAGCGGAATGACCAGCGCGGCGGCGTGGAAGTCGCGCACGTTGATGCCGTGGAGCGAGGGATTGACGAGATAGAGAAGCGCGAAGACGGCAGCGGGACGCTCGTCGCCCAGACGGCGCGCCGCGATGCCGAACACGGCCAGGGCCCCCACGGCCAGGGCGACCGCCTGGACGACGAGAAGCGCCACGGCGCCGGGAGCGACCCAGAAGAGCGGAGCGAGCAGGTACATGACGGGCGAGAGGTGGTCGCCCCAGGCGTTCATCTCGGGCAGGCTGACGAGAGGCCCCGCCCCCCGCGCCAGGCTCCAGGTCAGCTGAACGTAATAGCCGAGATCGAGGGCGTGGGTGAGCAGCGTCAGGTGCCGAGTCACCGTGATGAAGGAGAAGATCGCGGCATAGGCGAGGATCCCGACGGCGAGCACGCGGCGGGGCTGCCACGTGGGCACGGAGATGGGAGCGACCCAGAGGCGCGCCGCGAACAGGCCGAGGAAGAGGAGAAACACCTCGTCGGGACGCCACCACCACCAGAGAAGGGTCGAGAGGAAAGCGGCCCCGGCGAGGACGCAGCCGAGATCGAGAATCAGGCTACCTGGAATTAGGGGTCGCCTCGCCTGCGGCTGCGGCTCCTCCTTCAATCGCGCGAGGCTATCCCGGAGCCGGGACTGAGCTTGCTGTATCGCCCGCGCAGGGACTGGAGCCGGCGCGAGTGCTTGATGCCGCTCCGGTGCAGCGTGTAGCGCGTCACCACCCAGAGGATCTTCAGCCCGTAGACGCAGGAGGCGAAGAAGCTCGCGGAGGAGGCCTCGGCGAAGTAGCGCACGGGCACGGCGATCTCCCCGATGCGCATGCCCGCGGACACGGCCTGGGCGATGATCTCCTGATCGAAGACGAAGCCGTCGGAGTTCATCCGGAAGTTGACGGCCTCGAGGGCCTCGCGGTTGAAGGCGCGATATCCGGTGTGGTACTCGGACAGATGCAGGCCGAAGCAGACGTTCTCCACGCCCGTCAGGAAGCGGTTCGAGATGTACTTCCACCACGGCATGCCCTGGGCGATGGCGGAGCCTCCGCCCTTGAGGCGCGAGCCCAGGACGAGATCGGCCTCGCCCTTCACGATGGGCTCGATCATCTTGGGCACGAGGGTCGGATCGTACTGATAGTCGGGGTGGACCATGACCACGATGTCCGCCCCCGCCTTGAGGGCCTCCGTGTAGCACGTCTTCTGGTTCGCCCCGTAGCCGTAGTTCTTGTCGTGGACGAAGATCTCCAGGCCCAGCTCGCGCGCGATCTCGAGGGTCTGGTCGCGCGATCCGTCGTCCACCAGGATGACGAGGCTGACCGACTCCTTGGGCAGCTCCTCGTAGGTGAGCTTGAGCGTGCGCCCGGCGTTGTAGGCGGGCATGACCACCACGACCTTGGGCGGGGCCATCAGCGTCCTCCCGTGGCGGCCGCCCGGCGGCCCACGGCCACGAGCTGATACGCGAGCCCGCCGGGCCACGCGCGCGCCGCCGCGGCGCTGGTCGCGTGGACGGCGTCCAGCAGGGCTCCATGCAGGCGCGGCGGCACCATCAAGGGCAGCGGTACCGGCGTGGAGGCGAGCTCCGTCACCGTCAGTCCCGCGTCTTCCAGGAAGTGGACGAAGGTCCGGCGGGTGAAGAAGCGCAGGTGCGTCCGGTCGAGAATGCCGCGGTCGCCATAGTCCCAGCGACCGCGCAGGAGCTGGAGACGCACCCAGAGATGGGCGACATTGGGGACGGAGACGACCACGCGGCCGTCGGGCGCGAGCGCGCGATTGATCGCCACCAGCACGGGCAGCGGGTCCGTCAGGTGCTCGAGCACGTCGCCGTAGACGATGGCGTCGAAGGCGCCCGAGAGCTTGGGCGCGGCCGCGTCGAGGTCGGCCACGATGACCTCGTGGCAACGCCCGCGCGCCTTGGCGGCCTGCGCGGGATCGCGCTCGAGGGCCGTGACCTGCCAGCCCTGGCGCGTGAGAAGCTCGGAGAGAAAGCCGTCGGCGGCGCCGACGTCGAGGGCGCGCCGTCCCTGTCCCTCGCCCAGCGTCCTCAAGATAAGGGCATGGCTCGAATACGGATCGGACTTGAGCTGATAGGGCGAAGCGCTCATATGCGCCGCGACGGATTCAACCTCTGGCAGGCGGCTCCGCCGCCCATTCGCGCCAGGACTCGAGCCGCGGGAACCACGTGGCGAGGAGCAACAGGGACAGGGTCAGGAGCGCGTAGAAGTCCGCCCGCAGCCCCGAGACCATGAAGAGCACGAGGCCGAGAACGGCCGGGATCTCCGCGAGGGCCGCGGTGACGATGGCGACCGTGATGAGCTTGGCGATCGAAGCCCCCGGGGCGGGCCCGGGCGACTTTGCGAGGAGGGAGCGGCGCACCACCAGGATGAGCATGACCTGGACGAGCGCGACACCCCAGAGCGCGTAGCGGACCATGGGATCCAGGGGCGTGCCCGCGAAGCCCGAGAAGGGTGCCTGCGAGAGGTTCACCACCTCGACGGCCACGGCGTAGAGGAGGACGCTCCCCATCATGGCGCCGTAGATCATGGCGGCGACCCGGCGTCCCGTCTCCAGATGGCCCGTCTCGTCCGTCATGACCCCAGGATAGCATTCGCCTCCCGGAGGGCCGCCACGAGAATATCCGGGCTCGAGCAGCCGGCTAGACCTGGCCCGACAGGAGTCTAGCCCGCCACCGCCCGAACGAAGCGCTCCACCTCGGACTCGTCGTTGTAGTAGTGCACGCTGGCGCGGACGAGCGCGTCGATTCCGGGTGCGGGCAGATCGAGCCGCGACAAGTGGGCCTCGTGGGCGTTGATGTTCATGGCGCGCAGCCGGTCGCGCGTCTTGGCCGGCGCTTCGCCGTCCTTGAGAAAGGCGACGATCCCGCACTGCTCCACTCCGCGATCGTGCAGGCTCACGCCGGGTCGCTTCGCGAGCTCCCGCCGCAGCAGCGCGCCGAGCGCCTTGACCCGTGCTTCGATCGCG
>DASQAK010000035.1:0-16262 GCA_035635755.1 Candidatus Methylomirabilota bacterium | reverse complement strand
CTTCAGGGCTATCACTGCACGTCGCTGGACGACGTGCTGCGTGAGAGCGGGGTGGGCAAGGGCAACTTCTACTACCACTTCAGGAGCAAGGAAGACCTCGGCTACGCCATCATCGAGCGCCTCGTGACGGCCTTTCTCGCGCGAACCCTCGAGCCGGCCTTCGCGGATCCCGAGCCCGACGTCGTGGGCCAGATCGAGGGTTTCCTCGATCTCGTGCTGGACAACCAGCGCCAGCGGAACTGCGTGGGCGGGTGCCCCATGGGCAACCTCGCCTCCGAACTGTCCGACGTGCACGAGGGGTTCCGGCAGCGGCTGGCCCAGATCTTCGCGGAGTGGCGCCGCACGCTCACCGAGGCATTGGCGCGGGGCCAGGCACGAGGGGAGCTCCGGGCCGACTGCAACCCAGAGCGGGCCGCGCATTTCCTCGTGGCCGCCCTCGAAGGCGCCATCCTCATGACCAAGGTGACCAAGGACATCGGGGTCATGGAGAAGTGCGTGGACGAGCTGAAGCAGCACCTGACGCTGTATGCGAAATCCTGATCCAAGGCCCTGACCAGAGGAAGAGAGGACGTGCCCCCACGGGCACCGGGGAGATTCGATGAGCGCGCCCCAGGCGGAAGCGATGGCTGAGCCCGAGAAGCAGATTCCCACCGGCACCGTGCGCGTCGACCGTGACGCCGCGCTCGTGGCGGGTCTACGCCGCGGCGACGAGGACGCGACCGAGCACTTGCTCGATACGTACGGCGATCGCGTCTATCGCCTGGCCATTCGTATCACCGGCAACGAGCAGGACGCTGAAGAGGTGGTCCAGGACGCGCTGTGGACGGCGGCGCGGAAGATCGACACCTTCAAGGGCGAGTCGGCCTTCGGCAGCTGGGTCTACCGCATCACTGCGAACGCCGCCTACCAGAAGCTGCGCACGCGGAAGAGCCGGCGCCAGGAAGTGTCATGGGATGCCCTCTCGCCCGGTGTCGACGAGCAGCGCCCGTATATCGAGCCGGTGGCGGACTGGTCGGGGAAGGTCGAGGAGCCCGCGCTGCAGACGGAGCTGCGGACGGTGCTGACCACGGCAATCAACGATCTGCCCACGGACTATCGAACGGCGTTTCTCATGCACGATGTCGAGGGGCTCTCGAATCCGGAGATCGCCGAGACCCTGCACATCAGCCTGCCCGCGGTGAAGTCTCGTGTGCACCGCTCGCGCCTCTTCCTTCGCGAGCGCCTGGCCCGCTATCTCGAAGCTGTCTGACATCGGCTAAGATGCCGTCATGCTTGACTTTCGTGCCACGTGTGTGGTTTGATAAGCGCTCGCGTCAGTTCACGGGGCACTATCCATTAAGGCAAAGGAAGAGGGCCAGCGGCTCATGGAAGCGGTGATCGCGACGGGCGGCAAGCAGTACCGGGTGACCCCGGGGCAGGTGATCAAGGTCGAGCGACTGGCCAAGTCCGCCGGCGCCTCGGTCGAGTTCAAGCAGGTGCTGCTCGTCACCAAGGATGGGCAGGTGACGGCCGAGCCTCAGGCCCTGGCCTCGGCCAAGGTCACCGGCGAGGTCGTGGCCGAGAAGAAGGGCGCCAAGGTCCTCGTGGTCAAGTTCAAGCGGCGGAAGAACTACCGGCGGAAGCGCGGGCACCGGCAGATCATGACGACGGTCCGTATCACCAAGATCGAGGCATAGCGACATGGCACACAAGAAGGGCGTGGGCAGCTCTCGCAACGGCCGCGATTCCAATGCCCAGCGGCTCGGCGTCAAGCGCTTCGGCGGGCAGTTCGTGACCGCGGGCAGCATCATCGTGCGGCAGCGTGGCACGCGGTTCAAGCCGGGGTCCAACGTCGGGCTCGGCACCGACCACACGCTGTTCGCCACCTCCGACGGATACGTCCGCTTCGAGCGCAAGGGCGACGACAAGTACGTCAGCATCGCCCAGCAGCCCGCCTAACCTCACCCGGGCCCCCCGGGACCTCCGATGTTCGTCGACGAGATCGATGTCTTCGTCAAGGGCGGCGACGGAGGGGCGGGCTGCGTCAGCTTCCGTCGTGAAGCGTATGTCCCGCGCGGCGGGCCCGACGGCGGCGACGGCGGCGACGGGGGGAGCATCTTCCTCGAAGCCGACCCCGCCATCACCACCCTGCTCGATTTTCACTACCAGCGCCACTACACGGCGGAGCGCGGCCAGCACGGCAAGGGCTCGACCAAGCACGGCGCCTCCGGTGAGGACACCGTCCTGCGCGTGCCCCTCGGTACCGTCGTCTCCGACCGCGACACGGGCGAGCGGCTGGGCGATCTCACCTCGGGGGCCCAGCGCGTGATGGTGGCCCGGGGGGCGCGCGGCGGCCGGGGCAACGCGCGCTTCGTCAGCTCGACCAATCGGGCCCCGCGGCGCGCCGACCTCGGGCGCCCCGGCGAAGAGCGCTGGATCCATCTCGAGCTCAAGCTCCTGGCCGATGTGGGCGTCATCGGCTTTCCCAACGCCGGCAAGTCCACGCTCGTCTCCCGGCTGTCGGCGGCCAAGCCCAAGATCGCCGACTACCCGTTCACCACGCTGCAGCCGACGCTGGGCATCGTGCGGGTGGACGAGGACCGCACCTTCGTGATCGCCGACCTCCCGGGGCTCATCGCGGGCGCCGCCGAGGGAAAGGGCCTGGGTATCCGGTTTCTCCGTCACACGGAGCGAACCCGCGTGCTCGTGCATCTCGTGGATCTCGATCCCGGTCTCGAGCGCGATCCCCTCGAGGACTGGCACGCCATCCAGCGGGAGCTCGCGGAGTATTCCGCGGAGCTGGCGGCGCGGCCACAGATCGTGGTGGGCAGCAAGGCCGAGCTGCCGGACACCGCGGAGCGGCGGGCCGCCCTCGAGCGCTTCTGCCGCGCCGAGGGTCTACCCTTTCACGCGATCTCGTCCGTCACCGGGCTCGGGCTGCCCGAGCTCGTGCGCGACATCAGCACGCTGCTCGCGAAGGGAACATGGGCGCGCGCCGGGCGCTGACCAAGGCGCGCCGGCTCGTGGTCAAGGTCGGAAGCGGCCTGATCACGAGCCCCGGCGAGGGCCTGGACGGCAAGCGCCTCGGCGCCCTCGCCACCGACATTGCCGCCCTCGTGGCCGACCGCCGCGAGGTCGCCCTCGTCACCTCGGGCGCCATCGTGGCGGGCGCGGCGCGTCTGGGGCTCGCCCGCGGGCCCCGCTCCATTCCCGAGAAGCAGGCGGCCGCCGCCGTGGGCCAGTCCTCTCTCATGTGGCACTACGAGCAGGCCTTCAAGCGTCACGGCATCAAGGTCGGCCAGGTCCTGCTCACGGGGCAGGACATCAGCGATCGCGGCCGCTACCTGAACGCGCGCAACACTCTCCTCGCCCTCCTCGACTTCGGCGTGCTGCCCATCGTGAACGAGAACGACACGGTGGCCGTCGACGAGATCAAGGTGGGCGACAACGACAATCTGGCCGCCCTCGTGGCGCACCTGATCGACGCCCAGCTGCTCATCCTGCTCACGGACGTGGATGGTCTCTACACGGGCGATCCGCGCCGCGATCCCACGGCCCGGCGCCTCGAGACCGTCGAGGCCGTGACCGAGGAGGTGCAACGCTTCGTCTTCGACGAGGCCGGACGCGTCTCTGTGGGCGGCATGAGCACCAAGCTGGAGGCGGCCCAGAAGGCCGCCGCGTCCGGCATCGGCATGGTCATCGCCAGCGGCCGCGAGCCCGGCACGCTCGGTCGCCTGATCCGCGGCGAGCCCGTGGGCACCTATTTTCTCCCTCGCGACGATCGCCTCGCCGCCCGGAAGCGCTGGATCGCCTTCGCGGTCCCGCCCCAGGGCCGGCTCATGGTTGACGCGGGCGCGCGGAAGGCCTTAACTGAGAGGGGGAAAAGCCTCCTTCCCTCGGGCCTCGTCAGCGTCGAGGGCGACTTCAGCGCGGGGGAAGTGGTCGCCCTGGCGGAGCCGGACGGTCCGGAGTTCGCGCGGGGGCTCGTCAACTATGACGCCGGAGAGCTGCGCAAGATCCGCGGCGCCAAGACGGGCGAGATCGAGAAGGCGCTGGGCTACAAGGGGCTGGCCGAGGTCATCCATCGGGACAACCTGGTGGTCCTGACCGGCCCGGGAGGGTGCTGATCATGGATGCGGCGGCGCACGTCACCGGCAAGGCGCGGGCGGCCAAGGAAGCCGCCCGGGCGCTCGCGCTCGCCTCGACCCGGACCAAGGACGAGGCGCTCCAGCAGATGGCGCGCGGGCTCGAGGAGAAGCCGGCTGCCATCATCGAGGCGAATCGCGGCGACCTCGAGCGCGGGCGCGCGGCGGGGCTGACCCGCGCCTTTCTCGATCGCCTGACCCTGACGGAGGCCCGCATCGCGGAGATGGCGACGGGCCTGCGCCAGATCGCGGCCCTCCCGGATCCGGTGGGGGAGACGGTGGACGCGTGGCGTCGGCCCAATGGTCTCGAGATCTCGCGGGTGCGTGTCCCTCTCGGCGTCGTCGGGTTCATCTACGAGTCCCGTCCCAACGTGACGGCGGACGCGGCCGGGCTCTGCCTCAAGTCGGGCAACGCGGTGCTGCTGCGGGGCGGGAGCGAGGCGCTCGGCTCCAATACCGCCATCACCCAGGTGCTGGCGAGGGCGGTGGAGAAGACCGGTCTCCCCGCGGAGGCAGTGCAGGTCCTGGACACCGCCGACCGCGCGGCCGTGATGAGCATGCTCACCCTCGACCGGTACATCGACCTCATCATTCCCCGCGGGGGGGAGGAGTTCGTGCGCCTGGTCGCGGAGAAGGCCACGGTGCCCGTGCTCAAGCACGACAGGGGCCTGTGTCACGTCTACGTCGACGAGAGCGCCGATCTGGAGATGGCCGCGGCGATCGCGGTGAACGCCAAGGCGCAGCGGGTGAGCGTGTGCAACTCCGCGGAGACACTCCTCGTCCACGCGGCGGTGGCCGAGCGCTTCCTGCCCGCGGCGGCCGCCCGCCTCCAGGCCGCGGGCGTGGAACTGCGCGGCTGCGAGCGCACCCGCGCGCTGGTGCCCGCGGCGCGGCCGGCCGCTGAGAGCGACTGGGACACGGAGTACCTCGACTACATCCTGGCCGTGCGGGTGGTGGCGAGCTTCGAGGAGGCCGTCGACCATATCCGGCGCCATGGCTCGGGGCTCGCGGAAGCGATCGTCACCTCGGACCTCCGCCGCGCGCGGCGCTTCACCCAGGAGATCGACGCGGCGGCCGTGGTCGTCAATGCCTCCACGCGCCTCGTCGACGGCTCGCAGTTCGGCATGGGGGCGGAGATGGGGATCTCGACATCGCGGCTGCACGCGCGCGGGCCGGTGGGCGTGCGGGAGCTGACCACGACCAAGTTCATCGTCATGGGTGACGGCCAGGTGCGGGAGTAGCGTCGCCGGTGCCCACGGTCGGCGTCTTCGGAGGCTCCTTCAACCCCATCCACTTCGGACACCTCCTCCTCGCCGACGACATCTGTGAAGCCCTCCGCCTCGACCGTGTCCTCTTCGTGCCGGCGGCCCAGCCGCCCCACAAGCCCGCCTCCGAGCTGGCGGCCGTCGAGCATCGCTATCGGATGACCGCCCTCGCCGTCCACGAGCATCCGCGCTTCGCCGTCTCCGACATCGAGCTGCGCCGGTCCGGTCCGTCGTACACGGTGGACACCCTGACCGCGCTGGCCTCGGAAGGCGAGCTCTTCCTGCTCATCGGCTCGGAGACCTTCCTCGATCTGCTGAGCTGGCGCGAGCCGCGCCAGGTCGCCCGGCTCGCCCGGCTCGTGGTGGTCCCGCGCACGGGGGCCGACTTCGACCCCGACGCGCCCGCGGCCCAGAAGGTGCTCGCCGAGCTCGGGCTGAGCGCCTTCGGCGCCCCGGACGGCCCGATTCTCCATCGCGCGGCTTCTCTGCCCATCTCGGGCTCCGACTTGCGGCGGCGGGCTCGCGAAGGACGCAGCCTCGCCTATCGCATGCCGGAAGCGGTGGCGGCGTACATCCGCGCGCACGGCCTCTACGGGCCCGGAGCCTGATGGTCGCCCTCTCCGCGGAGGCCACCGCGCGCCGCGCCGCCAAAGCCGCCCTCGACAAGAACGCCGAGAACCTCGTCGTGCTCGACCTGCAGGGCCTGTCCACGGTGGCCGACTTCTTCATCGTGTGCAGCGCGCGCTCGACCACCCAGGCCGACACCATCGTGGACGCCGTGCGGGCCGCTCTCAAGGCCGCGGGCTCGCGACCCCGCCACCAGGAAGGCAGCGCGGAGAGCGGCTGGGTGCTCCTGGACTACGTCGACGTGGTCGTGCACGTGTTTCTCGAAGAGACTCGCCAGTTCTACGCGCTCGAGCGCCTGTGGGGAGACGCGCCGCTCCTCTCCGTCGAGGCCGGGGCGCGTCCGCGCGATTGATTTCCCTCGGAGGGCATGGTAGCCTTCGCGTCTAATTCCGGCGAATCACTCGCCGTGTCGTGGAGGAGACAGTGATGAAGAAGGATCGTGTCGCTCAGTTCCGGAAGAAGCTGGAGGAGAAGCACCGTCAGCTCGTCGAGGAAGTGGGCAAGAACGTGCTCTACGGCAAGGGCCCTGATGACGATTCGACGAAGGACCTCGGGGACCAGGCCGCGACCTCCTATAACCGTGAGTTTCTGTTCGAGCTCGGCAACGGCACGCAGCGCCTCCTGAAAGAAGTCGTCTCCGCGCTGCAGAAGCTCGATGAGGGAAGCTACGGGGATTGCGAGCGCTGCGGCGAGGCCATCGCGGACAAGCGCCTCGAGGCGCTGCCCTTCGCCCGCTACTGCATCGACTGCCAGCGGGCCGTCGAAGAAGAAGAGCGCACGGCCGCGGGATAGCGCGGCACCCTCGCCCACCGCCGTGTCCGTCCGCTCCGGCGTCTTCGTGGCCTTGGCGTTCGGGGCGGCTGTCGCGTATCTCGCCTCCTTGAATGCCACCCGTGTCCGTGTCGCGCTGTCCACGGACTGGGCGTGGGACGTCCCCCTGGTCGCCCTCGTGGTCGGCGCCTTTCTCGCGGGGTCTGCTCTCGCCTTCCTCTTCGGACTCGCCCGGGATCTTCGACGGACGTACGCCGACTATCAGCGCACCCGCGACGTGCGGCGATCGGAATCGCTCGACGAGCTCTACCACCGCGGCGTAGATGCCCAGCTCTCCGGTCGGCCGGAGGCGGCGATCCAGGCCTATGGCGAGCTCCTGAAGCGGTTCCCCGATCACGCCCAGGCCCATGCGCGCCTGGGGGAGATGGCCCTCGAGCGCGGCGACGCCCATGGCGCCCTCGTGCACCATCTCGACGCCCTTCGCACGGACGACCGCCCCGAGCTCGTGCTGGCGGCCGCAGAAGACTACCGGCGCGCGGGCCGGCCCGACGACGCGGCCGCCATGCTCGAGCGGCTGCTTGTCAAGGCGCCGGACCACCTGACGGCCATGCGCGCGCTCCGCGATCTGAGCGCGGAGCGCGGGGACTGGACGCGCGCCCTGCAGACTCAGGAGCGTCTCGTGGGATCAGCCAGCCCCGCCGAGCGATCGACCGAGCAGGCCTGGCTGGCCGGCATCTATTTCGAGCTCGGGCGATCGCTTCTGGGGCAGGGGCAGATTCAGCCCGCCATCGGCCGCTTCCGCGAGGCGCTGCGCGCGGAGCCGGCCTTCCTCCCCGCCACCGTGGCGCTGGGCGACGCGCATCTCCGGGGCGGTGACAGTCGAGAGGCGCTCCGCGTTTGGGAGCGTGGGCTCGAAACGAATCCCGCGCTGCCGCTCCTGACCCGCGTCGAGCAGCTCTATCGCGACGGAGGGCGGCCCACCCGGATGATCGCTCTCTACCAGGACGCGAGCGCCCGCGCTCCGGAAAGCCTGGCCCTCGCGTTCGCCCTCGGCCGCGTTTACTTCGAGCTCGCCATGCTCGACGAGGCGGCCGACCAGTTTCAGAAGGTGGAGGTGCGCGCCCCGGACCTGCCCGGCCTGCACGCCTACCTGGGGGCCATCTTCGAGCGCCGGGGCCAGCCCGCGGAGGCCTTGCTGGAGTACCGCGGCGCGCTCCAGGCCACCGGTACCTTCGAGTGGCCGCACCGCTGCGCCCTCTGCGGCGCGGAGCACGGCCGCTGGAGCGAGCGCTGCCCGTCGTGCCGGCGCTGGAACACGTCGCGCCCCTAGTAGCTCGGAGGGGGGCTCCGCCCCCCTTCCGAAGCCTCCCCCCGGACGTAGTGCGAGCCGCAGGACGTCGCGGGGCTGGGCCCCCGCCGTTCGAGGCGAGCGATCTGAGAACTGCGCCGGCAAGCCGGCGCTCGAAGCGGAACATTCCCGCGCGCGAGGGCAGGGGAATTACTTGCACAGTCGCCTCTTAGATGGGCCGGAGACGGCGGCGCGGAGCGTCCGGCCATGGCTCACGGCCGCCCTCGACCTGCTTTTCCCACCCTTCTGTCCGGTGTGTCAGGCGCCGCTCGGGATGGGCCGCCGCGATCCGCTGTGCGGGACATGCTGGCAGGGTCTCGAGCGCCTTGCGCCTCCGTGGTGCCGGCGCTGCGGACTCGCGCTGTCCATCGAGGGACTCTGCGGCGAGTGCCGGACGCGCCGGCGGCCATTTTCCTATGCGCGGGCGGCGGTGCGCTATGGACCTATCGCGCGGGAGGCGCTTCATGCCTTCAAGTTCGGTGGCCGCCGCGCCCTGGCGGTCCCGCTCGCCGAGCTGCTGGCCGAGCTCGGCCTGGGGGCGCTGCCGGGAGCCGCGCCTGATCTGCTCGTGCCCGTACCGCTCCACGCGCGCCGCGAGCGAGCGCGTGGCTACAATCAGTCGGCCCTTCTCGCCAAGCGCCTCGGGCAGGTCTGGCGCGTGCCCGTTGCCCCCGACGCCCTGGGCCGGGCAACGGCCACCGCGCCGCAAACCGACCTCTCCGCCGCGGCCCGCCGCCAGAACGTCAGGGGCGCCTTCGTCGCGCGCCGGCCCGAGCTGATCGTCGGCCGTCACGTGCTGCTCGTCGACGACATCCTGACCACGGGAGCCACGGCGGGGGAATGCGCCCGCTGCCTGACCCGCGCGGGCGCGGCCGCGGTGGGCGTGCTGACGGTAGCGCGTGTCGACTGACCATGCTTGCGCCCCCCCGCGCTTGGCCCCTATAATCAAGGTCCCAGTAGGGCGGAAGTCATCGCCAATCCTCAGTTATCACCATCAAGGAGTCCATCATGGGCGTGCGAGTCGGCGTCAACGGATTCGGGCGTATTGGCCGGGTCTTTTTCCGCGCAGCGCTCACGGCGCCGGAGCTCGAGGTGGTCGCCGTCAATGACCTGGCGGATGCCAAGACCCTGGCCCACCTGCTCAAGTACGATTCGGTCCACGGCATCCTCGACGCCGAGGTCACCCACAAGGGCGAGGCCATCTTCGTCAACGGCCGCGAGGTGCGCGTGTGCTCCGCCAAGGACCCCGCGGCATTGCCCTGGAGCGAGCTCGGGGTGGACATCGTGGTCGAGTCCACCGGCGTCTTCCGGGACAAGGCGACCACGACCAAGCACCTCCAGGCTGGTGCCAAGAAGGTGGTGATCACGGCCCCCGCCAAGGATCCGGACATCACGATCGTCCTGGGGGTCAACGAGCAGAAGTACGACCCCGCCCGTCATGAGCTCGTCTCGAACGCCTCGTGCACGACCAATTGCCTTGCCACCGTGGCCAAGGTGCTGCTCGACAACTTCGGCATCAAGCGGGGCTTCGCGTCCACCGTGCATTCCTACACGAATGACCAGCCCATCCACGACTTCCCGCACAAGGATCTCCGCCGCGCGCGCGCCGGCGCGGTGAGCATGATCCCCACGACCACGGGCGCGGCCACCGCGGTGGGGCTCGTGCTGCCCCAGCTCAAGGGCAAGCTCGACGGGCTCGCCATCCGCGTGCCCACCGCCAATGTCTCCGTGGTCGACCTCACCGCCGAGCTCGAGAAGCCGGCGAGCGCCCAGGCGGTCAACGACGCCTTCCGGGCCGCGGCGAGCGGGCCTTTGCACGGCATCCTCGACGCCACGGATGAGGAGCTCGTCTCCGTGGACTTCAACGGCAACCCGCACTCCTCCATCGTGGACCTCGCCTCCACCGCGGTCATCGACGGCAGCATGGTCAAGGTCCTCGCCTGGTACGACAACGAGTGGGGCTACTCGAATCGGGTGAAAGACCTTATCCGGTACATGTCGAAGTCGCTCTAGCTTGTCGAAGCTCACCGTCGATCGCGTGGAGCTCGCGGGAAAGCGCGTGTTCCTCCGCGTGGACTTCAATGTCCCGCTGGAGGACGGGCGCGTCGCCGAAGACACGCGCATACGCGCCGCCCTCCCCACCATCGAGCTGTGTCTCAAGGCCGGCGCCGCCGTCCTGCTCGCCTCGCACCTCGGGCGCCCCAAGGGCACACCAGACCCCCACTATTCGCTCCGCCCGGTCGCGATCAAGCTCGAGGAGCTACTCGGCCGCCCCGTTCCTCTCCTGCCCGATTGCGTCGGGCCCGAGGTCGAGGCCGCCGCGGCCGCCCTCAAGCCGGGCGAGGTGGTGCTGCTCGAGAACCTGCGCTTTCACGCCGAGGAGGAGGCCAACGATCCCGGCTTCGCGCGCCGGCTCGCCTCCCTGGCCGACGTCTATGTGAATGACGCCTTCGCCGCCGCCCATCGCGCTCACGCCTCCACGGAGGGGATCGCCCGCGTCCTGCATCCCGCAGCGGCGGGTCTTCTCATGGCGCGCGAGCTCGAGGCCCTCGGGCGCATCTTCGAGAGCCCCGAGCGTCCCTTCACGGCCGTGCTGGGCGGCGCCAAGGTCTCCGACAAGCTCGGCCTCGTCGAGCATCTGCTCGCGCGGGTCGACGCCGTCCTCATCGGCGGCGGCATGGCCTATACTTTTCTCGTCGCGCTCGGACACGATGTGGGACGCTCGCTTCTCGAGCCCGATCGGGTCGAAGCCGCCCGGGCGATCCTCGGACGCGCCCGCGCCCTCGGCGTGCGCGTGCGATTGCCCGTGGACCTCGTGGCAGCGCCGGGACCGGACAGCGTGGAGGGTATTCGCGTGGTGAGCGTCCGGGAGATGCCCCGCGACCTCATGGGGCTCGACATCGGCCCCGTCACCGTCGCCCAGTTCGGGGCCACCCTGGCCTCCGCCCGGACCATCGTGTGGAACGGGCCCCTGGGCGTCTTCGAGAAGGCGCCCTTCTCGGCGGGCACCCTCGGCACCGCTCGCGCGGTGGCCAACTCCGCCGCCTTCTCCGTCATCGGGGGCGGTGACACCATCGCGGCCGTCCATCAGGCGGGGGTGGCGGAGAGGATCGGCTACATCTCGACGGCAGGCGGGGCCTTTCTCGAGTTCCTCGAGGGGCGGACGCTGCCGGGTGTGGCCGCTCTCGACGAGGCGGCCTGATGCGGACTCCCCTCGTCGTCGGCAACTGGAAGATGCACGGGGGGATCGCCGAGGCGCGGGAGCTCGCCCTCGCCGTGCGCGACGGGCTCAAGCGGCCGCGCGGGGTGGAAGTGGTGGTCTGTCCGCCCTTCACCGCGCTACCCGCGGTGGCCGAAGCACTCGCGGGCTCGCCCATCGGCTGGGGAGCGCAGAACGCCCACTGGGAGGACAAGGGCGCCTTCACGGGCGAGATCTCCCCCGTCATGCTCGCGGAGCTCCGCTGCCGTCTCGTCATCCTCGGCCACTCCGAGCGGCGCCATCTCTTCCGCGAGACTGACGAGGAGATCAACCGCAAGGTGGCGGCGGCGCTCCGGCACGGGCTCACGCCGCTCCTCTGCGTGGGGGAGACGGCCGAAGAGCGGCGGCAGGGGCTGACCTTCACCGTGGTCGAGGGCCAGCTCCGCGCCGGCCTCGCCGGCCTCGGCTCCCCTCAGATCGAGCGATGCCTGCTCGCCTATGAGCCCGTGTGGGCCATCGGCACGGGCGTCAACGCCACCCCCGCGCAGGCCGCGGAAGTGCACGGCTACCTCCGCGGGCTCGTCTCCGAGCTCGCCTCCAAGGAAGTCGCGCAGTCGCTCCGGATCCTCTACGGGGGCAGCGTGAAGGCCGACAATGCGGCGGCCCTCACCCAGGAGCCCGACATCGACGGCGCGCTCGTCGGCGGCGCCTCCCTGCAGGCACCAGGCTTCATCACCATCGCCAGGAAATCGGCCGCCAAGGGTGGCCCAGCAAAGGAGTGACCGGGGCATGTTCATCTTCGTCGTCATCATCCATGTCATCGTCAGCTTGATCATCATCGGGATGGTGCTGCTGCAGGCGGGCAAGGGCGCCGACATCGGCTCGGCCTTCGGGGGCAGCGGCAGCCAGGCCGTCTTCGGCTCCATGGGCACGCCGACCGTGCTCGGCAAGATCACCACGGTGGTCGCCGTCATCTTCATGGTCACCTCGTTCTCCCTGGCTGTGCTCGCGCACAAGAAGGCGACCACGATCATGCCCGCCTCCGCGCCCGGCCGCTCCGACGCCACGCCCGCCCCCGCGCCCGTTCAGACACCGGAGAAGAAGTGATGCGCGCCCTGCGGGTGACTGCCCTGATCGCGCTCGCCACGCTGGCTGCCCTCGCGGCCTTCGAGGGCCGTGACGCCCGCCTGAGCGAGGTCGTGGCTCAGGATGCGGCCGGGGCCAACGAGAAGCCTGCGTCCGGCGACACCTTCGTCCACGCCTCGATCGGCGACATCACGGGCCTCATACCCAATATCACCTCGGATGGCGTGTCGCACACGGTCGGCAACCTCATCTACGACGGGCTCGTCCAGCTCGACAAGGATCTCAACTGGGCGCCCTCGATGGCGGAATCCTGGCAGTTCAGCAAGGACTGCCTGACCTTGACCTTCAAGCTCAGAAAGAACGTGAAGTGGCACGACGGCCGTCCCTTCACGGCGGACGACGTGATCTTCACGTACAAAGCCATGATGAACCCCAAGACGCCCACGGCCTATCGAGACGACTTCGAGCCCGTCAAGGAGGCGCAGGCCCTCGACCCGTACACGGTGCGCGTCACGTATGCGCAGCCCTTTGCCAAGGCGCTGGGGAGCTGGGGCCAGCCCATGCTCCCCAAGCACCTGCTCGAGAAGGCCGTCGAGGAGGGCAAGCTCCGCGAGGCGCCCCAGAACCTGAAGCCCGTGGGCACGGGGCCGTACCGGTTCCAGGAGTGGAAGAGCGGCGAGAAGGTCGTGCTGGTGGCGAACAAGGACTACTACATCGAGGGACGGCCCTACATCGGCCGCATCGTCTACCGCATCATTCCCAGCCAGGCGACCATCTTTCTCGAGCTCAAGGCCAAGGGCGTGGACATGGCCGAGCTCACGGCCATCCAGTACGAGCGCCAGACGGACTACCCGGCCTTCAAGAAGGACTACAACAAGTATCATTACGCGGCCAACCGCTACACGTACCTCGGATTCAACCTGAAGGATCCGAGATTCGCTGACAAGCGGGTGCGGCAGGCCTTCGCGCACGCCATCAACAAGGCGGAGCTGATCGAGGGCGTGGTGATGGGGTTGGGGCGCGAGGCGACGGGGCCGTATCGACCCGGCACCTGGGCCTATACCGACAAGGTCAAGCGCTACGAGTTCAGCCCGACCAAGGCGAGGGCGCTCCTGGCCGCGGCGGGGTGGACCGATCGGAACGGGGATGGGATTCTCCGAAACAAGGAGGGGCAGCCGTTCAGCTTCACCATCCGGACCAATCAGGGCAACGAGGAGCGCAAGAAGGTCGCCGAGATCATCCAGCAGCGGCTCAAGGAGATCGGCGTGCAGACGGATATCCAGACCATCGAGTGGGCCGCCCTCCTCAAGGAATACATCAAGCAGAAGCGCTTCGACGCCATCGTGCTCGGCTGGGGGACGGGGGTCGACCCCGACCAGTACGCGGTGTGGCACTCGACCCAGAACGGTCCCGACCAGCTCAACTCCTTCTCCTACGCCAACCCCGAGGTCGATGCGCTGCTCGAGAAGGGCCGGGCCACCTGCCACCAGCAGGAGCGCGTGGCCACCTACCATCGCATCCAGCAGATCCTGGCCGAGGACCAGCCGTACGTGTTCCTGTACTTCCGGGAGACCTTGCCCGTGGTCACCTCGCGCGTGCGGGGGATCAAGGTCGAACCGGCCGGCATCGACTACAACTTCATCGACTGGTTCGTGCCGAAGTCGCTGCAGCGGTACGCTTCGCCCTAGATGGCCCTCTTCGCCCTCCGCCGGCTGGTGCTGGCGATCCCGCTCCTCATCGGGATCACCTTCATCTCGTTTCTCGTCATCCAGCTGGCGCCGGGCGGACCCTTCGACTACCTTCGCAGCGAGGAAACGGGGCAGGACCCCAAGCTCGTTCAGAAGCTCAACGAGGAGTTCGGTCTCGACAAGCCCTTTCACGTCCAGTACTGGAGGTGGCTGAGCCGGATCGTTCGCCTGGACTTCGGCCGCTCCTTCCAGCCCGACGCGAGGCCCGTCCTGGCGAAGATCGGCGAGCGTCTACCCATCACGCTCTTCCTGAACATCCTGCAGCTCCTGATCATCTTCACCCTGGCCATTCCCATCGGGGTCGCCTCGGCCACGCGGCAATACTCGCTCTTCGACAAGATCACGACGATCTTCGTCTTCATCGGCTTCGCCACGCCCGACTTCTGGCTGGCCTTGCTCCTGATGATCCTCTTCGGGGTCAACCTCGATTGGTTGCCGATTTCCGGGCTCCGGTCGCTCAACTACGAGTACATGACCTTCTGGCGCCAGCAGTGGGACTTCGTGAGCCATCTCTTCCTGCCCGTGGCCGTGGCCGCCTTCGGCGGGCTCGCGGGGCTCTCGCGCTACATGCGCCAGAGCATGCTCGAGGTCATCCGCCAGGACTATGTCCAGACCGCCCGCGCCAAGGGACTGGCCGAGCCCGTGGTCATCGGCAAGCACGCCCTTCGCAACGCGCTCCTGCCCGTGGTCACCATCCTCGGTCTCTCCCTGCCCGGCCTCATCGGCGGCAGCATCATCATCGAGAGCATCTTCGCCATCCCGGGCATGGGACAGCTCATGGTCCAGTCGGTGTTCGCGCGCGACTACCCCGTCATCATGGGCAACCTCGTCATCGTGGCGACCCTGACGCTGCTCGCCAACCTCTTCGCCGATCTCGCATACGGGGTGGTGGATCCACGCATCCGCTTCTCGGCGCGACGTCGGCGGCGCTGACGTGCCGGGCCCGGCTCGCTCCCGGCGCGGCGAGCTGCGCCTCTTCTGGCGGACCTTCTCACGCAACCAGCTGGCGTGCGGCGGGGCCGTGGTGGTGGGGATCCTCATCGCCATCGCGGTGTGCGCGCCTGCCCTCGCCCCCTGGGACCCCAACAAGCCCGACATGAAGAAGATCCTGATCCGTCCCTCCGCCAAGCACTGGCTCGGCACCGATCAGATCGGACGCGACGTGCTCTCGCGCCTGGTCCACGGCTCCCGCATCTCCCTGGCCGTGGGATTCGTCTCCGTCGGCATCGCCACGCTGATCGGCATCCTGCTCGGGGCCGCCGCGGGTTATCACGGCGGCGCGGTGGACGCCACCATCATGCGGCTCGTGGACCTCATGCTCGTCTTCCCGCGCTTCTTCCTGCTCCTGGCCGTGCTCGCCTTTCTCAAGCCCTCGATCTGGACCATCATGGCCGTCATCGGCCTCACGGGATGGATGGGGGTGACGCGGCTGGTGCGCGCGGAGTTCCTCGCCCTGCGCGAGCGCGAGTTCGTCATCTGGTCGGAATCCATCGGAGCGGGGGCGATGCGCGTGATCTTCAAGCACATCCTGCCCAACGCCATGGCGCCGGTGCTCGTGGCCATGACGCTCGGCATTCCCGCCGCCATCCTGACCGAGTCCGGGCTGTCCTTTCTCGGCCTGGGCGTCCAGCCGCCCTATGCGACCTGGGGCAATATCCTCAACGACGGCAAGGACCTGATCACCTACGCCTGGTGGCTCACCCTCTACCCTGGGTTGGCCATTCTCATCACGGTTCTCTCCTACAATCTCGTGGGCGAGGGGATCCGGGACGCCCTCGATCCCCGGCTTCGCCAGTCTGGAGTCGGACGCGCCATTCGTCTGGGCCGGTGACCGATCTGGCCGTCGGGCGCGCTCCCCTGGCGTGGGCGTCTGGGCCGAAACCCCGGCTTACAGACGGATCTCGAAGTGGAACTGAACCGGCCTGTTTGCCTGCAGGTTGTTGCGATACTCCTGCTGAACTCCGGGCCGACCGAGTAGACTAAGCGCCACGCCCGCTTAGCGATTCATGGTGCCGAAGGGGGGACTCGAACCCCCACGGGTTGCCCCACACGCCCCTCAAACGTGCGCGTCTGCCAATTCCGCCACTTCGGCGC
>DASQAK010000034.1:0-8320 GCA_035635755.1 Candidatus Methylomirabilota bacterium | reverse complement strand
GCGGTCGGCGCTGGCCAGCGCGTCCCGGAGGAGGGCGGAGGCGTCGCGGGGCGGCCCGAAGGCGCCCGTGAACGGCTTCTCGATGAAGACGTGCTTGCCCGCCGCGATCGCCTCGAGAGCGACCGGCTCGTGGGTGGCGGGAGGAGAGCACACGTCGACGACATCGACGTGCGGGAGCATGGCGGCGAGATGGGGGTAGGCCTCGGCGCCCGTCTCGGCCGCGAAGGCCTTGCGTCGCTCCTCCGTGGGAGAGGTCACGCCGGCCAGCCGCACGTCGACGCCGTAGGCCCGGCGATACGCGAGCAGATGGAGATGGGCGGCGAATCGCGAGCCCACGATGCCGATCCGGAGCGTGCCCATGGCCGGCCGATTCTACGCCGTCGCGGGAAGGCCGGCCACAACGAATGAGCGGGATACGGTGGGGGTTGGACTACCATAGGAGGTGAGACACATCGATCGAGCTCGCCGCGTCATCGGAGGGAACGAGGGTGGCATCGTCATGAAGGCGCTCATCACGGGCATCACCGGCCAGGACGGCTCGTATCTCGCCGAGTACCTCCTCGGCAAGGGCTACGAGGTCCACGGCATCATCCGCCGCGCCTCCACCTTCAATACCAATCGCATCGACCATCTCTACAAGGATCCCCACGTCAACGGCGTGAAGCTCTTCCTGCATTACGGAGACATCAGCGATTCGACCAACCTGATCAAGCTCCTGTACCGGGTGCGGCCCGACGAGGTCTACAACCTCGCCGCCCAGAGCCACGTCCGCGTGAGCTTCGACATTCCCGAGTACACGGGCGACGTGACGGCCCTGGGCGCCGTGCGCATCCTGGAGGCCATCCACGAGACCGGGCTGACCGCGAAGTTCTACCAGGCGAGCAGCTCCGAGATGTACGGCAAGGTGCGGGAGACGCCCCAGTGCGAGACCACGCCGTTCTACCCGAGAAGCCCCTACGCGGCCGCCAAGGTGTATGCGTACTGGATGACGGTCAACTATCGCGAGAGCTACGGGATGTTCGCGTGCAACGGCATCCTCTTCAACCACGAGTCCCCCCGGCGCGGTGAGACCTTCGTGACACGGAAGATCACTCGGGCCGCCGCCATGATCAAGGCGGGGCTCCAGGACAAGCTCTACCTCGGCAACCTCGACGCGCGACGCGACTGGGGCTACGCCAAGGAGTACGTGGAGGCCATGTGGCTCATGCTCCAGCAGGACACCCCCGATGACTACGTCATCGCCACCGGCGAGACCCACTCCGTGAAGGAGCTGCTCGCGGAGGCCTTCTCGTATGTCGGTCTCGACTGGCAGGATCACGTGGAGATCGATTCGATGTACTACCGGCCCACAGAGGTCGATCAGCTCGTGGGCGACGGCAGCAAGGCCAAGGCCACCTTTGGCTGGGAGCCGACCACGCGCTTCAAGGCCCTCGTCCGGCTCATGGTGGATGCCGACCAGGCGAGCCTGCCGACGCCTCCCGCGAAGTAACCGTACGGGGGTGTGGGCTACCCCGGACGGACGAATTCAGATAAGCTTGGGTCCATGAATCCTGCCGAGACGATCCGCGGCCGAGCCGTCGTCGTACAGCCGGGAGAGGGGCCGTCGTACTGGCAGCCCGTGCCCGCCAACGGTCATGCCGACCCCGTGCTCTTTCCGGGCCGCACCGGCTTCGACGGAGTCTCCATGGGCTTTCAGACGGTGGCGCCGGGCGGGCGCATCCGCGAGCATTCCCACGGGGAGCAGGTGGAGCTGCAGATCTGCTTCCGCGGGCGGGGGCGCGTGATCGTGGACGGCGCCTCCCATGCGCTCGCGCCGGGGACGGCGTGCTTCCTGGGCTATGACGTCAAGCACGAGATCGTCAACGAATCGGACGACGAGCTCGTGATGCTGTGGATGGTGACGCCGCCGGGCCTCGAGAAGTTCTTCGAGGCCATCGGGCGGACGCGCGAGCCGGGGGCGCCCGCTCCCGCGCCCTTCGAGCGGCCGCAGGACGTCGTGGCCATCGAGCGCGCGCTGGGCATGAACGACACCGTGCGCTGACGCGCCGTGCCCACCGTCTCCCTGGGTGATGGCGACCTCTACTACGAGGAGCGCGGCGAGGGCCCCCCGCTCCTCCTCGTGCCCGGTCTCTCCGGCCTCGGCTCCTTCTGGGCCTCCCAGGTCGAGGCCTTCTCGCGCGACTTCCGCGTCGTCGTTCACGACCACCGCGGCACCGGCCGCAGCACCCACTCGCGCATCGAATACTCCGTCGAGCAGATGGCCGCCGACGTCCTCACCCTCATGGATCGCCTGGGCATCGCGCGCGCGCATTTCGCCGGCCACTCGACGGGAGGCGCCATCGGGCAGGTGCTCGCGCAGGATCGGCCGGAGCGGATCGCGAGCCTCGTCCTGTCCGCGACGTGGGCGGGGCGGGATGCCTTCTTCCGTCGCTGCTTCGAGGTCCGCAAGCAGGTCCTCCTGCAGTCGGGAGTGGAGAGCTATCTCAGGGCCTCGGTGCCCTTCCTCGCTCCGGGCTGGTGGGTGAGCGCCAACGACGCCGCCCTGGAGGCGCAGCACAGATCGCAGGTCGCCGCCTCGCCGCCCGTGGAAATTCTCGCGAGCCGGATCGACGCCATCGTGCGCTTCGACCGTCGCGCGCGTCTGGGCGAGATCGCCGCGCCGACCCTGGTGGTGGTTGCCGCCGACGACATGCTCACCCCTCGCTTCTACTCCGAGGAGCTGGCCGGCGCCATTCCCGACGCCAAGCTCCATGTCCTCTCGGGGGGCGGCCATTTCGCCCCCGTCATCGTTCCGGACGAGTACAACGCCGCGGTGGGGGCCTTCCTGGCCGGCCACCGCGACCGCTAGCACTGGGTCAGTTTGCTTCGCCGGATCCACTCAGCCCTCGCCTCGCGGCCGAGCCGCTCAGCTCGAACTGCCACGTTGCGAGCGGGCCGGCAAGCCGATCAACTCAGCCCTCGCCTCGGGCTGGCTCCTCGGCTCGAACGGCCACGTACACCCACGTACGCCTCGGGCTGCCGGCCCGCTCGCGCGTGGCAGTTCGAGCTGAGGGCGCAGCCCGAGGCGAGCGCTGGGTTGACCTGGCTCGCAACTTGCCCCAGTGCCCAGATTGACCCGATACCCGCGTGCCGGATCACTACCGTCCGGCCGGGTTTTTCGTGTAGGCTCGGAAGCGGGGTGGTGAGGTGAACTCGACGGGAGACCGGAGGGCGGCATGACACATCGATGGCTATGGGCGGTGGCGATAGTCCTGGTCGGGCTCTGCGCGGCGCCCGCCTGGGCAGACTACGGTGGCGTTGATGCACTCGAGCAGCCATTCGAAGCGAGGGTGACCGTCGAAGTGCATCCGCTCAACGCGGATGTGTGGGTCGATGGCGCTTACCTCGGAGGCTCCCGGGAGCTGACGAACCTCGAGGTCACCGTATTGCGGGGACGGCATCTCCTGACGATAGCCGCGCCGGGCTACAAGTCACGGTTCATCGTCGTTGATGCCACGACCGCGCGAACCAGCCGAGTGACAGTGGATCTCATCCCCGACCGCAAGCGCTGAGTCGAGCGTTTCGCGCGCTGGCCGCGCGGCCGCCACCGCGTCCGGTCAGCGCGCGAGGGCCTTTCGCATACGCTCGAGCCCGTCGGTCAGCTGGGCGCGCGGGCAGCCGAAATTCAGCCTGACGAAGCCCTTCCCTCCGCGTCCGAAGGTGGTGCCGTCGTTGAACCCCACGCGAGCCCGCTCGAGGAAGAACGTGTACGGATCGTCGCCGGGAATGCCCGCGCCCCGGCAGTCCAGCCAGGCGAGATAGGTCCCTTCCGGCACGCCCACCTCCACGCCGGGGAGGTGCGTGCGGACATACTGCACGAGGTAGTCACGGTTGGCTTCGAGGTAGCGCAGGAGCTCGTCAAGCCACGGCTGCCCGTCGCGGTAGGCGGCGAGCATGGCCGTGTAGCCGAGGATATTGGCCGATTGCACGAGGTCCAGCCGGGACGCGATGAACTTCTCCCGGAGCGCCTGGTTGGGGATGACGGCGACCGCGCACTTGAGGCCGGCCAGGTTAAAAGTCTTGCTGGGGGCCATGAGGGTGATGGTCCGGGCCTCGATGTCCGGGTGAAGCGACGCGATGGACACGTGCTGGTGCCCCGAATAGACCAGATCGCCGTGGATCTCGTCGGCACAGATCACGAGCCCGCGGCGGAGACAGATCTCGGCCATGCGACCGAGCTCTTCACGCGTATACACCCGTCCCACGGGGTTGTGGGGGTTGCAGAGCACGAACATCCGCGTACGGGGGGTGATGGCCCGCTCGAACGCGTCCCAGTCGACCGTATAGCGGCCATCCCCGCCTCGGATGAGATCCATGGCGTCGCGGGTCAGCCCCACATTGTCGGGCAGGCGCAGGATGGGCGGGTACACGGGCAATTGCTCGAGGAGCCCGTCGCCCGGAGAGGAGAAGGCGCGGCAGGCGACGTTGAAGCCGGGGATCACGCCCGGCAAGAGCACCAACGCCTCCGGTTCGACCTTCCAGCCCTGGCGCTTGAGCAGCCGTTCGCACATGACCTCGTGGAATTCGGGCTGCTCGATGCCGTAGCCGAAGACACCGTGCTCCACGCGCTCGCGGAGGGCCCGGGTCACCGGCTCGGGGGAGGGAAAGTCCATGTCGGCGACCCAGAGAGGCAGGACATCGGGGGGGAACTTGTGCCACTTGGTGCTCTCCGTGCGGCGGCGGTCGATCTGACGGTCGAAGTCGTACGCCATGGCTCCGAAGGATAGACGAGGCCAGGAACGCGGGCAAGCGCGTGGAGCTTGACTCAAGCTCGAAACATGGGCATAAGAGTGTGGTTGCCGCGGCGCGGCAGGCAATCAAATCCCAATGTTGGTCGAGGAGATTTGCTCATGAGCGGAGTGCACACCCTGCGCGGGCCGGCCCTGTTCTGCTTGCCTGCGCTCCTTGTCCTGATCCTCGTGACGGGGATGGCCGGCCCTCAGGCTGCCGAGGCCCAGGCCCCGACGGCGCCTGCTCAGCAACGGAGCGCTCAGCATCAGGCCGGCGGGGAAGCCAACCTCAAGATCCCGGATCTCGCCCAGGTCAGCTTCGGGGGGATGAGCGGTCGTGTCCTGCTCCAGTGGGGCCTGCTCGTGTGCCTGTTCGGCTTCGGGTTCGGGCTCGTGATCTACCAGCAGCTCAAGAACCTGCCCGTGCACCAGAGCATGCGGGAGATCTCCGAGCTGATCTACGAGACGTGCAAGACCTACCTGGTGACCCAGGGCAAGTTCCTGCTCGTCCTGTGGATCTTCATCGCGGTGATCGTCACGTTCTACTTCGGCGTGCTCCAGCACTTCACGAGCCAGCAGGTCGCCATCATCCTCTTCTTCAGCCTGGTCGGCATCGGGGGGAGCTACGGCGTGGCCTGGTTCGGCATGCGCATCAACACGTTCGCCAACTCGCGCACCGCCTTCGCCAGCCTCCGCGGGCTTGCCTTTCCCGTGTACTCCATCCCCCTGCGCGCGGGCATGAGCGTGGGCATGCTGCTCATCAGCGTGGAGCTGCTCATCATGCTCCTGATCCTACTGTACGTCCCGCGCGAGTACGCGGGCGCGTGCTTCATCGGCTTCGCCATCGGCGAATCGCTGGGAGCCTCCGCCCTCCGCATCGCGGGCGGCATCTTCACCAAGATCGCCGACATCGGCTCGGACCTCATGAAGATCGTCTTCAACATCAAGGAGGACGACGCGCGTAACCCCGGGGTGATCGCCGACTGCACGGGCGACAACGCGGGCGACTCCGTGGGACCCAGCGCCGACGGCTTCGAGACGTACGGCGTGACGGGGGTGGCCCTCATCTCCTTCATCGTGCTCGCCGTCGCGCAGGAGGTCGTCCAGGT
The DNA here is from genome assembly GCA_035635755.1 of Candidatus Methylomirabilota bacterium. GTDB lineage: Bacteria > Methylomirabilota > Methylomirabilia > Rokubacteriales > CSP1-6 > AR37. The sequence continues at coordinate 2,442 of DASQAK010000034.1, read as the reverse complement.
CCAGCTCCTCGTGTGGATCTTCGTGATGCGCGTCATGATGATCGTGGCGAGCGGCGCCTCCTACTTCATCAACGACGCGTGGGCGCGCGGACGCTATGGGCAGGCGACGCGGATGAACTTCGAGCGGCCCCTCACCAGTCTCGTGTGGATCACGTCGATCGTGTCGGTGGTGCTGACCTATCTCGTCTCGTGGTGGCTGATCCCCGGCCTGGGCGACGGCTCCCTGTGGTGGAAGCTTGCCACCGTCATCACCTGCGGCACCCTCGCGGGCGCCATCATTCCCGAGTTCGTCAAGGTCTTCACGTCGACGGAATCGGCGCACGTGCGCGAGGTGGTCACCTCCGCGCGAGAGGGCGGTGCCTCGCTCGACATCCTCTCGGGACTGGTGGCGGGCAACTTCAGCGCGTACTGGCTCGGCATGGTGATCGTGGGGCTCATGGGCTCGGCCTATCTGGTGAGCCGGCTGGGCATGGGCGACCTCATGATCGCCCCCGCCGTCTTCGCCTTCGGCCTCGTGGCCTTCGGCTTCCTCGGCATGGGCCCCGTGACGATCGCCGTCGATTCCTATGGCCCCGTGACGGACAACGCGCAGTCCGTGTTCGAGCTCTCGGTGATCGAGCAGGTTCCCGGGATCAAGGCGGAGCTCCGCAAGGACCACGGCTTCGACGTCAACTTCGAGTCGGCCAAGCACATGCTCGAGGAAAACGACGGCGCGGGTAACACCTTCAAGGCCACCGCCAAGCCCGTGCTGATCGGCACGGCCGTGGTCGGGGCCACCACCATGATCTTCTCCATCATCATGGTGCTGACGCACGGGCTGACCCAGAACCTCGACAAGCTCTCGCTCCTCCACCCGCCCTTCCTCCTCGGCCTGATCACGGGCGGGGCGATGATCTACTGGTTTACGGGCGCCTCGACCCAGGCGGTGAGCACGGGCGCCTACCGGGCCGTGGAGTTCATCAAGGCCAACATCAAGCTCGAGGGCGTGACCAAGGCCTCGGTCACCGACAGCAAGAAGGTGGTGGAGATCTGCACGCAGTACGCCCAGAAGGGCATGTTCAACATCTTCCTGGCCGTGTTCTTCGCCACCCTCGCCTTCGCGTTTCTCGAGCCGTACTTCTTCATCGGATACCTGATCTCGATCGCGCTTTTCGGTCTCTACCAGGCCGTCTTCATGGCCAATGCCGGCGGGGCCTGGGACAACGCCAAGAAGGTGGTGGAGGTCGACCTCAAGGAGAAGGGCACCCCGCTGCACGCCGCCGTGGTGGTGGGTGACACGGTGGGTGACCCCTTCAAGGACACCTCTTCGGTGGCCATGAACCCCGTCATCAAGTTCACCACGCTCTTCGGTCTCCTCGCCGTCGAGCTGGCCGTGACCCTCACGGCCGACCAGGGGGCATTGCTGAGCCGCAGCCTCGCCGCCGTTTTCTTCGTCATCTCCGTGGTCTTCGTGTGGCGCTCGTTCTACTCCATGCGCATCAAGGTCGAAGCCGCGTAGGGCGGCCGCCACGTGGGCATCGTCGAGCGGTTCGCGGACGCCTTCAACCGGCGCGACGTCGAGGGGCTCCTCGGCTGCTTCACGGCCTCGGGCAGCTATCACGACCTCTTCTTCGGTCCGCACGCCGGGCAGCCCGCCCTCCGGGAGATGTTCGAGCGCATGTTCCGCGAGGGCCGCGACTACCAGTGGCGGATGGACACCGTCGTGACGGAGGCCCAGCGCGCGGCGGCGGAATGGACGTTCGGCTATACGGTCAGCCCCGCCGTGCCTCGCAGCGAGGGCCGCCGCATCCGCTTCCGCGGCATGAGCCTCTTCGAGCTCGAGGGCGGCCGGATCGCCGCCTACCGTGAGTATGCCGACACGGGCGTGGCCTTGCTGCAGCTCGGCTTCAAGCCCGAGGCCCTCGCCAAGGTCCTGACCAAGCGCCTGCCCGCCGACTGACCGTCCCGGCGCGCGTGCCCGTCCTCTCCGTCCTCGACCAGTCGCCCATCCGGAGCGGCGGCACCGCGGCCGATGCAGTGGCCGAGACGATCGAGCTGGCGCGCGCCTGCGAGCGCTGGGGCTACCACCGCTACTGGCTCGCCGAGCACCACTCGAGCCGCGGCCTGGCCGGCTCCACTCCCGAGATCCTGATCGGCCAGGTGGCCGCGCGCACGCGCCGGATGCGCGTGGGCGCGGGCGGGGTCATGCTGAGCCACTACAGCGCTCTCAAGGTCGCCGAGAACTTCCGCATGCTCGAGACCCTGTACCCCGGGCGCATCGACCTCGGCATCGGTCGGGCCCCGGGCAGCGACCCGCGCACGGCGCGCGCCCTCGCCCACGGTCCGGGCGCGCTCGGCGTCGAGCACTTTCCCGAGCAGATCGCCGATCTCATCGGGTACGTCCACGGCGAATTGCCCCAGGGCCATCCGTTCCGCGGCGTCCGGGCCATGCCCGAGGGGCCG